>NZ_JAACFW010000003.1:0-259178 GCF_029237245.1 Aeromonas sp. 5HA1
TGGATATCTACAACGTGGAGCGGCCGCATCATGCGTTGAAATACAGAACCCCCGATGCAGTGCATCGGGGGTTCTGAGTGGAGAAATGCTAGCCGAAAATGTGTAAACCTATTTCAGGACTAGACATATGTCCCAATTACGTGTTGCATGGGGTGCCCCAGCGCCTCATGCAAACACGCTTTGATATTCCCCCCCTTCCGTAACGTTCCAGCATCCTGCGCCAACCCAGGTAATTCTTCAGGTAGTGGGTCGCCACGCCATGGAACCGCTCCATCCACTCTTTCAACCGATGGTGATATCCGTTTACATGCTGGATGTGATACGCACCAACCACCCGTTCGCCCCGACGATTGTGCTCCACCTGATGGGTCACCCCCTGCGCTTGACTGAAACTGGCATACGCGCCCGCACCATCGCTACACAGTACCGCGTCAGGTGAAACCAAGGGCTTCAAGACCGCTATCACTGTTTCGGCATTCATCTTATCCAGCTGAAAATCCGCATGGTGGCCTGCCCGGTCTTGTACCACCATCACCGGAATGTAATCCGGCCCGGTTCCACGGGTTCGCCCTTTACCACCGCGATGCCGTGGCGGACGCGGCAGTCCCCGTTGCCCCTTGAACGATTCGAGGAAGAAGGTCTCATCAACCTCAATGATGCCCTCTTCCCGTGTGGCTTGATGGGTTGCCATCGCGCGCAAGAAGCGGTGACGCCAGAGGAAGGCGGTATTTTTGCTGACGCCGCAACGCAGCGCGGCCTGACGGACGGTCAGCCCTTCAATGAGGGCCTGCGCGTAGTCCTCCCAGCACTGGGCTTTGCGCAACCGGGCCAGGGGCGTTTTGGTGAGCACGGTGCTGGTGCGCAGACACAGTTTGCAACGGTAGCGGCGCAGTCCCCGACTCCATCCCCAAGGCGCCAGCTGAGCAGGAGCGGCCTGACAATGAGGGCAACCGCTGCATGCTGGTAACTGGGTATTGAGTGAGGTAATGGCGTGTGGCGCCGTGAGCTCCTGCTGGGCAACACGGCGCTGGCGCAGGGTAAGCAGTGGAAAGAGGGATAACAGGTGTTGAAAGGCTGGGGTATCCATGATGGTAGACCTCAAGGTGATGGCCTACTTCAAGCTTAGCCTTTCAACACACAATTGGGACAGAGCCTTTTTTATTGGCTGCGAGTTATTGGTGATAGGGATCACTTAAGGGTGAGAGCAGACCGGGCAGTCGGGGCGTTTTGGCAGTTTCATCTCGCGGAAGGTGCCAGTAAGGCCGTCGATCATCAGGAGGCGGCCGCTGTAACTGCGGCCCATCCCCGCCAGCAGCTTGATGGCCTCCAGCGCTTGCAGGCTGCCGACCAGTCCGACTACGGGGGCGAGCACCCCCGCTTCGACGCAGGTCAGCGCCTGCTCGCCAAACAGGGCGCTGAGGCAGGCGTAACAGGGTTCACTCTCCTGCCAGGTAAAGCTGCACAACTGCCCTTCGAGCCGGATGGCGGCACCACTGACCAGCGGTACCCCGTGTTTGCGCGCGTATTGGTTGAGCAGATTGCGGATGGCCAGGTTGTCGGTGCAATCCAATACCAGCTGGTGCCGGGGCAACAGAGCATCGAGCAGTGCCTCGTCGGCAACCGCGGCGTGAGTCTCCACTTTGAGCCAGGGAGTGAGGGCGCGCAGCGCCTCTGCCGCTGACGCCACCTTGAGCTGGCCAATGCGCGCATCCGTGTGCAGCACCTGGCGTTGCAGGTTGGAGAGTTCCACCTTGTCAAAATCCACCAGCGTGAGCTGGCCGACCCCGGCCACCGCCAGATACTGGCTGGCGGCGCAGCCCAGGCCCCCCGCGCCAATGACCAGCACGCTGGCCTGTTTGAGCGCCTCCTGCCCCTCGAAATCGAAGGATTTGAGCACTATCTGGCGGTTGTAGCGCAAGAGTTCTGCGTCAGAGAGAATGTCGTTCACAACAGCAAGCTCCCGAACGGCTCGACGGTGACGGTTTCCCCTGCCGCCACCTTGCCCCGCTCACGCTCCAGCACTATGTAGCAGTTGGCGTGGGACAATGAACTGAACACGGCGGAATCCTGGGAGCCTGTGCTGCGCACTTCCAGGCCGTCTGGCCCCTGGCTCAGGATGCCGCGCTGAAAATCGAGCCGCCCCGGGGCTTTTTTGAGGGGCTCGGCAGCGACGGCCAGCAGTTGCAGCGGACGCTCGAATTGCTGGCCGGCCAGCTTGGCCAGCGCAGGCTGTACCAGCTGATCGAAGGTGACCATGGCAGAGACAGGATTGCCCGGCAGGCCAAAGAACCAGGCGCGGGGCAGGCGGCCGAAGGCGAATGGTTTGCCCGGCTTGATGGCCAGTTTCCAGAAGCCGATCTCGCCGAGCTCCTCCAGCAACTGCTTGGTGAAGTCTGCTTCACCGACCGACACGCCACCCGTGGTAATGAGGGCATCGGCCTCGCTGTCGGCCCGCAGGAAGGCGGCGCGAAGGGCAGCAGGGTCGTCCGGTATGATGCCAAGGTCGAGGCACTCACAGCCAAGGCGGCTTAGCATGGCCTTGACCCCGTAGCGGTTGGAGTCATAGATGTCGCCGTGGGCGAGCGGGGTACCGACCGGCTTGAGCTCGTCCCCCGTGCTGAAGATGGCGACTTTTAGCGGGCGGCGCACCGGCACGGTGGCGATGCCCAAGGAGGCCAGCAGTGGCAGCTCTCGCGGGGTGAGGCGGCAACCCGCACTCAGTACGCTGGCCCCCTCGTGAATGTCTTCCCCGCGGCGGCGGATATTCTGGCCCAGGGTGGGCGGCACCAGAAAGGTGATCTGGTTGCCGTCGGCCTGCGTTTCTTCCTGCATCACCACCGCATCCGTGCCTTCTGGCACGGGCGCGCCTGTCATGATCCGCACACAGTGACCGGCGGGCCACTCCCCCTGATAGGGCTGACCGGCAAACGCCTTGCCTGCCATGGTGAGAGGAGTGCCGGAAGCCAGATCCGCCAGCCGCACTGCGTAACCGTCCATGGCCGCGTTGTCGAAGGGAGGCACTGACAGAGGGGAGGCGATATCGCCAGCGATCACGCGGCCAAGGGCGTGGGGCAGGGGCACTTGCTCTGTGTCGCAGCAGCAGGCGAGTTGGTCCAGCATCCCTTGCAGGGCATCGCTCAGGGGGAGTAGTCCGCTGGTATCAAATCCCATCGTCATTACCTCTTTGGTGTGGTTGAGGGCAGATTATCCCAAAAATCAGTGTGGATGGGCAGGCTTATCAAGGGCTGGCACCAGGTTGTCTGGCACAGGGTGGTGGTGGAATTGCGGTGGAATAGAGGTCGTTTGTCGCAACCCTCCCCGTATGGGGTGGGTCATCAAGGGGTAAAACCCGACGGATTGGCATAAAGTCAGGAGACGGACTTGAGTTAGCTTGAATTATGGCAATAATCGCCGTTTACTATTGCGCCACAACAAAGTGCCGCCACAGACAAGGTGGCCATTACAGTCCCTGAGCGTGGGAGAGGAACAAGATGACGAGCTTAAGCCAGGAAGCCCTGTTGGTCAGGGCAGCCCTCGAGGCCGAGGGCCTCGAGACACCTCTGGTGGCCAATGCGTTGAATGGTCAGCAGAAGAAGGAGAAGATCGAAGGCCACATGCGCGCCATCATGGAGACGCTGGGGCTGGATCTGACCGATGACAGTCTGGCGGAGACGCCGCACCGCATCGCCAAGATGTACGTGAACGAGATCTTCTCCGGTCTCGATTACACCACCTTCCCCAAGGTGACTGTGATCGAGAACAAGATGAAGGTGGACGAGATGATCATGGTGCGGGATATCAGCCTCACCAGCACCTGCGAACACCACTTCGTCACTATCGACGGGCTGGCCCATGTGGCCTATATCCCCCGTGGCAAGGTGATCGGGCTGTCGAAGATCAACCGCATAGTGCAGTTCTTCGCCCGCCGTCCCCAGGTTCAAGAGCGCCTCACCCAGCAGATCCTGCTGGCGTTGCAGACCCTGCTTGGCACCAAGGATGTGGCCATCAGCATCAAGGCGACCCACTTCTGCGTGAAGGCTCGGGGCGTGATGGATTCCACCTCCTACACCACCACCACCTCCCTCGGTGGTGTGTTCAAGACCCAACCCGATACCCGCGCCGAGTTTCTGGGCGGTTTGAAGGGCTGATCTGTCGGGAGGCATGGCACCATGGTGTCATGCCTCCTTTCTCCCTCTTCAGCTCATGGGGCCTGTCGGCCATCTCTCCTGTTTCATCCACAAATTTCCTTAAGGGATTGACCGGTGCGGTCGATATACCTCGGTATGGTTCACTTTGGCTCTCTTTTTGGCCCATGCTGAGCCGCAAGGGACGGGCATCTGTGGTTATGTTGGCCGCAGCCATGCCTCCCAGCAGGCCTGAACGGGCTTGTCAGGCAGGCACCCCGCACCCTTGAAAGGTTCTCGCCTCGTTCATGTAAGGATACATATTCATCAGGGCTGGATGAGCCGCCATGGAGGGCAGTCACAGATCCGTGCCGACAGGCGCGGATCAAGCGGGCGCTATCTGTTCACTCATATCCAGGACATACCATGAATACCAGTACCATGACCATAGGCAAGAAGCTCACCGCCGGCTTTGCCGTGCTCGGCCTGATGGTGGCCTTTATTGGCGGCTTCTCGCTGCTCGAGTTCAGCAACATGAACCGGGCCGCCATCGGTTTCACCGACAGCATTTTGCCCGCCGTCAACCGCACCAGCGCCATCGGCGAGAGCATCAGTGATCTGCGCCGCTATGAGCTGGGATTCTTCCTGGTGGCTTCGGATCCGCAGAAAAAAGCGAAGTATCGCAGCGAAACCAGCCGCAGGTTTGAACAGGTCGTCCAGCAACTGGTCGAGCATGACGCCACCATCTGGGCGGAAGATGTGGAAGAGCGCCGCACCTTCGATACCGTCAAGGCTGACTGGGCCCGCTACGCGGCGCTGCACCAGCGGGTGAAGCAGTTGCAGGATAGCGATCAGCTGGCGGCTGCCCAGCAGGTCTTCATGAGCGAGGGGATCCCGCTCTACCTCAACCTGACCAAGTCGGTCAGTGACCTCATTCGCATCAACCATGGCTATGCCAAGGCGTCGCGCAAGGTGGTGGTGGCCGCTTATGACTCCGCCAAGTTGAGCGTCACCGTATCGCTGTTAGTCGGTCTGGTGCTGGTGGTCGCCCTATCTGTGGTGCTGACCCGTCAGATCCGGGACCCCCTCATCATGCTGGCCCGTCAAGCTCAGCGCATTGCCAACGGCGATCTGGGCAAGGGGGAGTTGCAGGAGTGGATCCAGGACAACCGCTTCAACCGCGACGAGCTGGGTCAACTGGGCTCGGCGCTCAACCGGATGCAAAACGCGCTGGCCAATCTGGTGAGCGAAATCGCCGGTTCGGTGAGCCAGCTCAGCAGTGCTGTGGAGGAGGTGAGCGCCATCTCCGAACAGTCTGCCACCGGCATGGCCCGCCAGCAGAGCGAGGTTTCCCAGGTGGCTACCGCCATGAACGAGATGCAGTCCACCGTCAATGAAGTGGCTCGCAATACCACGGATGCCATGAGTGCGGCCAAGGATGCTTCCCATACCTCGGCCCAGGGCAACCAGGTGGTGAGCAGCGCCATCAGCAGCATCGAGGATGTGTCGGTCAAGATTGAACAGGCGGGCGCCGTGGTGCAGCAGCTGGAGACCGACAGCGCCAACATCAGCATGGTGCTGGACGTTATTCGCGACATCGCCGGCCAGACCAACCTGCTGGCGCTCAACGCCGCCATCGAGGCCGCTCGCGCCGGTGAGCAGGGTCGCGGTTTTGCGGTGGTGGCGGACGAAGTGCGCTCCCTGGCGCAGCGTACCCAGGACTCCACTGCCGAGATCAGCAAGATGATAGAGCTGCTGCAGAGCCGCGCCGCCGAGGCGGGCAGCGCCATGCAGCTGAGCCGTCAGCAGATGCAGGCGAGCGTCGGGTTGGCGCGGGATGCGGGCAGCAGCATAGATACCATCAATGGGGCCGTCACCCAGATCACCGACATGAACACCCTGATCGCCACCGCGACCGAGGAGCAGAATGCGGTGACCGAGGAGCTCAACCGCAGCATAGTCAACATCCACAATGCCGCCGACGAGAACGCCCAGGGGGCGCAGCAGACTGCCCAGGCCTGTGTCGAACTGAGCAAGCTGGCCACCTCGCTGCATCATATGACCCAGCGCTTCACCCTCTAGGGGCAAACCCGTCACTTAACGGGTGACCGCTGTTATAAAACAAGGCCCCGCCAAATTGGCGGGGCCTTGTTGTTTCTGGCGATCTTGAGCATGGAGTACGTCAGCTCAAGCCGACTATCTCGCCGTCTTCGTCGATATCGATATGGCGATAGGCAGGCAGACTGCCGAGTCCCGGCATTGTCATGATGGGGCCTGCCAGCGCATAGACGAAACCGGCACCGGCGCACAGCTTCACCTCGTCGATGGGCACCTCGAAATCGGTCGGTACCCCCTTCCTGGCTGGATCGTGGCTGATGGAGAGCGGCGTCTTGGCCACGCAGATGGGCAGGTGATCCCAGCCTGCGGCCGAGAGCGCTGCCAGCTGTCGGTGCGCCTTGTCAGAGAGGATGACACCACGGCCGCCATAGCCGCACTCCACCAGGGTGGCGAGCTTGGCACACAAGCTCATCTCATCGGGATAGAGCAGCTGGATCTGGCTTGGCATCTCGCAGGCGGCGACCACTGCCCTGGCCAGTTCACTGGCGCCCGCACCGCCCTCTACAAAGGCGGTAGATATGGCTGCACCACAGGCACCGGCTTGGCGCGCCTCGCGCATCAGCAGATCCAGCTCGGCCTGGCTGTCGGTAGGGAAGCGGTTGACCGCCACCACCACGGGCACGCCATAACGGCGGGCATTGTTGATATGCCAGGCGAGATTGGCGCAGCCTTTCTCAAGGGTGGGCAAGTCTTCCCCCAGCAGGCTCGCAGGCAGCGGCTGGCCCGGGCGGATGTCGAGCAGGCCGCTGTTGGCCTTGAGGCCGCGCACCGTTGCCACCAGTACCACGCAGGCCGGCGTGATGCCGGACTGGCGGCTCTTGATGTTGAAGAACTTCTCCAATCCCATGTCGGAGCCAAACCCGGCCTCTGTCACCACATAGTCGGTCAGTTGCAGCGCCATGCGGTCGGCAATCACAGAAGAGTTGCCGTGGGCTATGTTGGCAAAGGGGCCGGCGTGCACCAGCACAGGGGTCTGCTCCGTGGTCTGCATCAGGGTCGGTTGCAGCGCGTCTTTGAGCAGCACCGTCATGGCGCCGGCGACTTCCAGCTGCTCGGCCGTGATGGGGTTGCCCTGGCTATCGAGGGCCAGCTGGATGCGGCCGATGCGTTCGCGCAAGTCTTTCAAGTCGCTTGCCAGCGCCAGAATGGCCATCAGCTCGGAGGCGGCGGTGATGACGAAGCGATCCTGGCGTTCAACGCCATCGGCGGCGGCCCCCTGCCCAATCGTGAGGTGGCGCAGGGCGCGATCGTTCATGTCGAGGGTGCGCGGCCAGAGGATGTTGGCGGGATCGATATCGAGCCGTGCCAGCCCCGTCCTGGTGGTGAACTGACTGCCGAGTTTGGTCTCATGGAACAGGCGGGCATCCAGCGCGGCGGCCGCCAGGTTGTGGGCGGCGGTGAGGGCGTGGAAGTCACCGGTCAGGTGCAGGTTCATCTCCTCCATCGGCACCACCTGGGCGTGACCACCCCCAGCGGCGCCCCCCTTGACCCCGAATACGGGACCGAGACTCGGCTGGCGAATGGTGGCGATGCTGGGCTGGCCTATGTGGTTGAGCCCCATGGAGAGGCCCAGGGTGGTGACCGTCTTGCCCTCGCCAAGGGGCGTCGGCGTGATGGCGCTCACCAGCACCAGCTTGCCCGCTTTTTCGCCGGGCTTGCTGGCGGCTTGCTTGAGCAGTTCGAGACTGAGCTTGCCCTTGTAGTGGCCGTGAGGGCTGAGCAGATGGGCCGGGATGCCCAGGCGCGAAGCCAGGGCCTGGATGGAGAGACGGGGGGACTGGCGGGAGACCTCGATATCGCTTAGCATCAGCACCTCGTTGGCATGTCAGGTCAAATATGCGGCGCAGTCTAGTGGAATCAACAAGGTTATCCAATGAGTAATAACATTTTGTCCGGCAGTCGTGAGCTGCATCTAACCCCCATACTGCTGGATCTCAATGCGCTCTACCATCCGCCCAAGCGGCCGCTGACTGCCCTTGGCGTGATCAGCGCCTTCATGCCGCTGTTTGGTTATGGCTGGCAGGCGATGACCCAGGATCCCGAGACCCACTTTCGCCATGAGATTGGCAAACGCATCAACAAGCACAAGACGGATGAGGCCAACCTCATTCTGATGTTGCAGCTGGCCGGCATGCTCGATTGCCACTGCCTGCACATCACGCTGCCCTATGCCCTCGGCGAGGAGCCGCTCGCCACCTTGCAGCGCCGTCTGCCGCGCTGGCAAATAACGCAGACCGATCAACTGCTGGTGGCCGAGCTGCCGTTGCCCGCCGCACCCGCATCTCCACAGTCCGACACCTCTGCATCATAAATCCCGGCACTGGCTCACGCTTTGCGATCCCAGTAGTGAGGCGCCAGGTAGCGCTCCTGCACGAACTCGATAAAGCAGCGCACCTTGCCGGAGACGAATCTGCGATGAGGGTAGAGGGCATAGAGACCCACCTGCCCCTTCTCCCACTCCGGCAGCAAGGGAACCAGCTCCCCTGAACGCAGCGCATCCCCGACGATGAAGGTGGGCTGCAAGATAATGCCCTGATGATCGCAGGCGGCCCGGGTCAGGGCCACGCCATTGTTGGCGCGAAGCGGCCCCTGCGGGCGCACGCTCAGCTGTTCTCCCCCCTGCTTGAAGACCCAGTCAGGCTGGGTCAGGGTATAGATGAGGCAGTCGTGCTGCTTGAGATCCTCGGGGCTGTTCGGGGTGCCCCTGCGGGCCAGATAGGTGGGGCTGGCACACACCTCCAGCTTCATCATGGCCAGCGGCTTGGCGACCAGAGAGGAGTCCGGCAGGTTGCCGATGCGCAGCGCCAGATCGAACCCCTCTTCCACCAGGGCCACCCGCCGGTCGCTGTACTCTATTTCCAGTTTCAGATCCGGGAAGCGTTCACGAAACAGCGGCAGGGCAGGGGAGAGATGCAGGTAGCCAAAGTCCATCGGTACCGATAGCTTGAGGGTACCCTGGGGCTGCTGGTTGTTGCGGGTGAGCTGGCTGTGAGTCTCTTCCAGCTCTGCCAGCAGGGCCTGGGAGCGCTGGTAGTAGAACTGTCCCGCCTCAGTGGGGTTGACCTGACGGGTGGTGCGCGACAGCAAGCGGGTGGAGAGGGACTCCTCCAGTTGCTGCATCAGCTTGGAGGTCATGGCGACCGAGATGCCGAGCTGGTTGGCGGCCTTGGTAAAACTCTGACATTCCACCACCTTGATGAAGGTGCGCATGGCGGCTATCTGGTCCATCTTTCACTCTCAGTTGATAATTATTTTAATAAATCGCTGATTATCTATTCCGATATGGAGGTTAGCATCTTGGTTGTTGTTGTGAACCCCCAATATGAAGGAACGAACGGATGAAAATGACTCAGGCCCTGCTGGCCTCCTGCCTGTTTATGGCGGCTCCCCTGATGGCGGCCGATTACGACGTCGATGCGGCTCACACCACAGTCCAGTTCAAGGTGGGACACCTCGGCTTCTCCGAGCTGGTAGGCCGATTCAACACCTTCAGCGGCACCTTCAGTATGGACGATGCCAACCCGGCAGCGGCCAAGGCGAGCTTCGAGATCGATGCCGCCAGCGTGGACTCCAACCATGAAGCCCGCGACAAACACCTGCGCAGCCCCGATTTTCTGGACGTGAAGCAGTACCCCAAGATGACCTTCGTCAGCACAGCGTATGAAGGGACCAAGGAGAAGGGCGTATTGAAAGGCACCCTGACCCTGCACGGCGTTTCCAAGGAAGTGGCGTTTGACCTGGTCAAGATTGGTGAAGGCAAGGATCCCTGGGGCGGCTATCGCAGCGGCTTCAACGCCTCCACCACCATCAAGCGCAGCGACTTTGGCGTGAACTACATGTTACCGGGTATCCCGGACGAGATGAGCATCAATCTGTTCGTCGAAGGTGTGCGCAAGTAATGGGCGCAGCACTCTTGCTACAAACCCTGGCGGCCCCTTTGGGGGCCGCTTTGCTGTCATGGCGCTGGCCACGACTCGGGTATCTGTGGGGCGCCCTGGCGCTCTGGCTGGTGGGCTGCCTGCTGGGTGGCGTCTATGGCGTGCCGGTCAAGGCGTGGCAGTGGCTGCCACTGACCTTGCTGGTGCCGGCGATTGCTGCGCAACTGGCAGACAAGCGGGCCGCGTTGTTGCTGTTCGCCGGGCTCGGTGCCCTGGTGTGGTGGCAGGGGCTTGCCTCTGTGTTGACCAGTGAACCGCGCATCTGGCTGGCGTTGCTGCCTGCCATCGTCTGGGTTGGCTGGACTGATCTGCGTGGTGACAGCCGGGAAGGGCTGGGTTTTGCCCTTGGCTTTATCTGGTTGGCGCTGGTGATCGGTATCGATGGCAGCCTGCTGATTGCCCAGCTGGCCGGGGCGATCGCTGCCTTTGCCGGTTTCCGTGCCCTGATCGCTGTGTTTGCGGGTGTGACCGCCACCCCTGCGGCCCTGGCCCTGGCGCTCGCCTTTATGCAGATGCTTGCCTGGCAGTATGTTGAAGTACCACTCACTGTCTTGCTGCCGGTCTGGCTGCTGCCCCTGCTGGAGTGGACCCTGCGAAACAAACCTTGGCTACAGCGCTGGCTTGTGCTGATCCTGCTGGCGGGTGCGGGCACGGGGTTGAGTCTGTGGAAGGTGTGGCCCGAGGCCTCTCTTTACTGATTTTTAGCATAAAAAACAGGCTATTAACGCTAAAGTTGCCGACCTCGTCATAGTCTGTACAGATAAAGATTGAGCCACTTGGTGGTTTCAGATAAAAAGGATTTTCAATTATCTGGACACACACAGAACCCGGTCATGCCGGGTTTTGTTTGCCTGCATGTTTGCGGCGCGCTAAGGAGGCCACAGTTGCGCAGTCAAGGATCTGAGCATCTGTTTTTTCGCCATTTCACCGAGCAGGGACGTCTCGACGGTCTCTGCATCCTGCTGGTTACCCATCTGCTTCCCGATCGCCCCCAGTTTATCCAGGCCCTCGCGCAAATCGGGCGGATCGGCGCCATCTTGCCCAAACCCAAGTCAGTACACGGACCGACCCTGACCTGGGCCCAGCAGCACTATCCCGTGCTGCCACTGAACCGGCAGTGGACCAATGCGCCGCAGGGGGTGATCGATCATATCGCCCCCTTGGTCGCCCCCCACGAGCGGCTCATCATACTGGATATAGGTGGCTACTTTGCCAAGACCCAGGCGACCCTGAGCGAGTATTTCGGTCCCCGTTTTCTCGGTGTGGTGGAGATGACTGAAAATGGTCATCAGCGCTACGAGCAGGAGGTGCTGGCCACCCCTGTCATTTCGGTGGCGCGCAGTCCCCTCAAGCAGGCCGAGGATATCCAGATTGGCCTGAGTGTTGTTTATTCCGCCGAGTCGCTGGTCCGTACCCTCAACCGTACCTTCAACGTCTGCCAGGCCGCCCTGTTTGGCTATGGCAAGGTGGGGCGCAGCATTGCCCGCGAGCTCAGGTGCCGCAATTTGCACCTGGAGCTGGTGGAGACAGATGTGCTGCGCCAGGTGGAGGCGCTCTCCCACGGCTTCAAGCTGGTGGGAAAAGAAGAGGCCCTCAGCCGGGCCGAGCTGGTGATCTGCTCCACCGGCAACGGCTCGCTGGACCTGGCCGATTTGCAGCGATTGCGCCCCGGCACCATGCTGGCGTCGGTCACCTCGGCCGACGACGAGTTTGCATTTTGTCTCTCCCAGTTGCCCTGGCCAAGCCAGGAGGTGTGCCCCCATGTACTGGCGCTGACGCGCCCGGATGGCAGCCAGATTTTTTTGCTCAATCGGGGGGAGGCGGTCAACTTCGTCCACGGCGCCGTCATCGGCGAATATGTCTATCTGGTGCTGGCGGAGATCATCGAAGGGGTGCGCCAACTGGCGCAGCAATCCATGGCCCCCGGCCTGTTCGATCTGCCGCAATCGACCATGCGCACCATAGCCCGCCACTGGTTGGCCGATTTTCACGGGGTCAGCCAATAAGCGAGGCAGGTCGCGCATCTGCTTTTTGAGCAAGGCATGGCGGGCGGTTATTGGTTTATCATCCGCTGGCCGATTTTTATGGAGTGATTCAATGACCGACGTACAGATCCCCATCAGCAAGCCCCGTATCGAAATTCGTTACTGCACCCTCTGTCGCTGGATGCTGCGCGCTGCCTGGCTGGCCCAGGAGCTGCTATCCACATTTGACAGCGATCTTGGCGAGGTGGCGCTGGTGCCTGCCAGCAAGGGGGAATTTCGCATTCTGGTGAATGGCGTGCTGGTGTGGGACAGGGTAGCCGACGAGGGTTTTCCCGAGGCGAAAGAGATCAAGCAGCGGGTGCGCGACATTATCGCCCCACAGCGGGATCTGGGTCACTCGGATCGCAAACCTGCCGGTGAGTGATGGCCGGGGATCGAATATAACAATGTGGATATAAGCGATTCGGATACAAACAGGGAGGCGGCGGCCTCCCTGTTTGTTGTCTGCCCGTCACTGTCTGTGGCGTATGCTCAGGCGCGCGCCGCTGTGGCAGCGGGTGTCCTGCCTTGTTCATCCAGATGGGGGCCGTCGGGCTGGTCGCCAATCTGCTGGCTGCCGATATAGCGGGCCCGCTTGTGGGGTTTGATGCGACTCACGTCCACCCACACCAGGCCATCGATGCAGTGGTTGAAATCGGGGTCGATGCCAAAGTCCATAAACTGCACGCCTCCCGGTTCGCACAGCTCGGAATACTGCTTGTAGAGGGTGGGGATGGCACAACCCAGGTTGTCGAGCCTGGCCTTGAGCGCCTTGAGATCCGTCCCGTAATCCTGCCCCTCAAATAGCGGCAGCGTCTCGGGATAGGGGCGACGGGAGGGGGCCAGCGCCAGCTCGGGGGCAAAGTGCTGGCGATAAAAGCTCACCAGCAGATCCTTGGCCGCTGGCGGCAGGCTGCCGGAGAGTGAGACGGGTCCGAACAGGTAGCGGTAGTGGGGATAGCGGGCCAAGTAGGCGCCGATGCCGAACCAGAGGTAATCCAGTCCCCGTTTGCCCCAGTAGGCGGGCTGAATAAAGCTGCGGCCCAGCTCGATGGCCAGCTCAAGTCTTGGCAGCAGCCTGGCTTCAAAGCCGAACAGGGTGTGGCTGTAGAGGCCATCCAGTCCCTTGCTCGCCATCAGCTCGGCCACAGGGGCGAAGCGATAGGCGCCTATGATCTCGAGCCTGGCCGGATCCCACAGGATCAGGTGGTGATAGTCATCGTCGAAGCCATCGAGATCCCGCCGTTTGCCCGAGCCTTCCCCCACGGCGCGAAAGGCGATCTCCCGCAGACGGCCGAGCTCGCGCAGTATCACCGAATGGCTCAGCTCATGGCGCCGGTAGAGGTAGATCCCCTGACCATCGGGGGTGTGGCCGAGAGCTTCACTCGCCTCTATGGCCTGTTTGAGCTGACGGCGCTCCTCCGGCTGGGCAATGGGGGCCTCTGTCGCCAGCTTGCCCTTTTTACCTCTCCCGATGCGATAGAGGTGGCTGCGCACCAGTTGCGCCGCCGTCTTGGCGGGCAGGTCGCGAAAGCTGTCGACGGGAATGCGCGCCCCTATGGTGACGGGGATGCGCCCCCCTTGCTGGCGAAACAGTTGCTTGACCAGCAAGAGCCCCGCCCAGGCGTTGTTGAGCCAGGCGCCGAGATAAAACCCCAGGCCATTGCGCCCGCCGACGTGAATGGGCACCAGCGGGGTACGGGTGCGTTGGGCCAGCTTGATAAAGCCCCCTTGCCAGGGGCCATCCTTCACCCCCTTGATGCTGAGTCGCGACACTTCGCCGGCGGGGAAGATCACCAGGGCCCCCTCACTGGCCAGATGCTCGCCCATGGCCAGGATTGCGCGCCTGTCCGTCTTGCCATGCATGTTGTCGACCGGCAGCAGCAGCGGGCGCAGCGCCGTGAGTTGTGCCAGCAGCTGGTTGGCGACTATCTTCACGTCCGGCCGGATGCGGCCGAGCAGGCGCAGCAGTGCCAGCCCGTCCAGCGACCCTATGGGATGGTTGGCCACAATGATGACCCGGCCGCTGCTGGGTATGTGCTCCAGCTCCGCCTCGCTCACCTTGTAGTCAAAGTCGATCTGTTGCAGCGCCTGCTCGACAAAGTCGAGGCCGCGCAGATGGGGGTAGCTGCTGGCAAAGTGCTGGAAGGCCTTCTCGTGCAGCAACCAGCGCAGGCCCTGGCCAAGCAGGGGGCGCAGCACTGGGTTGTTCGAGAGATGGGGAAGGTGCTGTCGTAGCAGGGTATCGACGCTGAACATGGGGCTGGGCTCCGGTGATCCTTTGCCCCAGCATGTGCCGCCTCTGTTCCCGCTGTGTGTCGGCGGTATGACAATTTTGTGGCAGGGGCTGCTTGTTACCCCGGTACTCGCATTTCCTGTTTCCCCTTTTCTTGGTGTCGGCAGGATAACAATGTTGTGGCAGGGCTGCTTGTTACCCTCGTTCCCTCTCTTTGCTGGCCGCGAAATGGCCGTGTGATGGTGGGGCGAGCGCATTGTCTCGCCCCGCACGAACCCGGGTTATCCCCGCCAGGCGGAGGTCAGCCGTACCAGCGCCACCAGGGTGGCGACCGCTTTTTCCATGGATTGCAGCGGGATGAACTCGTGCTTGCCGTGGAAGTTGTGACCGCCGGTGAAGAGGTTGGGGCAGGGCAGCCCCATAAAGGAGAGGCGGGCCCCATCGGTGCCGCCACGGATGGGTTTGATCTTGGGCACCACGTCGGCCGTCAGCATGGCCGCCCTGGCCAGCTCGACTATGTGCATGTGCGGCTCTATCTGGCTGCGCATGTTGCGATAGCTGTCGGTCAGGGTGAGCTCGATGCGGGCCTTGGGGGCATCCAGCTGTAGCGAGGCGACCCGCTCCTTGAGCTGGGCCTTGCGGGCGGCGAAGGCGTCATCATCAAAGTCGCGGATGATGTAGTGCAGTGTGCTCTCCTCCACAGTGCCGCTCATCTGGGCCAGGTGGAAGAAGCCCTCGTAACCGTCAGTACACTCCGGGGTCTGCTCGGGGGGCATGGCGGCATGAAAGCGGGCGGCCAGGGTCTGGCTGTTGATCATGCTGCCCTTGGCGGTGCCGGGGTGAACATTGTTGCCCGTGATGCGCACGGTGGCGCTGGCGGCGTTGAAGTTCTCGTATTCGAGCTCCCCCAGCTCGCCACCATCGACGGTATAAGCCCATTTGGCCGGGAATCTGTCCAGGGGGAAGAGATCGGCGCCACGGCCTATCTCTTCATCCGGGGTGAGACCGACCCAGAGATCGCCGCGGGGGATGTCGGGGTGGGCCAGCAGATAGTCGATGGCGGTGAGGATCTCGGCGATCCCGGCCTTGTCATCGGCCCCCAGCAGGGTAGAACCGTCGGTGGTGATGAGATCCTGCCCCAGGTAGTTTTTCAGGCAGCGGTATTGGCGAATGGCCAGTACCTCGTCCCCCTTGCCAAGGCAAATATCGCCTCCCTGATAGCTTTCGATGATCTGGGGCACCACCTGCTCGGCGGCGTAATCGGCTGTGTCCATGTGGGCGATGAGGCCGATGGCAGGGGCATCCGGCTGGTTGCCTGGCAGGCAGGCAGTCAGGTAGCCGTGCTCATCCAGGGTGACCCGGGTCAGCCCCATCTGCTCCATTTCATCTCGCAGGGCCCGGGCAAAAATCAGTTGCCCCTCGCTACTGGGACAGGCGGGATTGGTCGCATCGGAGCGGGTATGAAAAGTCACGTAACGCAGAAAACGCTCAAGCAGGGTATCCATTGGCAAGCCTCACACTTCAAACCGGTAATGAAGGGCCATTTTGGCCAATCAGGTTGCGTGTCTTACTGCGTCAGCGCAGGTTTCCCCCATTTTCTGACGCAGCGGCCTGGGAGGGATTGAGTCGGAGGTGGCAGTTTGTTGCCATTTTTCATGCATAAAAATAGCGTTTTTATTGATACGCAAGCATCGCCATAACGACAGGAAATCCCCTGAACTGCCCCCTGACAAGGCATGCAGCCTGCCATGCCCCGAGAGCAGGCTTTTCATGGGGGGCAACCGCAGGGGAATATTCTGCGCCATCCCAGAGCCAGCCTGCCTGGCAGCAAGATTTGCTCACCTTATTAAAAGCAGTTTTTGAACACTATTTTTTATTGTCACCGCTGGCGGTAAGTGTGTACACTCCGCGCCGATCCAAGGGTAACTCTGAAGCAGGCAGATGCCACCAGAAACCTGAAAGATCATACGCCTATAGGGCGAGGCACGCAGAAACGACAGACACTGCTGGGGTATGGTTTCTTTAATACCGGTTAGGCTCCGGTATCAGGGAGAACAACGGACACTCATTAACCATCTGACCGAGTGAGCCAGCGGCTCATCATCTTCCCTTGTCATGGGCGGTCACTGGTGTTGGGTAGGCTGTGGTTGTTGTCGTCTATCAACACGCTTGCGTGCTGACGCCTTCGCTTCTCTTCCTTGAAACCTCCCTTGTCGTTGTGATGGTGCCGAATGATGAACTGACGGCGTGGCTGATGCTGTCTGTCATCAAAGTACCGCGGCGCCCCCGTTAAGGTGGCACCGCATACCGTTGAGCTTGATGTAAAGCCACCAGCCCCACATCAAGACTCGTTACTTCCCAAGATCCACCAGGCAGCCTTTGGCTTGCCGCGATGTGCAATAGCTGGATGTGATGGAAGGTAACAAGTGGTGAAACGAAGGCGGTCATCCGTCGCGCTTTCATGACTCGTTGCTGTTCAGATCCCACCAGGCAGCCTTGGCTTGCCGCAACTTGCAATCGATGGTCTGGATGTGATTGAGGGTAACGAAGGCGGCCACTGGTCGCTCATTTGCGAGGCATAGCCCATGACTAACTGGTCCAGCAAGGACTCCTTGAAGGTCTACAACGTTCCCTACTGGGGTGCGGGTTTTTTCAACATCAATGACGCCGGTCATGTGACCGTCGCTCCCGACAAATCGCGCCCTGATGCACACATTGTCATCTCTGATGCCATCGAACAGTTGCGCCAGTCCGGTTTGACCACTCCCGTGTTGCTGCGTTTCCCCGACATCCTCAAGAGTCGGGTCGATGCACTGTTCAACGCTTTTGGTCAGGCCATCGAGAAGTCAGGCTATGAAGGGGATTACCTCTGTGTTTACCCGATCAAGGTAAACCAGCAGAGTCGAGTCATCGAGACCATCAGCCAGTCTTACAGCGACAAGCCACGTCTTGGCCTGGAAGCGGGTTCCAAACCGGAGCTGCTGGCCGTGCTCTCCCATCACCATGAGCAAGGCTCGGTGATCGTCTGCAACGGTTACAAAGACCGCGAATATATCCGCCACGCCCTGCTCGGCAACCTGATGGGCCACAAGGTCTACATAGTGGTGGAAAAACCCTCCGAACTGGAAATGGTGCTGGACGAGTCAGCTCGCCTCAACATCAAGCCCAATATCGGGGTACGTGCCAAGCTCGCGTCCACCGGCTCCGGCATGTGGGAATCGAGCGGCGGCTCCATGTCCAAATTTGGTCTCTCCGCCTCCCAGATCCTGGCGCTGGTCGAGCGTCTGCGCAGCCTGGACAAGCTGGATTGCCTGCAACTGCTGCACTTCCATCTGGGCTCCCAGATCGCCAACATCCGTGACATTCAGGGCGGTATCCGCGAGTGCGGTCGCTTCTATTCCGAGTTGCGTCGTCTGGGTGTGCCCATCGACGTGGTCGACGTCGGCGGTGGCCTGGGTGTGGACTATGAGGGCACTCGCTCCCAGAGCCACTGCTCCGCCAACTACAGCCTGTCCGAGTACGCCAACAACGTGGTGTGGGGCATCGGCGATGTGTGCCGCGAGTTTGATCTGCCGCACCCGACCATCATCAGCGAGTCTGGCCGTGCCCTGACCGCTCACCACGCCGTGCTGGTCACCAATCTGATTGGTGCCGAAGGGGTGGAGATGAGCGACATCAGCGCGCCGGATGAGGATGCGCCGACCCTCTTGCAGAACATGTGGCAAGGGTGGCTGGACCTGCGCGGTGAAGATCCCTCTTTGCTGGAGATCTTCCACGACTCAGTGGCGGATCTGGGTGATGTGAATGCCCAGTACACCATGGGCTTGCTCAATCTGGAGCAACGCGCCTGGGCCGAGATGCTGCACCAAAACACCTGTCTGGCACTGAAAGAGATGCTCAACCCGGTCAACCGCAACCACCGCGCCCTGGCCGACGAGCTCTCCGAGAAACTGGCCGACAAGTGCTTTGCCAACTTCTCCCTGTTCCAGTCCCTGCCTGATGCCTGGGGTATCGGTCAGGTGTTCCCCGTGATGCCGCTGACCGGGCTCGATCGTCCGCTCAGTCGTCGTGGCATCCTGATGGACATCACCTGTGACTCCGACGGTCAGGTTGAACACTACGTCGATGGCCTGGGTGTTGAAAGCACGCTGCCGATGCCGCAGTATGAAGAGAACGAAGTGTGCTACGTCGGTTTCTTCCTGGTCGGTGCCTATCAGGAGATCCTGGGGGATCTGCACAACCTGTTCGGTGACACCCACTGCGCGGAAGTGTGTCTCGATGAAGAGGGCAAGATGGACATTCGCAATGTGGTGCGCGGCGATACCGTCGACCAGCTGCTGCGTTACGTCAACATCGACCCCTCCGTCATTCGCGAGAACTACCAGCGTATTGTCTCCCACCCGGCGCTGGATGACGCGACTCGCAAAGCCCTGCTCGACGAGCTGGAGCTGGGTCTGCAAGGCTACGCCTATCTGGAAGACGAATAAGCCTCAGGCTTGTTCACCCCGTCGGTGGAAACAAAAAGACGGGAATGAAAAAACGGCGCCTTCGGGCGCCGTTTTTGTTGATGGCATCTCATCCCCTTCCCGAAAGCAGGGAAGCGGACAGCCATCTTCATATGAGTGGTGGATGGCGGTAGTGCGCGGCTCAGGGCACGGATCCGGCAGATATCCGCCTCAGCCAGCCTCTTCCCTTGATCTGCATCAAGCCTGTCGCGGGCGGGTTATTTTACGGTCAGGAGTGATGTGGGTGGTATGTAACAAAAGGATGTGACTATGGAACTGGAAAGGGACCCGAGATGCTATACCGACCTCTGTATCGACGGTAAGTGGTACCACTATGACCACTGCAGCACGCATGTCTACATGCTGATGGGGGGCGCGGCCCCGAGTCTGGAGCTGACCCATGAGCCCCGCAGCGAAGAGGAGCTGATCGAGATGCTCCAGCAACTGGCCCGCTTCTGACGCAGGCTGTCTGCGGCTCGTCACATGGCCATCGGACACCTTGCCGCGATGGCCACTTATCGTCTCTTGCTGGTTTTCTGCTAACGATGCCTGCTGGCGACTTCGGTTAACGAGTCTTGTCAGCGTGTTTTGCCGCCCAACAACCCCTTGCCGACGTCCATCAGGGCGATCGCCGCAGCGTAGCCACTGTCTGATTTGCCCATCTCGTCTGCCACGTAGAGGAAGTTGGATTTGTATTTCTCGACGGCCTCACTGCGACTCGCGGCATCGATAAAGTCTTCTTGTACCTCGAATCCCTGCGCCAGCAGCGCCTCTTTCTCGGTCAGAAAGGTGGGGGAGGCCATGTCGATAAATGTGTACTGCTGCCGGTTGGATGCCGGAATGGAGAAAAACTGGTATCTAGCCATGTGCGATTCCTCGCCTGTACGGGTGATAAATGATGTGACCTTCTTCTCGTCGAACTGTCCCCTTGGGCGCCATGATAAACGGCCATAAAAAGTAACGTTCGAGTCTTGTTTTTGCTCGAGATTACCCTGACTCAAAGCACGGCACAACGAAAATGTGCGACTTTTTTCGCCAAGAAAAAAATGAAGTGTTTTCCTCCTCCTGACAATGAAAGTCAGGCCCACTCTGGTCAGGTTTTCATGGCCGCACTGTTTCAGCGCGCATAGCTTGGGGGATTGCCCCGGCCGATTGAAGCCTGGGTCCTGCTCGTCTTGTCCCGTTTGTATCTGTGTCCGTACGGCACATCTGTTATCATCATGGCCTTTCATGCCACTTATCTAATTGAACTTGCTGGAGAAACCATGTCTCGAACCCTTTATCTGCTTCGTCACGGCCAGACCCGCTATAACGCCGAGCAGCGGTTGCAGGGGCGCTGCAATTCCGACCTGACTGACAAGGGGGAGGTGCAGGCCACCGCCATGGGGGCTCGTCTGCGCGACGTGCTGGACGAACCCGCAGGCTGGACTCTCTACGCCAGCCCCCTTGGCCGAGCTCGGCAGACGGCGCTGTTGGTGTGCCAGCAGCTGGGGCTCGATAGTGAGCGCATCGTCTGGGATGAGCGACTGGTGGAGTTGAACATGGGGGAGTGGGAGGGCTGCCGGGTATCGGATCTGGTGGCAGCTCACCCCGAGCTTGATATCAGCCAGCCGGACTGGTATCTGCAGGCGCCCAGTGGTGAAGATTTTCAATGCATACAGCGCCGGGCCCAACAGTGGCTGCAGGATGATCGCATTGCCGAGCGCGCCATCGTGGTTTCCCACGGTTTGTTTGGCGCCATGCTGCGCGGTGCCTATGCCGACATCGACTACACCACCACCTGGTCACAAGACCTGCCGCAGGATGCTTTCTTCAAACTCAGCGGCGGCCAGATCGAGCGGATTGAGTGCTGACCCCGACGAAAACGGCTCGCCACTGGCGAGCCGTTTTCTTTAACAGGAGTTAGCCAACCGCCAACTTTGCTGCTTCTTTCCACATGAAGGGAGGCATCGGAGTAGCCAACCGCCATTTGATGTTCATCGGCTGGCTGCCGCTATGGGAGATGTACTCCACTTCGCCAAAGTTCACAAAGCCAAGGGTGCGGCCAAATTCATCTTTGCTCTGCTCACGGACGAACAAAAACAAGCGCTTACCCTCTGCTCTGTGTTGAATGTAACTCAGGCCCTTACCCCGCTCGGGGCGAGCGCTGTTTTGGCTCTGCCAATGGAACAGTGACTCATTGATGGCGTAGTCGTGATAACGGGTGGTAGGGGAGAAGTGCTGCTCCGTTTTGTTCAGGGTCACGAACAGCAACTCGATATTTTGCTCTGCGATGACATACACCCCTTCTCTAGCTGGTGGTTGCTGCTCGAAACTGGTAGCACCAAAGCCAACCAGCACCTGCTCTCTGGCATATCGGGCATGCAGTTGCAGCGGATTACCGGGAAGGTCAGGCATGGCTAGTTGTTCGTGCTGCACCCGATTGATCAGCATGGGTAGCAGGTCTGCCAACTCGGCCCTTAACGCTGGTTGATTGAGTTGTTTCAGGCTGTGTGCCAAGGAGCTAAAGCCTGCGTTGGGGCCGCTCTGTTGCCAGAAGTCGTAGTGGCACATCAACGCCATACGTTCATCGTGCTCAGCCGTTAAGGTAAAGGCATCTGCTACCAAGGTTTGTAAGAATTTCAAGTAATGGAGCGCATCGCAGCCTAGTAGCCGGGTTTTGATGGCCCGGGTGTAGAGGGTAGATAGCTTCTCATCGCTCATTTCAGAAATGCTATGGTTGCGGGCCTGTTTGACCAAGGTGCTCCAGTTACCGCGCTTGTAGATCTCCTCAATGCTGATATGAGGGTAAAACTTCAAAAAGTTCGCCAACGTCAGCGGTAAATCGCAATCCTGCGAGAAACGGCGGATCAGGCCCATGAGTCGCGAGGTATTGAGGGTCGCCTTCTTGATATTGCTCAGAATTAACTCTTGGGTCTGTTTTGAGAGCTCGATGCGGCAGCCCAAGGGCGCGTGAGGGAAGCCCTGTTTGATTTCGTGGCTGATCGCCTTATTGGTTTTACCCACCAGTGCCCGAAATTTCTGGGCAAAGTCATATTCCGCATGGGCATTGCCAACAAAGTCCAACACGGTGCAGCACTCTTTATTGCTCGCCAGCCGCAGGCCCCGCCCTAATTGCTGCAAGAAGATGGTGAGGCTTTCCGTTGGTCGTAAAAACAGCAAGGTATCGACTTCCGGGATATCGACACCTTCGTTAAAGATGTCCACCACGCAGAGAATATTGATAACGCCGGTACGCAAATCCTGTTGTTTACTATGGCGCTCGTCTCGGTTATCGCTGGTGAGGATGTCAGCCTTGATGCCCTTCAATAAAAATGCCTTGCACATAAAATCGGCATGTTCGCGGCTCACACAAAATGCCAGCGCTTTGATCTTGGTAATATCGGTGACGATCTCATCGAGGCTCTGGACTATCTTCTGTACCCGCTGCTGATTGTGGGTATAGATATTGGTGAGCTCAGTGATGTCATAACGACCATGTTTCCAAGCGACTTGGCGCAAGTCAGTATCATCATCGATACCAAAATATTGGAATGGGCAGAGATGGCGACGATTGATGGCCTCGGGCAAGCGGATTTCTGCTGCGATCACACCACAAAAGTCAGCAAGAATATCACCGCCATCATGGCGCTCTGGCGTTGCGGTCAATCCCAACAGAATGTGAGGATCAAAGGCTGCGAGCAAACCACGATAACTGGCCGCCGCAATATGGTGAACCTCATCGATGACGATGTAATCGAAATAGTCTGGGCTAAGGCGCAACGTAGCCAGCTGGTTATTCAAGGATTGCACCGAGGCAAATAGCTGACGGTAGTGGGTTGGCACGGCGCCGCCGACCAAGAGTTCGCCAAAATTGGATTGCTTGAGCACACCGCGGTACGAGGCCAATGCTTGGCGCAAGATCTCCTCTTTGTGGGCGACAAACAGAAACTTGGCGTCGGGTTTGGTTTTCAGAAAACGTGCAAAATCAAAGGCGGAGATCAGGGTTTTCCCTGTACCGGTGGCCGCAACCACCAAGTTACGAAAGCGCTGGTGTAAAGAGCGCTCCATCGCCAATTGCTCAAGGATCTCCTGTTGATGGGGAAACGGCGTGATATCAAAGAAATAGGCAGGACTATTTTTGTCACCATCCCCACGGGCCTCTTGCAGCGCATGCTTTAATTTCGTGCGGCTTTCGAGCTTGCCATCGAACAGCTCAAAATCATCGGACTCCCAATAGGTTTCAAAGGTACTCAGGGATTTCTCAATAATATGAGGGATCTCTTGCGAGGTGATTTTTAGGTTCCACTCCAAGCCACTGGTGAGGGCAGAATGAGAGAGGTTGGATGAACCTATATAGCCGGTATGAAAGCCAGTATTTCGGCAAAAGAGATAGCTTTTGGCATGCAACCGCTCGCGCTGGGTGTTATAGCTGAGTTTGACTTCAGTGTTGGGCAGGCTAGCTAAAAATTCGACCGCCTTGGCGTCGGTTGCCCCCATATAAGAGGTGGTAATCACTTTTAATTGGCGGCCGCTGCGAGTGAACTCTTCCAGCTCATGACGGAAAATACGGATACCTGCCCATTTGATAAATGAGACCAGCCAGCAGATGCTATCTGCCGATAATATCTCCCGTTTAATCTCCGACTCCATCGACAAACCCGCATTGCTGCCGCAGAACAGCTCACTTTGCGTCAGACCTGTCAGAGGGAAAATATCCTCGGCATATTGCTTTAAATTGGCTGAGATGGGGCTATCCAACTGGTAGAGCGCCGTCAGAATTTTTCCCTGACTATTGATGAGGTTCTCGCCAATAAAGTCTGGGTCTTGCGTGCGATCCTTTAGCCAAAGCAATAACTGGTTAGCCAGCTCAATCTGCCGTTGCAGCTGATCCTCTCCAGTGACCGAGCCCACCGCATATTCCAAAACCCGGCTCAGAAATCGCGATAACCAGACTGCCGCTTCGGCAGGTTCAAGCTGGCGTTCCCCTACGTAAAAGCGCTCGCGGTCGAGTCGAGATGTCAGCAGTTGAGTAATGAGTTGTTCATAAATACCGCATTGTTGCATCGCACACAGGCCTTGAACGTTGTACATGAGGGTGGCGAGAAGAGTATCATTTTTCCCAACCAAATCAGTAAGCTGTTGTCGCCTGTTACTCGTTTGAAAATCGCCCCGGTTTTCGGTAATAAAGCCCGGCAGTGACAACCACAGGGAGGTGGTGATGGATCCGGTTTCTTATCTTTTTTCGGCCTATCTCAATCTGGTACAGCAGCAGGTGTCGGATCACTACGGCACAGAGCCCAAGACGTTGGTGGTGGAATATGAGGGGGAGCAGGTGCCCTTTGCTTTCCAGTTTTGGCAGATCCAACCCAAAAGCGTCTGTCGCTCTTATGAACAGGATGTGCGGCGCTTTAGCCAGTGTACGGTCAAGGCGGCTGCTCTGTTTCAGACGCTCTGCGATGATCTGACTCGACAGGATGATAGCAGCTGGCAACTGCCCAAATTTCGCACCATGTACTGCTCGGCGGCTATCAGCTATCGGCCAATGATTGCGGAGATTGGGGATGCCCAGCAGAGTCCGGCCAAGCTGGCGGAGCGCGCCTGCAATCAGGCGATTTTGGCTGCGATGGACAGTGACGATGAGACCTTACTGGCCCAGCGCGACAAAGCGTGCGCCGCGGTGCAGTGAGGCGGATTTATTTGACAACATACTCACTTGGCTTGTCTGTGCGCGCCACGACACACATCCGCTTCTCCTTGCCGGGTATGATGGGGTTGCTCACGGTTGTGGAAAGCGTCGGGCATTCATGGGCATATGCCTGCTACATCAGCCAGATCACCACCAGGAGGAACCATGATCAGCCACATCGACCATCTGGTATTGACGGTTAGTGATATTGAGCGGGCCGTGGCGTTTTACAGTTCGGTGCTCAAGATGGAGGCCATCACCTTTGGTGCAGGGCGCCGGGCGCTGCGTTTTGGCAACCAGAAGATCAATCTGCAATTGCCGGGGCAGGAGTCGCGCAACCGGGCTCAGGTGGGGGCGGGGGATCTTTGCCTCATCACCCGTTGGCCGCTGGCACAGGTCATCGCTCAGCTTGCCAGCCACGGGGTGGCGATAGTCGAAGGGCCCGTCACCAAGAGCGGCGCCTGCGGGCCCATCGAATCAATCTATTGCCTCGACCCGGATCAGAATCTTGTCGAGATCAGCCGCTATCCTTGAGCCCGGCTGTCAGCTGATTGCCAACTCCTGCTTCTTGTCGCTTGCCTAAAAAGGTAAATCCGGCGTGTCTGTTTCCTGTAAAAACGTCTCTATCTCTGCCTCATAGGCGGCATCGGTGCGCTTGTCGCTGGCCGGTTTCGCCTGGGGTGAGGCGAGTGGCGATGGGGGCTGAAGGGGCGCCGCCAGTGTCTCCATGACCCTCTCTTGCAGATAGGGATAGAAGGGGTTGGAGGAGGTGCGGGTGAGGGCGCCTGGATTGACGATCAACATGCCGCGCTCCCCGCGCAGGGCCAGCCCGCCCAGGTTGATACCGTACTGGTTCATTTGCTCCGGGCGCGGCGCCATGCCGTAGAGGGGATCGTCCATGGGGAAGGGCAGCGCCACGTGGGAGAGGGAGTAGATCTCCTTGGGGTAGTCGATGCCAAGGGGGCGAACTTGCTCGAGCATGCTGCCTGCGACCATCGTTTTGGCCTGGGTCTGGGGGCTGGACGCCGCCTCGTTGCCCACCACTGTCAGCCGATAGGGCTGGGGCTGGCTCGGCAGCAGATGGCTAAGGGCCAGCTCGGAGGCACTATTGAGCAAGGGGCCGAAGACAGAGCCGCGATTGATGTCGAACAGCACCAGCTCGCTGCCGTTGGCCGGCAGAAAGTGGTAGAGATCGGCGATGATGGAGCGGGTGCTGACCGTGTAGTCCATCACCGACTGGAAGGTGAGTGCCGGCGGGAAGGCCGCCAGTTCACCGCTGGTTGCCAGTTGGCGCACCTGCTGCTGAATGGCGTGGGTCAGCCGGTAGGATTGACGTGCCCCGTTGACCGGGAAGGAGTTGTATTTGAACGGGTTGAATTCGGGCATGATGCCGAGCCAGGCCGCGTTGGCAAAGGCGGGCAGCAGGGCGGGTACTGCCTTCAATCCGGCGAAACGGGCAAAGCGGGTCACCCCTATCATGGGGGAGATGAGCACCAGCCGATCCGGCCTTGCCAATGTCCCCGTTTTGTCTTCCAGCGCATCCAGCGCGTATTTCACCGCCAGCGCGCCGCCGTTGGAAAAACCCACCAGATGCAGTGGCAGCGGGCCCGGGGCTTGTACTCTGGCCTCGCGCACCGCCAGTCGTGTGGCCGCCAGCCAGGTCTCCCACGCCATATTGACCAGCCCGGCCGGCACTGTGCCGTGGCCGGGTATGCGCAAACCAAGGGCGATAAAGCCCCGCTCGCGATAGCGCTGGGCCAGGTGGCGCAGGCTGTAAGGGGAATCGGTCAGGCCGTGCAGGAACACGGCTACTCCCTTCACCTCGCCCTCGGGGCGCAGCAGGTAGGAGCGATTCCAGTCGTCTTGAAAGCGGGCTGGGTTGATGGGCGAGCCCTGATAGTAGCGATTGCCCGCCAGCTGTTGCTCCGGCGGCGTCTTGGCGACCACCTCCTGCTCCACCAGATCGAACAACTGTTGCTCGCGGGCCTGATAGGCTGGCCAGTCGCTGCTATCCAGTTCGTCGGCGCTGAGCTCGGGGGGAATAAAGGTATGCCACAGCTGCAGCGGCGCAGCCTGCCAGGCGAAGTAGGCGATCACCCCCCAAGCGACCAGCAGCGCAAGCAAGAGGGTCAGAAGAGAGCGGCGAAGGAGGCGACGGGTACGAGCCAGCATGGTGTGATCCCTGGGCGATGGCGGTCGGGGCGAACTGCAGTCAAGCTGGCTCGCCGTGTCTGTCTGAACAGTTCAAACCTTGAAGCAAGGCTTAAAGCCTAATGTAAACAAGGTGATAAGTACAGGTGGCGGGCGATCGTCAAGACCATGAAAAGACGGCAGCCCATGGGCTGCCGTCTGGTGTTGCACGTCGTGCTCAATGCTTGCTGATGGCTCATCCTTGCCGGGACTAGCAGACTCCCTGCGCCAGCATGGCATCGGCCACCTTGACGAAACCGGCGATATTGGCGCCGCTCTCATAGTTCACGTGGCCCTGCTCCTCTTCACCGTAACGCACACAGGTGGCGTGTATGCTGGTCATGATCCCCTTGAGGCGGGCATCCACCTCCTCCCGTGTCCAGGAGAGGCGCTGGGCATTCTGGCTCATCTCAAGCCCGGAGGTGGCGACGCCCCCTGCATTGGCCGCCTTGCCCGGGGCAAACAGCACCTTTGCCTCATGAAAGACTTTGATGGCGGCGGCGCAGCTCGGCATGTTGGCGCCCTCGGCCACCAGCTGTACGCCATTGGCGACAAGTGCGGTGGCGTCTTCTTCCCCCAGCTCGTTCTGGGTGGCGCAGGGCAGGGCTATCTGGGTCGGCAGGTGCCAGGGTGTGCGGCCACTGAAATACTCCAGCCCCTGATCATGGGCATAATCGGCGATACGCTGGCGTTGCTCGTTCTTGAGCTCCATCAATCTGGCGAGTTTGTCGGGGGTGAAACCGTCAGGATCATAGACTGTGCCACCCGAGTCGGAGGCGGTGATCACCTTGGCACCCAGCGCCATCGCCTTCTCGATGGCATATTGCGCCACGTTGCCGGAGCCCGACACAGAGACAGTCATGCCCGCCAGCGACTGGTCACGGTTGGCCAGCATGGCCTCGACAAAATAGAGCAGGCCGTAGCCGGTGGCCTCAGGGCGAATGAGGCTGCCCCCAAACGAAAGCCCCTTGCCGGTGAAGATACATTCGGCGCTGTTGGTGAGCTTCTTCATCATGCCTGCCATGTAGCTCACCTCGCGCCCGCCCACCCCGATATCGCCGGCAGGCACATCGGTATTGGCCCCCAGATGACGGTAGAGCTCCAGCATCAGCGCCTGACAGAAGCGCATCACTTCCCCCTCGCTCTTGCCCTTGGGGTCAAAATCGCTGCCGCCCTTGCCGCCACCCATGGGCAGGGTAGTGAGGGCGTTCTTGAAGGTCTGCTCGAAGGCGAGGAACTTGAGCACAGAGAGATCCACAGAGGGATGAAAACGCATGCCCCCCTTGAAGGGGCCGATAGCCGAGCTGTGCTGGATGCGATAGCCGCGATTGACTTGCACCTTACCCTTGTCATCGACCCAGCTTATTCGAAACTGGATAAGTCGCTCCGGCTCCACCAGCCGCTCCAGCAGGCCCTGTTGCAGGTAGCGGGGGTGACGTTCCACGTAAGGCCAGATGGAGGCGATCACCTCGCTCACTGCCTGAATAAATTCCGGTTGATGGGGATTGCGGCTGGCCACCTGGGCCAGAAAATCCGCCTGAGATAGGGAATGACTCATCTGTAACTCCTGTAGTGAATGATGAAATTGGCCTCTTGCCAGAGAAAAGCGCATGCCGTGCATCCAAATTTATGATTTGTGTTGGGGATGAATGCGGACAAAAATTCTATCTTGTACCGAGTTTGCCAACGATTGTTGGATTAGCCGCCGAAAACGACAGAATGCAGACAGGGTCATGGCAAGATAATTCGCGCAGATTTGAATCTTTTTATGCGTTTTTATTTAATAAATAGCAAGGTGCTTCTTTATAGGATGTGGCGTGATGGCAAGCGGGCTGCATATTGTGTGAATGTTACATGCCCGCGCCGAGCGCCGTTTTTCTGTCCGGCCTGCGACCGTATTTTGTGTTTTTTTCTCAGCCCTCTGGATCCTGACCCCGTCGTCTGGTCCGCGTTATCAGGAAATAGGCTTGCGGTATGCGGTGATGAGAGTGGGATCCAGGCACACAGGACCGGAGTGGGTGACAAGTATCCGGCGTGCTGGACGGGGCAATATGCTACTGTATCGGCGTTTTTTGATGGTTAAGCTGGCCTTGGCCTTTTTGAAGATGGAATGGTATGCAGAACTTTGACGTAGTGAGCCGGCTGATGCAGCAAACAGCCTCCCCGACGATGCCGGCACCGGCAACCGTGCAACTGGATGGGGCTATCAGCCTGTGGCAGGTGACCCATGCTGGCTAATGAATCCATGCGCCTGAACAAGTACATCAGCGAGAGCGGCATCTGCTCGCGCCGCGAGGCCGACCGCTTTATCGAGCAGGGTCAGGTCTTTATTAACGGCAAGCGGGCCGGGATCGGCGATCAGGTGTTTGCCGGGGATCTGGTCAAGGTCAATGGTCAGGTGATCGAGGCGCGGGAAGCCGACAGCCTGGTCTTTATCGTGCTCAACAAGCCGGTGGGCATAGTCTCCACCACGGAGGCGGGCGAGAAGGACAATATCGTCGATTTCGTCAACCACAGCACCCGTGTCTTCCCCATAGGGCGGCTCGACAAGGACTCCCAGGGGCTCATCTTCCTGACCAACCACGGCGATCTGGTCAACAAGATACTGCGGGCGGGCAACGATCACGAGAAAGAGTACCTGGTGACCGTCGACAAGCCGGTGACCGATGACTTTATCAAAGGGATGGGGGCCGGTGTGCCTATCCTCGGGGCCGTCACCAAGAAGTGCAAGGTGAAGAAAGAGGCGCCCTTCGTGTTTCGCATCACCCTGGTGCAGGGGCTGAATCGCCAGATCCGCCGCATGTGCGAGCACTTCGGCTTCGAGGTGACCAAGCTGGAGCGCATTCGCATCATGAACGTCAGCCTCAAGGGGTTGCCGGTGGGCGAGTGGCGCGATCTGACCGACGATGAGCTGATCGAGCTGTTCAAGCTGATTGAGGACTCCTCCTCCGAAGTGAAACCGGCCAAAGGCGACAAGCCCAAGGTAGCCAAAGCCGCTGTTGCTCAAACCGGCAAAGCGGCGCAAGGCAAAAAGCCGCGCCGGGATGATGACCACGAGATTGGCGGCCGCCCCAATGTGCCGGGCCCGGAAGCCTTCGAGAAGAAGATCCCCGTGGGCAAGGGGGCTGTTGGCAAAGGCGGCACCGGTAAAGCCGCCACGGGCAAAGGCAGTGCAGGTAAAGGGGCGCCCAACAAGGGCAGCAAACCGGCCGCAGCCAAACCGCGTGCCGGCCAGTCCGGCCGCCAGAAGAAGGGGCGCTGAGGCGTAACCCTGAGCTGCGTCAGCCTCCCCATTTGTTATCCCCAAAAACACCGGCCTCAGGCCGGTGTTTTGGTATCTGCATACAGGGATTACAGCTCGTCGCGGGGTGTGGTGACGTAGTCAGGTAGTGTGCTGATCGCGCGCTCCTCTTGTAACACAGTGGCAGGATCAAGGTTTCCACCCACGTTGCGCGGATCCGTCGGTATGGTGGAGGGGATCACCACCGCCTGCTCCGCCAGGCGCCATCCCAATATGGTTTCGAGGCGTCCACCTTCTTCTTCCGGCCCTGTGATGGCGTCCAGTTGCAGCGGCAAGGGATGCCCAATCAGGCGACTGACCTCATCAACAGCATCAGAGGACGCCAGTGTCAACGAAGTGGCATAGAGACGGGGCAGGGCGGTACGGGGAACATAGACCCGTAACAGGACGCCATTGCGGATCCGTCCCCGCTCATCTGCGTCCTGATCCTGGGCGTAGCCATAGGCGAGGGCAGGATCTCCTGCGACATAGAAGCCTTGCCAGGGGGCTATCGAGGATTGATCGCGCTCGTGAACGCCTTCAAACACTATGCTGTGGGCCGCTTCGATAAAAGTGCCGTGGTAGCCGACAAAGGCATAGCCACTGTCAATCAACTGTTGATGGGCCTGGCTTAGACGGGCCATCGACCAATTCTGGGTGCCAGCCGTTGTAAAACGGACGCTCTCCCCCTCACCCAGGAAGTTGGCACCATTCGGATAATCTCGCTCTTGCAGGGCATTGGCACTGTCGGCCGGAGAAAGGCAATTGAGATCTGCAGCCGGACAGGTGAGATTGACGACATCTGCGCTGGCAGCTTGCTCTTGAGTATTGTCTGCATGCTGTCGGGTAAAGGCGTCACTCTGGGCGGCGGCCATGGTCAGGGCCAGTCGCGCCTGGGCCGGGTTTTCCCGAATGGCTTGTGCCAGCTGCCCTCGGGGGGTTGAACCATCCTCGGGAGTGGTGTGGCTCAGCGCCTGGGCAATCACGGAATCAAGCTGGGACCATGGCAAGCGTGTCAGGATATAAAGGGTGATCAGATTGTGGACCGGGTAGCCGCATTGGCTCAGTTCTTCCCAGCCTCTGGGTTGACGACTGCGCGCCAACGCTTCGAGCGGAATGGCACACACCTGATGGGTGGTCAGGGCTGCCAGGCTGTCGGCCTTGGCAAAATGGAGGCGATGGCTGATGGCGGTAGGGACAATATGGGTGTCGTGAGAAGCCGGAGTCCCAGCCAGTATCCGATAAACCTTGCCTTCCCAGGTATCACCCAGATTACAGCTGCGTTGAGATAGATAGTTGTAAACCGCATCCAGCGGGTCCAACAGGCAAAGCACCTTGCCGGTATGCCACTCGCTCCAGCGCTTTTGGCGACTGTGATGGGTCGGCGCGGCCACGAAGCCGACTCCCGCAGCGCTGAGGGTGAGTGTGCGGTTGACTTCGTTGTTTTCAACATGTCTGACATAGAGTGTCGCGTTTTTTGCCATGTTGCGCAGCAGAGCGTCACTGACTTCGATGCTGTAAATGGGGGAGATGTGGCTGATGTCGGAACCTGCATCCAGCTCATGGAAGAAGACCTTGATGCTGGCGGGCGCTTCATTCCCGACGGGCACCAGCCAGTGCAGGGACCAACTGCCCTTCCCCTGTCTGTGGTAGCTGTAACTGCGAGGCTCCTTGCCTGCGGTGGCGCTGGTTAGCGTGATGCTTGAGCCATCGCTGCGCAGGGTCAGGGCATTGTCGATGGCGAGTTTGAGGCTGTTGCTTCCTTCACCCAGCACCATGGAGTAGTGCAATACGCCTTGTTCTGCTTGTTCATCAAGCAAAGTGGAGAGATCGAGTTGGCTGGATCTGACACCTTGGCCAAGGTCCAGGTTGCAGCGGGTTGCGCACTCCTGCCAAAGATTGAATGACTCTTCCGCCATGGCCGGTGAGATGACACCGCCTAACATGGCCAAGCCACTGAGTAGAGAAGCCCATTTTGCATTTTTCCGCATGTTTTTACCTTCTGGTGATATCAGGGCCACTGGTGTGTGGCGTTGTCTTCCTTGGTGATTACGACATCATCCCTGCCAGACGAAATGAGAATTATGCTCGTCTGAGCTCCTCACCATAACGGCCCATAATGCTGGGGCAACCCTCCATATGGGGTCGGTTAATATGTTTAAAATCAATGTGATATGAAATCATCTGTTGATGATTTACACAGCTGGCAGTGGTGAAGGGCATGATGGCAACCGTTTTGCCAGCGAGGAAGCGGGCAGGCAGGAGACATCCTCACCCGGTCGGGGTGAGGATGTGCTGATGCAGAAGGGTCAATTGACGGCGACGGGGTTGGGGGCCTGCTTGGCCAGCCCCATTACGCTGGGGTAGTGGCGGGGATCCAGGCGCAGCACCAGCAGGCTCATCAGCGCCAATCCCCCCAGTTGCCACTGCCAGGCGGCCGCGAAGTCGCCACTCAGATGATGGAGGCGGGCCGCAACCCAGGGGCCGGTTGCCGCCAGCATAAAGCCGAATCCCTGCATCAGGGCGCTGAGGGTGCCGGCGCGGCGCGGGTCAGGCAGGTGATCCAGCGCTATCACCATGATGAGGGAAAAGCTGCCGCCAAGCCCGGCGCCGCACAGCATGCACCAGAGGATGGGGGCGGCTTGTGGGGCGAGCCAGAGGCCGCCAAATCCTGCTACCTGCATGATGATGGCAAGGCCCATCCAGGGGCGGCGATCTGTGTTGCGTGCCGCCAGCAGTGGCAGGCCGAGACCGCTGGCTGTCTGGGCCAGCGCCAGCCAGGCCACCAGCTCGCCTCCCTGCTGGGCGCTCCACCCTTGCGCCATATAGGCGGGCGCCAGCCAGGCGACCACGATGCCGTAACCGCTGTTGATGATGCCAAAGCAGCCGATCAGCAACCAGCTGCGGGGCAGGGTGATCAGCCGTTGCTCGCCGTGGGGAATAGCCACCACGGCGGCGCTTGGCAGGCGGACTTTCCACCCTAGCCAGACCATGGCCAACAGCACCGGCAGGCTCCACAGGGCAAGCGCCCGCGACCAGTCGAGGCTTGCCGCCAGTTGCGGGGTGAGGCTGGCTCCCAGCGCCCCGCCTCCCATCATGCAGGCAGAGAAGATCCCCATCACCAGTGGCACCTTGTGGGCGAAGCTCTGCTTGATAAGGCCGGGCAGCACCCCTTGCACCAGCGCCGAGCCGAGGCCACAAAGCGCCGCGCTGGCGATCAGCAGGGCGCCGCTTTGGGCATCAAAGCGCATGGCGTTTCCCATCCCCAGCAGCAAGAGAGCAGCCCCCAGCAGTTGGCTTGGGCCCGTGAGGCGGCGCAGGCCAGGTGTGATCAGCACGCCGACGCCGATAAGCCAGAGGGGCAGCAGGGTGAGCCAGGCCAGGGTATCCATGCCGAGGCCAAGGCGGTTGTCTATCGCTTGGGCCAGCGGCCCTATGGCGGTGAGAAAGGGACGCAGATTGAGGCCAATCAGGATCACCAGCACCAGCAGGGCCAGATCCTGCTTGCTGTGGTGCAGGGTGCTGGCGGGCAGGTCCTTACTCATGGGCTGGTTCCGCCTCTGAGTTGTCTCCATAGAGCGCGGCGGCGGCGAGGGCGACTGGCAGCTTGATGAGGGGCAGAGGTGGCGGGCTGAGGGGCAGTCGCAGCTTGTCATAGCTCGATGTGCTGTCAAAGCCGAAGGGGGCCGCATCATGGTTATCAAAGGCGTAATAGACGGCGCGGATGCCATTCATCACCAGCGCACTCAGGCACATGGGACAGGGGTGACCGCTGGCGTAGACGATGGCCCCCGCCAGCGGCCCGGATTGGCTGGCCTGGCGCAGGGCTTCCAGCTCCGCATGGCGGGTGGGGTCACCCTCCAGATGCATGGTATTGACGGCGCTTGCCACCAGTCGGTCATTTTGTACCAGCAGGGCCGCGAAGGGGCGACCTCCTCGCTGCCGATTCTGCAGGGCCAGTTGCAGCGCCTGCTCCAGCCACTCTGGATGGGAATGGGCCGTGAGGGCGGTCAGCGACGAGACAAGGTGGGAGCCGGCGGGCTCGGCAGGAGAGTGGGGCATGAGAGAAACCTTGAACCTATGGGGGAGCAGACCAGCCTAGTGGCGCCATCAATCATTTGGAAATTAAATGATAGAATGACATCCAGTAATTTTGTAAATGGAGAATGCCATGCTGGATCCCCTGTTGCTGCGCAGCTTCGTCGCCATCATAGACACCGGCAGCTTCACCCGTGCCGGTGAGCGGGTGCACCTGACCCAGTCCACCATCAGCCAGCAGATACGGCGCCTCGAGCAGCAGCTCGGCTGCCCGCTGCTGGACAGAAGTGGTCGTCAGGTGGTGACCACGGCGGAGGGGGAAAAACTGCTGGGGCTGGCCCGCCGCATTCTGGCGCTGCTGGCAGAAGCCGAGGCACAGGTGACAGAAGCGAGCCTGCAATTGAACCTGGGGGTGCCGGAGGATTTCGCCGCTGGCGCCATTGCCCCCGTGCTGGCCGCATTTGCTCGCCAATATCCACAGGTGCGGCTGGAGGTACAAAGTGGCCTCAGCCACGGGATTTGGCAGCGCTTCGAGGCCGGTGAGCTGGATCTGGCGCTGGTCAAGCAGGGCCGGGGGCGAGGAGCACCACTCGCCAGCTGGCGTGAACCCCTGGCCTGGGTCGACAGCCGCGACTGGCCTGCCTGTGATCGCGATCCCCTGCCGCTGGTGGTGTTCCCAAGTGAAGGGCTCTATCGACGCCAGATCACGGATGCGCTCGATGGGCAGGGGCGGCGCTGGCGCATCGCCTATGTCAGTGCCAGCCTCGCCAGCTTGCAGGGTGCGGTGAGCGCCGGGATCGGGGTCAGTCTGCTGCCAACACGCCTGTTGCAACCGGATCAGGTGGCTCTTTCGCACTGGCCCAGGATCAATCCGGTCGAGTTGGCCCTGCATCTGGGGGCGGAGCGGGGCGAACCCCTGGCCCGCCTCAGCGAGGCCCTGATCGCCCTGTGCGACCAGGTGATGGGGCCTGCCTGAATGGGTCGGGCGCGCTGTTGAGGGGCCAGCTTCAGGCCATGGCCTGGCGCGGCACAACAGCGAGCCAGAGTTCCACTTCGCCGCTGCCGGTGTGGGGGTCATATTCGGCGCCATAGCGCTCGAAGTCGGGCTGGTGGGCAGACTGGTAATCCGATTGCGCCAGCCAGTCCAGTGCCTGCTGCCAGGTGTTTGGCATGGTCGAGACATGACCCTGATGCAAAAAGACGGCATAGGTCTGGGGCTGGATGCGCATCCGCCCCAGCGTCTTGGGCAGTACCTCCAGCGCGGCGACTTCCACCGCGCACATATATTCGCATTCCGTGGCGGTCACGCCGCAAATGACGCCATAGGCATGCTCCCCCAGCTGGCCCGGCAGCGGGCCCAGGGCGCTGAAATCGCGCCACTGACCGCCGAAGTCGGCGTGCGCGAATGCATGATGGCGACGCAGGCCGCCAAACAGCATGGGGCGGCCACTTTCGAAACGGATGGGATCTGTCATCTTGCCTCCTGTGCGGGGTGAGGCGGCAGCGCTGCCGCCCTCAGTGATCCTTGCCTTCCTTGAGCTTGCGTTGATAGTCCTCGGACACGATGGCCAGCGCAGCCAAGGCCAGCGCGGGATCGATCCGGTTGGTTTCCAGCAGCTCGATAAGATCCACCGCCAGCTTGACCTCGGGCGGGGCATTTTCCAATGACATGACAGACTCCGTAATGGGAAAAGCGCCATTATACAGAGCCGCACCCGGATAGGGACCGGCCCTGTATCACAGGGGATGAAGGGCTCAGAGGTGCTGACGCATCTCCTTGTCTATCTCCTCGCGCAGGGCCATCAGTTTTTTGGCGTATTGCTGCAAGCTCAGATCGGCGGCCGAGACAGGTTGCCACTGGGGCACCCTGGTCGGTGTGCCCGTCTCGTCCATGGCGACGAAGATGATGATGCAGTGGGTGGTCTTGTGGCGCTGCCGGTCCGCTGGATGGCGGCTGTAGACATCCACCGACAGGTGCATGCTGGTTGTGCCTGTGTGGATCACCTGGGCGTGTACCTCCACCAGTTGGCCTATCTGGATGGGCCGCAGGAAGCGGATCCCCCCCACGTAGACGGTGACCGCATAGCCGCTGCACCAGCCGGCGGCGCAGGCGTAACCGGCCTGATCGATCCACTTCATCACCATGCCGCCGTGCACCTTGCCGCCAAAGTTCACGTCGGCGGGTTCTGCCAGAAACTGCAGGGTCAGCTCGCGGGGTGGGGTCATGCTCTCTCCTTGTCTTGACATAGTCGCGGTACCGGTTGGTTCATTGGCGCCATGGCGGGCCTGAGAAGCTGGCCAGCATTTATGTCAGGTATACCGCGAATGGCGACAAGATGCACAGCGCCCGGCGTGATATTGGGCGCGTATTCACTCTTGGTTCATAAACTCGGCGCAAGCATGGGGGGTCAATTGCGAGGAGTCATGATGAAACAAATGCTGGATCAGTTGTTGGGCGCTGGCAAAGGTTGGCTCAACGAAGGCGGCGACAGCCGCAAGGCGCAGATGAAGGGTATGGCGCAGGGCGGCTTGGCTGCCGGTGCCATGGCCTTGCTGCTCGGCAACAAGAAGATCCGCAAGTATGGCGGCAAGGTGGCGGCGGTGGGCGGTGCAGCGGCCCTCGGCGGGCTGGCCTACAAGCTTTATCAGGATTGGCAGGCCCAGCAGTCGAGCCCGGCGCAACCGACCCAGCCCCTCGATACCTTGCAGGGCAATGCGCTGGATGCCCGCGCAGCCTTGCTGGTCCGCGCCATGGTGGCGGCCGCCCGGGCCGATGGTCATATCGACAGTGCCGAGCGCGAGAAGATCCAGCAGTACCTGACCGAGCAGGGTCAAAGTGATACGGCACGCTGGATTGATACCGAGCTTGCCCGCCCCCTCGACCCTCATGCCCTGGCGCGTGAGGTGACCGACATGGAGCTGGCCACCGAGGTGTACCTTGCCTCCTTGCTCGCCATCGAGACGGATCACTTTATGGAGCGCGGTTATCTCGACGAGCTGGCCCGTGCGCTCAAGCTTGATGACAACCTCAAGAGCAGCATAGAGCGGCAGGTAGCCCAGCTGGCGCAGCCGGCCTGATCCCCGTCACGAACAAGGATTATCGACAAGGCCCCGTGACGGGGCCTTGTCGTGTCTGGTCACCGGCCGAAGGCCGATCGAGCCACTTCTTATCGGAGTGGGCAGCCACTATGATGGATCCTCGACCAAAAGGGAGCAGATGAGACCGTCTCATCGTCAGGGCACAGAGGCAAGGAGAGCATCCATTGGAAATACGCAAGGCACAGGAGCCGGACATCGACGCCATCCTCGAGCTGAACCGGCAGATAGGAGAGATCCACTATGAGCACTATCCCGAGGTGTTCTGCCCGCCTTCGCCAGAGGAGCGGGCATTCTTGCTCACTGCCATCGCCGCCGAAGGGCGACTGTTTTGCGTTGCCGAGCTGGATGGTGCTGTGGTGGGTTTTCTGACCGCGCGCATCGACATCAACGAGAGCATCCCGTTTCTCAGCAAGCAGCCCATCTGCCGCATCGGCTCAGTGGTGGTCGATGAGGGGCACCGCTCGCAAGGTATCGGCAGGGCGCTGATTGCTCACTGCGACCACTGGGCCAGGGCTCACGATGCCCACCAGATCCGGCTGGAGGTGATGGCCTTCAACGAGCGCGCCAAGGCGCTTTATGAAACATTAGGGTTCAAGGTGCAGTCACAGATCATGGCCAGATAAGTCGCGTTGTCTCCCACACAAAGGCCCGTTACAGGCCTCTGTTGTTTGCTTTTTCTGGTGAGTCATCTTCTGCCGGGCTCTGCTTATACGTTGCCGATATTGAGTGGCAGAATAATATCTAACTGTGCTGGTTTTAATGAACAAATGAAATTGTAATGCAGGGCTGGAACATTTTGTAACAATTTATGGAGTTGTAAAGGAATGTAATTCGACTCTTTACTTGTGGCAGGTGTGATCATGCGTTTAAAATGCACTGCGCATATCGTAGGCGCTGCTAAATAAAATCAACCACTGTGCAAGATAATATTGGCTAGTTACCTTTATGTTTTTCTTGTCAGAAACCGGATTGGTTTTACTTCCGTATTGTTTGTTCTTTTATTGGGAGATTGAGATGAAGATTTCTATTATCGCGACAGCATTGGTACTGGCTGGTTCATGTTTCGCTGCAAACGCTTCAACGGTTGGGGACATCGCCGTATATGCAACAGCAAAATCGCAAGGATCAATATCGATAGGAACTAAAGATGCTTACACAAAAACCTTTGAAATTGCTTTGGCAAAGCTATCTGGTAATGACATCGATTTATCAAAAACTTGCTTGAAAGCATACGCCAAGAATAATCAGGAGTTCAAGTTAGATACCGTTGATGAAGCCCTGGTTTCAGGTGTTCTGAAAAAGGGTGATATGGTGAAAGGGATTGCAGTATTTGCTGATAATAATGATGCTGTCCTTAACGCTGCACTGGTAAAAATATCTGATAACTGTCATTAAACTTCACCCTCAACTTATGATGTTGGAATGCCAGTCGCATACGCGACTGGTTGGGGAGATTAAATCGTGATTAAGGTTTATGCCGTTTTTATACGCATACGTTAAGCGCATTTTCCAAACATTTCATGTGCCATGGAAAGTGACGCTTATTCATACGAAGAGCTTTGCTTAAGTGTGGCGTCGATAAGCCCGGCCAGTTTGATCAGGGCGCTCTCCAACTGCTCGCTCCAGGGATGGGAGCTGTTGAGGCGCAGGCAGTGGTTGTACTGCCCCTGACTGGAGAAGAGCGCGCCGGGCGCCAGTGAAAAGCCGCAGGTGAGCGCCCTGGCGTGCAGTGCCCGACTGTCGAGACGGGTGTCAAACTCCAGCCAGAGGAAGTAGCCGCCATCGGGGGCGCTGATGCGCACTTCATCCGGAAAGAGGCGCAGCAGGGCGGCCCGCATCTGTTGCTGGCGCTGGGCCAGGGTGTGGCGCAGACGGCGAAAGTGGGCATCTACCCCGCCCTGGCGCAACATCTCGGCCAGTGCCAGCTGGCTTGGCACATTGGTCGACAGGGTCGACATCAGTTGCAGCCGCTGAATGCGCTCTGCATGGGGCCCTGCCACCACCCAGCCGACCCGAAAACCAGGGGCCAGGCATTTGGAAAACGAGCTGCACAGCAGGCTGTCGCCCCGCACATCCCAGCATTTGAGCGGCTTGGGCCGTTCACGGCCAAAGTAGAGATCGGCGTAGACGTCGTCCTCCACCAGTGGCACCTCATGCTGGCTCAGCAACTGCATCAGCGCCTGCTTGTGGTCGTCTGGCATTGTGTGGCCCAAGGGGTGCTGCACATTGCCCATCAGCCAGCACGCCTTGATGGGGCGCTGGGCCAGCGCCTCGGCCAGCAGGGCGAGATCTATGCCCACCCCCGGGATCACGGGGATCTCCACCGCATTGAGTTTCAGCCGCTCTATGGCCTGCAGGGCGCCATAGAAAGTGGGGGATTCCACCACCACCCAGTCCCCCGGCTCTGTCAGTACCTGCAAGCTCAAGGAGAGTGCCTCCATGGCCCCGGTTGTGATGATGATCTCCTGCGGGCTCACCGCCAGGCCATCACTGGCGTAGCGCTGGGCGATGGCGCGGCGCAGCGCCTCGTTGCCGGGAGGCAAATCGGCTACTGTGCTGAAGGGATCGAGTTTGCGCATGCAGCTCGCCAGTGCGCGCCCGAGCTGGGGATGGGGGAACAGGGTCGGATCGGCCACCGACATGCCCAGCGGCACCAGTTCCCGTGACTTGCTCGCCTGCAGCACCTCGAACACCAGATCGTTGATGTCCACCGAGCCTGTGTAGTGCGCTTGCTGCTGTGTGCTGGCTAGCAGCGGGGAGGGGGCGGCCTTGACGTAGTAGCCGGACTGGGGCCGCGCCAGTATGAGACCGCGGCTTTCCAGCAGCTGATAGGCCTGCAGCACCGTCATGGGGCTCAGATGGTGGATCTTGCAGCTCTGGCGGATGGAGGGAATGCGCTCCCCCGCTTGCCAGACGCCGCTCGCTATCTGTTGTTGCAACTGATCTGCCAGCTGGCCGTAGAGGGACATGGGGCACTCAAACTGTTATAGGTGTAATTCACTATAACTGCATCTGTTATAGGTGTCATGACCCATGGTGTACTTAACGGACGAGAACCTGTCTGTTAAATGCAACATAGAGAGTCATGCATGATAAGCCTGGATGATGTGGTCAGCCTGTCCCGAATACAGTTCGGTGCGACGGCGATGTTCCATTTTCTGTTTGTGCCCCTCACACTGGGGCTGTCCTGGATCCTGGTGATCGCCGAGTCGGCCTACGTGATGACCGGCAAGGTGATCTACAAGGACATTACCCGCTTCTGGGGCAAACTGTTTGGTATCAACTTCGTGATGGGAGTGACTACGGGGATCACCCTGGAGTTCCAGTTCGGCACCAACTGGGCTTACTACTCCCAGTATGTGGGGGACATCTTCGGTACCCCGCTGGCGGTGGAGGGGCTGATGGCCTTCTTCCTGGAATCCACTTTGGTCGGCCTCTTTTTTTTCGGCTGGGACAAGCTCTCCCGCGGTCAACACCTGCTGGTGACCATGCTGGTGGCGCTCGGCTCCAATCTCTCCGCGCTCTGGATCCTCATTGCCAACGGCTGGATGCAGAACCCGGTGGGCGCCGAGTTCAACCCCGTCACAATGCGCATGGAGCTGGTGGATATCGCCGCCGTGCTGTTCAACCCTGTGGCTCAGGTCAAGTTCGTGCATACGGTGGCGGCGGGTTATGTGGCGGCGTCCCTGTTCGTGATGGGGATCAGCAGCTGGTATCTGTTGCGCCGGATGGAAGTACGCTTCGCCCTGCGATCCTTCGCCATCGCTTCGGGCTTTGGTCTGGCCGCCATCCTCTCGGTCATCATACTGGGTGACGAGTCGGGCTATACCTCGGGGGAGGTGCAGAAGGTCAAACTCGCCGCCATTGAGGCGGAGTGGGAGACAGAGCCAGCCCCGGCTGCCTTCACCCTGTTCGGCTGGCCCGATCAGGATGCCGAGACCACCCATGCCGCCGTCAAAATCCCCTACCTGATGGGCATCATAGCCACCCGTTCCTTCGATGAGGCGGTGACCGGCATCAAGGATCTCAAGGTGCAGCACGAGGCGCGGATCCGCAGCGGCATGCTGGCTCATGATGCGCTGGAAGCGCTGAGGGCAGATGGCAGCAACGCAGCCGCGCAGGCCACCTTCGAGCGTCACCGTCATGATCTCGGTTACGGCCTGCTGCTCACCCCCTATGCCAGGGAGATCGGCAAAGCAGATGAAGGGGCCATTGCCAGGGCCGTGGCGGACTCAATCCCGCAAGTGGCGCCACTGTTCTGGAGCTTCAGGCTGATGGTGGGGATAGGCATAGTGCTGCTGGTGCTGTTTGCCGCCTCTTTCCTGCAACTGTGTCGTGGCAGACTGGTGCAGTCGCCGCGCCTGCTCAAAGTACTGTGCTGGAGCATACCCCTGCCCTGGATTGCCATAGAGGCGGGCTGGTTCGTGGCCGAGTTCGGCCGCCAGCCCTGGACCATCAGCGACGTGATGCCGGTGTCTGCCTCCGTCTCCTTGCTGCAACCGGGCCAGCTCTGGTTCAGTCTCATCGCCATCTGTCTCATCTACACCAGCTTGCTGGTGGTAGAGCTGTTCTTGTTGCGTCATGTGATCCGCAAAGGGCCTGCCAGCCTGCAGACGGGTCGTTATCAAGGTGAAGTGTTGCAAAACGGGAGTCCTGCCTGATGGATTACGAAACCCTGAAATTGGTCTGGTGGGGGCTGGTGCTCTTCATGCTCATCGGCTTCGTGGTGATGGATGGCTTCGACCTGGGGGTTGGCCTGCTGTTGCCCCTGGTCGGCAAAACAGACGATGAGCGGCGGGTGCTGCTCAACAGTGTGGGCCCTGTGTGGGAGGGCAATCAGGTGTGGCTGATTGCCGGTGCAGGCGCCCTGTTTGCCGCCTGGCCCCTGGTCTATGCCGCCGCCTTCTCGGCGCTCTACGTGCCCTTCATGTTCCTGCTGTTTGGGCTTTTTCTGCGCCCGGTCGGCTTTGACTATCGCAGCAAGCTGGCCTCACCCCGCTGGCGACGCTGGTGGGACAGAGCCCTGGTGACGGGAGCCCTGCTGCCGACCCTGGTGTTTGGTGCGACGCTCGGTTTTCTGCTGCAAGGCTTGCCGTTTCGCTTCGACGCTGCCCTGCGCATCCACTACGGTGCCTTTGAGTTTCACTGGCCCTTGTTGTTGACCTGCATGGGCACGGCACTGGCCCTGCTGATGCTGCACGGTGCCAGCTTCTTGCAGTGCAAGACGCAAGGGGTTATCGCCGAGCGCTGCGCCCGTCAGAGCCTCTGGCTCGGCCCCCTTGCCAGTGGCCTGTTTGCCCTCGGCGGCGTCTGGCTCAGCCAGATGGCGGGTTACCAGATAAATGAGATAGGTGATCTTAATGGTGCCCTCACGCCGCTGATGAAGCAGGTGGGGCTGGCGCCGGCGGGTTGGTTCACCAACTTCCTGTCGTACCCCTGGCTCTGGAGTGTGCCGGTCCTCGGCCTCTTGCTGCCCATGGTGAGCACGCTGGCAAGCAGTTTTGGCCGGGCGCGGCTGGCCATCCTTGCCAGCGGCGGTGCCTGCGCCACCATGATGCTGACTATCGCCATCGCCCTGTTCCCCTTCGTACTGCCCTCGTCGCTGGATCCGTCGAGCAGTCTGACCCTGTGGGATGGCACCTCCAGCGAGCGCACCCTCTTCATCATGCTGGGGATAGTCGCCGTGCTGATGCCCATCAATATCGGCTACACCTTCTGGGTCTACCGGGTGGTGCGGGGCAAGGTGAGCACCCAGCAGGTGCGCCAGCACGGCCATAGCCTCTACTAACTCAACTAAAGGGACATCTCGACTATGTGGTATTTCACCTGGATATTGGGGCTGGGGTTTGCCCTGTTGTGCGGCTTGGTCAACCTGCTCTGGCTGGAGGCCCGCTGGGCCGCTGACGAGGATCTCAAGGAGTCTTGAGTCCGCTATCGCTGTTTTGGATATGGAAAAGGCCGACACCCAGTGTCGGCCTTTTGTCTGCACAAGGGTTAGCGTGCCAGCGCCAGTCTGGCTTCGCGCCGCTCGCTGACATGGGTCAACCCATAGGCCAGCAGCACGATAAGGGCACCAATCCAGGGGGTGTGCATCAGGCCAAGGTGTTCCACCACTAAGCCACCCACCACGGATCCCAGTGCTATGCCGACGTTGAAGGCGGCGATGTTGAGGCCGGAGGCGACATCCACCGCATTGGGGGTATGGCGCTCGGCCTGTTGCACCACCAGCACCTGCAAGCCTGGCACGTTGCCAAAGGCAAAGGCGCCCCACACCAGCACGGTCAGCACCGCCAGCACAGGGTGTGGCGCAGTGAAGGTCAGCACCAGCAACACCAGCGCCAGACCACCGAACAGCAGTTTCAGGGCGGGCAGGGGGCCGAGTCGGTCTGCCAGCTTGCCACCCCAGATGTTGCCAAAGGCCACAGAGACACCGTACACCAGCAGGATCAGGCTCACGGCACCGGCACCAAAGCCGCTCACCTGCTGCAAGATGGGGGCGAGGAAAGTAAAGGCGGTGAAGGCGCCGCCGTAACCCAGGGCTGTCTTGGCATACACCAGCAGCAGCGGTTTCTTGGTCAGCACGGCGAGCTGTTCGCGGATGGTCGAGGCCGCCCCCTTGGGCAGGTTACTCGGGATCAGCAGCAGGCTGCCCACCATGGCGATGACCCCGAGCAGGCTCACTACCAGAAAGGTTTCACGCCAGCCAAACACCTGACCAATCCAGGTGCCGAGTGGCACGCCGGTCACCAGCGCCACTGTCAGGCCGCTGAACATGATGGCGATGGCGCTCGCCGCCTTCTCTTTGGCCACCAGGCCGGTGGCTATGGTGCTTCCCACCGAGAAGAAGACCCCGTGGGCCAGACCTGTCAGGATGCGGGCAACGATCAGGCTCTCGTAACCCGGTGCCTGCCAGGCCAGCAGGTTGCCGGCGGTAAAGAGCGCCATCAAGCCCACCAGCAGCCACTTGCGCGGCAACTTGCCGGTGAGCGCAGTCAGCAGCGGCGCGCCTATGGCCACCCCCATGGCATAGAGGCTGACCAAGAGGCCCGCCGAGGGCAGCGACACATTGAGTTGTTCTGCAATGGTGGGAATGAGCCCCACGATCACGAATTCGGTGGTGCCGATCGCAAAGGCACTTAAGGTAAGGGCAAATAACGCCAGTGGCATACAAACTCCTTGGATAGTGACTCCCGACGGGAGAAGGTGGCCAGTATGCCGAGTCGCTTTGTTGGCAAAAATGACGGTGACATCAAATTACTTTTGCCAAATCAGCATCAATAGGCGGCGTGACTGCACCACAATCGACCCGCGTGATCGCAGGTCGCGAGCGGGAGGCTGGCATGACCAAGGAGTAAGAGCAGTAGGGCGAAACCTGGCTGACAAGTGAGGGTGGCAGCAGGCAGCAGAGGGCGGGATAACCTGTGACCGGGATTGGCGCGCGCCGCAGCAAGGGGTGGCAAGAGCGGCAATAGAAAGCGGGAGGCACTGTGCCTCCCGCTGGTTTTTTGCTGATTCTCTCAGACCCTTCTTTGCGCCCTGCTTCCCGAATGGGAGAAGGAACGAGGATGCACAGGCAATGACAAGACGTCGCTTTGCCCTCACGCGCTCTCACAGGGCGAGGACAAAGCCTGTTTAGTCCCAAGCCGGTGCAAAGTCGGGGTCGGCGCAGCGTTCACCTCGCTCCAGGGTGGCGATCTGGGCCATCTCTTCACTGCTCAGGGAAACCTCGAGGGCAGCCAGATTGGCGGCCTGATTCTCCCGCTTGGTGGAGCTCGGGATCACCGTCATGCCCTGGGCCAGCAGCCAGGCCAGCGACACCTGGGCTGCCGACACCTTGTGGTACTTGCCGATCTCCATCAAGATCGGCTCACTCAGCACCTTGCCGTAAGCCAGCGGCATATAGGCGGTGATGGCGATGCCCTGCTCCTGGCAGAATTCCACCACCTTGCGGTTTTGCAGCAAAGGGTGGATCTCTACCTGCTGGTGAGCGATGGCGCCGGGACCCAGAATGTCGATGGCTTCTTTAAGCTGGGTAACCGTGAAGTTGGAGACCCCAATTTCCCGGGTCAGGCCCAGGGATTTGGCTTCGGCCAGTTGCTCCAGATAGACCGCCATCGGCACCTCGTCGTTGGGGGAGGGCCAATGGATCAGCGCCAGGTCCAGATAGTCGGTGCGCAGTTTCTGAAGGCTGGTCTTGAGGCTGGGGATCAGCTGGCCCGGGCCGAACTCGCTGGTCCACACCTTGGTGGTGAGGTAGATATCCGAGCGGGGCACCGAGGTCGTCGCCAGCACCTCGCCCACTTCGCTTTCGTTGTCGTAAATCTGGGCAGTATCGATATGGCGATAACCGAGCGCCAGACCGGTATTCAGGGTTGCAAGCAGTGGCTCACCTTTCAGGCGAAAGGTGCCCAGACCCATGGCAGGCATTTTCATCATCAATTTCCTCAAATGGGGTGTTTGGCCCTTGCCCAGAGCAAAGGCGTTGGCTTGGTGCAAAGGCCGTGGCGGCGGTGCAAGTTGGCAGCGCCATCGTCAACGAGTCTCGGAATACTCAGGCCGGCAGTCGGCGGTAATTGCGAATATTGCTGCTGGCAAACCAGGGCTCGGCCCTGGCGATAAAGTCGAGGAAGTGAGCTTGCTGCTGGTGGGCCGTGAGCGCGGCTTCGCTCTCCCACTCTTCGTGCAGCATCCAGCAGTGGGGATTGTCCCTATCCTGATGCAGCTGGTAGCGCTGGCAGCCAGATTCCCGCAGGGTGGCCGCCATCAGCGGCTCAAGGGCGGCCCGGAACTGGGCGGAAAATTCGGGTTTGGCTTCAAGTTGGGCAATCACAATCACGGGTGATGACATCTGAACCTCCTTGCTAAAACGAAGGTCAGTATGCCTGCCGCAAGGGGAGGGGAATAGGGCAACAGTCGCAAAACACTATTGAGAAAAAAGCAGCAATGAAAGCGCAGACGCTGCATCAGAGGCCGATATGGGTGAAGGGTTAATAGGGGGGAATAGAGAAGGGGACGGCTGGCGCGCCCCCTTGCCATCAGGCATTGGCTGGCTCGGACCAGACCGCAAATTCATTGCCGCTGGGCTCGACAAAGTGAAAACGGCGGCCACCGGGGAAATCAAACAGGGGGCGGTTGATGGTACCGCCATACTGGCTCACCTTGGCCTGGGTTGCCTCTATATCTGCGCTGTAGAACACCAGCAGGGCGCCCCCCTGAGCTGTGTGGCTGCACAGATCCGCTTTATAGAAACCACCATCCAGCCCCTCATCGGCAAAGGCGCAGTAGTCGGGACCGTAATCGACAAACTGCCAGCCAAATACGGCTTGAAAGAAGGCTTTGGTGGCCGCAAGATCTCGCGCCGCAAACTCCACATAGTTCAGTTTTTCATGGGTTTTGATCATGAGGGGTCCTTGTTGATTGTGGTGGTTATTTCGGTTGCCAGCGTTGCTGGGTGCGGCGCGTGGACTGCGGCAAGGCATCCCAGGGGGTCAGCTTGAGCTGCTTGCGGCGCACCAGCAAGAAGATCGCCATCAGCAGACCGACCCCTATGCCGAACAGCAGGCTTTGGCGCAGGGCGAATGCCGGGGTCACCTCATCTTGCCAGCCGAGGTACCACATCAACAACCCCCAGAAGGCGCCGATGGGGAATCCCATCGCGAGCACGTTGACCAGAAAGCGCTCATGGTGGGGCGGTCTGAGTCGCAGCCCCAGTCTGCGCAACACTCTGAACAGTGGCGGGTTGTAGTTGAGCATCTGCACGCCCTTGTCGGCCAGTTCCCTATGGGCGGCGGCCAGCCTGTTTTCGAATGTCATTAGGTCGTCCTTGTCATGGGTGGCGCCATACGATGCCGCTTTGGCAGCATTGTACCGGCAAAGGGAGAGTCTGGTTTGAGCTGAGCATCACGTTATTTATCTGTGGAAATAAAGAATTTGGGATCATGACGACCTTGCCAACCCTGAGCGATTACACCTATAAAGACCCAATACTCTTGCCTGGATAACAGCAATGAAGACCCATTCTGATGAACTGACCCTGTTCGTGGCCGTGGTGGAGGCGGGCAGTTTTCGCCAGGCGGCGGAGAACCTCGGCATGGACAACTCTGTGGTGAGTCGCGGCATCAAGCGGCTCGAGGAGAAGCTCGCCACTCTGCTGCTCAATCGCACCACCCGTCGGGTCAGTTTGACGGAGGAGGGGAGCTGGTTCTATCAGCGGGCGGTAAATATCCTGACCGAGATGAGCGAGGCGGAGGGGCATCTGTTGATGCGCAAGGAGCAGCCGGAGGGAATATTGCGGGTCGATGCGGCCACCCCCTTTATCCTGCACCGGCTGGTGCCCATCATAGGCGAGTTTCGCCGCCGCTATCCCGCCATCGAGCTGCAACTGCACAGCTCGGAAGGTTTCATCAATCTGATGGAGCGGCGGGTAGACATGGCCATTCGTATCGGCGAGCTGACGGATTCTTCCCTGCGCGCCTTGCCGCTGGGGCGTTCGCGGCTGCGGCTGCTGGCATCCCCTGCGTATTTGAACGAACGTGGCACACCGCGCCAACCGGCGGATCTGCTGGCGGGCCACGAACTGCTGGGTTTTTTGCATCCCGATCACCTCAACCACTGGCCGCTGCTCAGTGTCGAGCAGGGGGATCGCTTCGCCATCACCCCGACCCTGCGGGCCAGCAGCGGCGAGACCCTGCGTCAGCTGGCGCTGGCGGGGCAGGGGATCGTCTGCCTGTCGGACTTCATGACTGGGCCGGATCGTGCAAGCGGGGCTCTGGTGGAGGTGCTGGCTCGCAGCAACAGCGGTGCCTCGCGTCCCGTCAATGCGGTCTTCTACTCCGATGCCCAGCGGGATATCCGGTTGCGGGTCTGGCTCGACTTTATCAAGGAGCAGATCGGCAGCCATACCCTGTGAGGGGGGAGTGGGAAGGGCCGCCCCCTCCCGGCTTCCCCTTTGCAGGGGGGAAGACGTCGCTGGCACCCAGCCGTGACAAGGGGAAGGGAGCTGACTGGCCGGCAGATATACGTTGCCAATGGCCGGAGTGGATAAAGAGCTCAAAGAAGAGGCCGACATCGCTGTCGGCCTCTTTGTTTGTTCATCTCGGAAAGATGTCGGTTGCCCGATTAATCCTCTTCGGCCCAGCGGCGTGAACGCTCAACCGCTTTCTGCCAGCCGTGGTAGAGCTTGTTGCGCTCTTCGTGGCTCATCTGCGGGATGAATTCACGATCCACGCTGAACTTGTCTTCCAGCTCGTCAGAGCTCTTCCAGAAGCCGACGGCCAGACCGGCCAGGAAGGCGGCGCCCATGGCGGTGGTCTCGATACGGGTCGGACGCACCACAGGGGTGTGCATCATGTCGGACTGGAACTGCATCAGGAAGTCGTTGGCAACCGCGCCGCCGTCTACCTTGAGGGCGGCCAGCTTGATGCCGGAGTCCTGCTGCATGGCATCCAGCACATCACGGCTCTGGTAGGCGATGGATTCCAGCGCGGCACGAATGATGTGGTTGCGGTTGGCGCCACGGGTCAGGCCGACCATGGTGCCGCGAGCATAGGGATCCCAGTAGGGTGCGCCCAGGCCGACGAAGGCCGGCACCAGATAGACGCCGTTGGTGTCACCCACCTTGGAGGCGAAGTAGTCGGTATCGCGGGCATCGTGGATGAGTTTCAGCTCGTCACGCAGCCACTGCACGGTAGCGCCGCCCATAAAGACAGCCCCTTCCAGCGCGTAGTTCACTTCCCCTTTCGGGCCGATGGCGACCGTGGTCAGCAGGCCGTTGCTGGAGCGAACCGGCTCTGTGCCCGTGTTCATCAGCAAGAAGCAGCCGGTACCGTAGGTGTTCTTGGCCATCCCTTTTTCGAAGCAGAGCTGGCCGAACAGGGCAGACTGCTGGTCACCGGCAATGCCGGCGATGGGGATGCGGGAGCCGCCGCCACGGGTGGTGTAGCCATACACTTCGGAAGAGGGCTTGACCTCTGGCAGCATGGACAAGGGAATGCCCAGCTCGTCCAGCATCTTCTCGTCCCACTTCAGGTCGCGAATGTTGTAAAGCATGGTGCGGGAGGCGTTGGTCGGGTCGGTGACATGCACTTCGCCGTTGGTCATCTTCCACACCAGCCAGGTGTCTATGGTGCCGAACAGCAGCTCGCCGTTCATCGCCTTCTCGCGGGCCCCTTCGACGTTGTCGAGGATCCACTTCACCTTGGTGCCGGAGAAGTAGGCATCCAGCACCAGGCCGGTGTTCTCGCGAACATACTCTTCCAGGCCACGGGCCTTGAGCTCTTCGCAGATGGCTGCGGTGCGGCGGCACTGCCAGACAATGGCGTTGTAGATGGGTTTGCCGGTGGCCTTTTCCCATACCACTGTGGTTTCACGCTGGTTGGTGATGCCGATGGCGGCAATCTCTTCGCTGCGCAGGCCAGTCTTGGCCAGTACTTCGGTGAAGACGGAGGACTGGGTCGCCCAGATCTCCATGGGGTCGTGCTCTACCCAGCCCGCTTTCGGGTAGTGCTGGGTGAATTCGCGCTGGGAGGTGCCGACGATATTGGCATCCTGGTCAAACACGATGGCGCGGGAGGAGGTAGTACCCTGGTCCAGAGCGACGACATATTTTTTTTCAGCAGACATGATGTTCTCCACGTTTTTATTTTCCACGTTGTTACACGTTGGGGAGGGCCGCTCTTATGCGGCGGCCTCTTCTTTGGCGGTTTGGGCAGCTTGCTCGGTGGCGGCAACACGGTTGCCAGGCACACAGGGAGCCAACACTTTCACATACAGGGCGGTACCAAGCTGGGCACCGACGATGGGGCCAAGGATGGGCACCCAGAAGTAGGGGTTGTCACGACCACCAGTCATGGCCACGTCACCCCAGCCTGCCAGGAAGGCAAACAGTTTGGGGCCGAAATCACGGGCAGGGTTCATGGCAAAGCCGGTTAACGGGCCGAGGGAGGCACCGATCACGGCGATCAGGATACCGATCAGCAGGGCGGCGGCGAAGCCTTTGGGGGCGCCGTTGTTGTTGTCACCCAGCGCCATGATGCCCAGCATCAGAACGGCGGTGATCACCAGCTCGACCGCGAAGGCTTGCATGTTGGAGAGCAGGGCGTTCGGGTAGGTGGAGAAGATGCCGGCGGAGCCGAGGCTCTCGACGCTGCCGCGTACCACGTTGTGGGTCACTTCCCACTGGGTGAACAGGCCGCCATAAAGGAAGTAGACAAGGGCGGCGAAGCTGAAGGCACCGGCGACCTGAGCGATGATGTAGGGCACCACTTTACGCTTGTCGAACCCGCAGAAGGTCATCAGCGCCAGGGTCACGGCCGGGTTCAGGTGGGCACCTGAAATACCGCCGGTCACATAGATGGCGATGGCGACACCCAGACCCCAGGTAATAGAGATTTCCCATTGTCCGAAGTTGGCACCGGCCAGCACCAGGGCGGCCACACAACCGACGCCGAAAAATATCAGCAGGCCGGTTCCGATAAACTCGGCGATGCACTCGCCAAGCAGGGTATTGGGTCTTTGTATGCTCATACTTTTATTCCTTATATCCACCCAGAGTAGGTTTGATGTTCCGTTTTGTTGTTTTTTCAGTCCCATTACTGCATCCGAAAACGTTTTTTCTTGTTTTTTGAGCTGACGCAAACGTTATGCTCGTTTGCGCTCGTTCTCGGACGAGAGAGAAAATAAACCTAAATCGGCCATTCACCACTCCCTCCCCGCAGGAACTGTGGACAAGATCCCATTCATTGCTAAAAAAATGTGACGGAAAGCAAGTTGCAACAGGGCTTATACCACTTAGTGGGTACCGCTATCCCTTGCCCTGCAAGGGATAGCCGCTGATGAGTGTTTACTCATTCGGCGCTTTATTTTGTAATAAAACTGCAATATTTGAGCCTCCATCACAGATTAAATGTTCACATGTGAGCACAATAGGCTCGCTTTCGAATCAGGACTCCTCTGGTTGGTCAGCATGGACAGGGCACCCTCAACCGCCCACAACAACAATAAGGAAGCAGAACATGCTTAGTCTCTTCAGGCCTGCACCACACATAGACAGGCTTCCGGCCGACAAGGTCGACCCCTTCTACAAACGCATGCGTTGGCAGGTGTTTTTCGGGATCTTCTTTGGTTATGCCGGTTACTACCTGGTACGGAAAAACTTCAGTCTGGCGATGCCTTACCTGATCGAACAGGGATTCTCCCGCGGTGATCTGGGCCTGGCCCTGTCCGGGGTTTCCATTGCCTATGGTCTGTCCAAGTTCCTGATGGGGAACGTGTCTGACCGATCCAACGCCCGCTACTTCCTCTCTGCCGGTCTGCTGTTGTCGGCCGGTATCATGTTCATGATGGGGACTGTGCACTGGGCTACCTCCAGCATCGCCATCATGTTCGTGCTCTTGTTCCTGAACGGTTGGGTACAAGGCATGGGCTGGCCGCCCTGCGGTCGCACCATGGTGCACTGGTGGTCACAGAAAGAGCGTGGCGAAGTGGTCGCGGTCTGGAACGTGGCGCACAACGTCGGCGGTGGCCTGATTGGCCCGCTGTTCATCCTGGGGATGGGCTGGTTCAATGACTGGCGCAGTGCCTTCTATGTACCGGCTGCTGCCGCTGCCGCCATTGCGGTGATCGCCTTCTTCGTGATGCGTGACACCCCGCAATCGGTCGGTCTGCCGCCCATCGAGGAGTACAAGGACGACTATCCGAAGGACTATGACGCCAGCCACGAGAAGGAGTTTTCCGCCAAGGAAATCTTCATGAAGTACGTGCTGCACAACAAGCTGCTGTGGTACATCGCCATTGCCAACGCCTTCGTTTACCTCATTCGTTACGGTGTGCTGGACTGGGCTCCGACCTATCTGAAAGAGGCCAAGGATTTCACTGTCGACAACTCTTCCTGGGCCTATTTCCTGTACGAGTGGGCCGGTATTCCGGGCACCCTGCTGTGCGGCTGGATCTCTGACAAGATGTTCCAGGGCCGCCGCGCCCCGGCCGGCATCCTCTTCATGGTGCTGGTCACCCTGGCTGTGCTGGTCTACTGGCTCAACCCGGCGGGCAACCCCACCGTCGACATGCTGGCTCTGGTCGCCATCGGCTTCCTGATCTATGGTCCCGTCATGCTGATCGGTCTGTATGCACTGGAGCTGGCACCCAAGAAGGCAGCCGGTACCGCGGCAGGCTTCACCGGGCTGTTCGGTTATCTGGGTGGTGCAGTGGCGGCCAACGCCATGCTGGGCTATACCGTTGACCACTTCGGTTGGGATGGCGGTTTCATGGTGCTGACCGCGTCTTGCGTGATCTCCATCATACTGCTGGCCATGACCCTCAAGCATGAGAACATCGCCGTCGCTGCCAAGAAGGCGGCTGCCGATAAGGCATAAAACGTGATCCTGCCCTTATCGATCCGAAAAGGGATCAGGTAAACTGCCAAAGGCCCCGCATCTGCCGGGGCCTTTTTTCGTCTCATCATCGGAGTTCAAGCGTGAAGCAAACCCAACGACATCTGGAGATACTGGACGTCCTGACGCGGCAGGGCTTTGTCTCGACGGAGGATCTGGTGACCCACTTTGACGTCAGCCCCCAGACCATTCGCCGTGATCTGAACGATCTCGCCGAACAGAACAAGATCCGGCGCCATCATGGCGGTGCCTCCCTGCATTCGAGTACCGTCAATACCGCCTACAGTGCCCGCAAAGTGATGCAGCTCAAGGAGAAAGAGCGTATCGCCCGCGAAGTGGCCGCCAATATTCCCGATGGCTCTTCCCTCTTCATCGACATAGGGACCACCACGGAGGCCATCGCCCGCGCCCTGCTCGATCACCGCGAGCTGCGCGTGGTGACCAACAACCTCAACGTCGCCAGCATTCTCACCGCCAAGGATGACTTCACCGTCATCATCGCCGGTGGCGAGATCCGCAACCGGGATGGCGGCATAGTGGGGGAGGCGACCCGCGATTTCATCGGTCAGTTCCGCATGGATTACGGTGTCATCGGTATCTCGGGCATCGACAATGACGGCTCTCTGCTCGATTTCGACTACCACGAGGTGAAGATTGCCCAAGCCATCATAGCCCACTCCCGCCAGGTGTTTCTGGCCGCCGACCACACCAAGTTCGGTCGCAACGCCATGGTCAATCTGGGCAATCTCAACCAGATCCACGCCCTGTTCACCGATCAGGAGCCACCGGAGAAGCTGATGCGGCTCATGTCCCAGCACCAGATCGAATGCCATATCTGCTGAGTCACCGTTAACCCCTCTCTGGCACCAGGCCGCCATGACGGCGGCCGCTTTTTCCCCTGTTTTCCTCTTCCTCCTGCTGTTTTCCGGCTTACTACCACCCTGGGTATGAGCGCGATCTCGCGCACGCTATTTTGCCAGCCAGCCCCTTGCTGACGTCCTGATCACCGACTGGCAGCATTTTTAGCATTGCCAAAACAATCGCGATCACATTTTCTCCATAAAATGTTCGTTTATCATTTTTTCATGCTCTAATATGAGCGAAATCAAACATTGCTGTCATAGCAAACCCAAAATAAGAAAGAGTAGGTGAACATGAGCGAACATTATGATCTGGTCGTCGTTGGCGGCGGCATCAATGGGGTGGGCATTGCGGCTGATGCAGCGGGTCGGGGTCTGAAGGTTGCCCTGTTCGAGGCACAGGATCTCGCCTCTGCCACCTCCTCCAACTCCAGCAAGCTGATCCACGGCGGCTTGCGTTACCTCGAACATTACGAATTCCGGCTGGTGAAAGAGGCCTTGGCTGAGCGGGAAGTGCTGCTTGGCATGGCACCGCATATCGCCCGCCCCATGCGTTTTCGTCTGCCGCACCGCCCGCACCTGCGTCCGGCCTGGATGATACGTGCCGGCCTCTTCCTGTATGACAACCTGGCCAAGCGCGACAAGCTCAAGGGCAGTTGCGGCGTGCGTTTCCTGCCTCAGGACGGCTTGACAGCCGGTATCAACAAGGGTTTCGAGTACTCGGATGCCTGGGTCGATGACGCCCGCCTGGTGGTACTCAACGCCATGATGGCGCGTGATAAAGGGGCCGAGGTGCAGACCCGCACCCGCTGCATCAAGGCGGTGCGCGGCTCCAAGCACTGGACGTTGACTCTGGAGCGGGAAGGGGGCGAGCAGTTCACCGTCACCTGCCGTGGTCTGGTCAATGCAGCCGGTCCCTGGGTCAAGACCTTCTATGACGAGAGCCTGCACGAGAAATCCCCGCGCGGCATTCGCCTCATCAAGGGCAGCCATATCATAGTGCCGCGTATCCATGAGCGCGAAGAGGCCTATATCCTGCAAAACGAAGACAACCGCATCGTCTTTGTCATCCCTTATCAGCAGGATTACTCCCTGATCGGCACCACGGACGTGGAGCACAAGGGCAGCCCGCGCGAAGCCAAGATCAGCGACGCCGAAATCAACTACCTGTGCAAGGTGGTCAACGCTCACTTTACCCGCCAGATAGCACCCAAAGATGTCATCTGGACCTATGCCGGCGTGCGACCGCTCTGCGATGACGAGTCCGATTCCCCCCAGGCCGTGACCCGTGACTATACCCTCGAGCTCTCCGGTGAATCCGACGGCGCGCCACTCTTGTCCGTGTTTGGCGGCAAGCTCACCACTTATCGCAAGCTGGCCCAGGCCGCCTGCAACAAGCTCAAGCCCTGGTTCAGCCAGATGGGCGAAGACTGGACCGCCACCAGCCGTCTGCCCGGTGGTGAGTTTGATTGCTCCACTACCGAGCTGGCCCGTGCCTATATGCTCGAATTCGACTGGCTGGATGAGCGCAACGCCCGTCGCATCGCCGAGGCCTATGGCAGCCACGCCCGCCTCTGGTTGCACGAGGAGCGCGGCCAGCACTTTGGGGCCGGTCTGTACGAGTCGGAAGTGCGTTATCTGATGAGCCGCGAGTGGGCCCATTCGATGGAAGACATACTGTGGCGCCGCAGCAAGCTGGGGCTGCGCCTCTCCCTGCCTGAGCAGCAGCAGTTGCACGCCTGGCTGGAACAACATCAGCACGCCTTGCCCAAGGCAAGCTGATGAAGAAGCGGGCGGCCCCTTGGCCGCCCGTCGTTAAAATGCAACAAACCTCTGCTATAACAAACACCTACACCAAATAAACAATAACAAAGAGCACCTCGCATGAAAAAAATCTCTCTCTCCCTGATTGCCCTTGGCCTGGGGGCCGCCCTTGCATTGCCCGCTCTTGCTGCCGACGAAGGCAAGATAGTGATCGCCCACCGTGGCGCCTCAGGCTATCTGCCCGAGCACACCCTGGCATCCAAGGCGCTGGCCTATGGCATGGGAGCCGATTATCTGGAGCAGGATCTGGTGATGACCAAGGATGACCAGCTGGTGGTGATGCACGATCACTTCCTCGATGGCATCACGGACGTGGCCGAGCGTTTCCCCGGTCGGGCCCGCCCGGACGGTCGTTACTATGTGGTGGACTTCACCCTGGCCGAGGTGCGCTCCCTGAGCATGACGGAGCCGTTCCAGCTGGTGGATGGCAAGCAGGTGCCCGTTTATCCGGCCCGCTTCCCGCTCTGGAAGTCCAGCTTCAAGATCCACACCTTCCAGGAAGAGATAGAGATGATCCAGGGGCTCAACAAGAGCACTGGCAAGAACATCGGCATCTACCCGGAGATCAAGGCCCCCTGGCTGTTCCGCCACGAAGGCAAGGACATCTCCAAGGCGGTGCTCACGGTACTCAAGGAGTACGGCTACACAGGGAAGGATGACAAGGTCTATCTGCAGTGCTTCGATGCCAACGAGCTCAAGCGCATCAACAGCGAACTGATGCCCGCCTTAGGCATGGACTTGAAATTGGTGCAGCTAATGGCCGAGACCGACTGGAACGAGACCATGGTCTATGACGCCAAGGGCCAGGCAACCCCTTACGACTATGACTGGATGTTCAAGCCGGGGGCCATGAAGACTATCGCCGGCTACGCGGAAGGCATAGGCCCCTGGAAGCCGATGATAGTCACGGAGCCGGGCACCCCGGGCAAACCTGTGTTTACCGGCATGGTGAAAGAGGCCCACGCCGCTGGCCTTAAAGTACACCCTTATACCTTCCGTCAGGATGAGGGGCAGATCCCGGCCTACGCCAAGGATTTCAGCGATCTGCTCAACATCTTCCTCTATCAGGCCGATGTGGACGGTGTGTTCAGCGACTTCCCGGACAAGGCGGTCGACGCCATCAAGGCACACGGAAAATCATAAAAGAAGAGCAAGACGGGAACGCAAGCGGGGCCAGGTGCCCCGCTTTTTTTATAAAATGGTGGCAAGGGCAGGCATGGGATAGTGGTCGAGCAGCGCTGACGGCAGTATCAGGGTGTAACTATATGTTTACGGTTTTGTCGGGTCATGGGCTTTTTACTCGCTACTTTCTGGCTGTTTAGGTCGCCTTGCTGGTCGTTTATCCACCTGTTAGACAGTTAATCCGCTAGTTTCACTTGATTGTTTGTTTTTCCTTGGTAAGGTGAGGGCGGTTGCGTAACAAAGCGCTGACTTGTGTAAACAAATGAATACACCCAGTGCAATTGGCTTAAATACTGTAGAGAGAATGAGAAAATGCAAAGAGACCCCTTGAACAACATCCATATCCAATCCGAACAAGTGATGATCACGCCTGCCCAGCTCAAGGAGAAGCTACCCATCTCCGACCAGGCGCTGGCTTTCGTGCAAGGGGCCCGCACTGCCATCGCTGACATCATCCACCGTCGTGATCACCGCCTGCTGGTGATCTGTGGACCCTGTTCCATCCACGACATGGACGCCGCCAAAGAGTACGCAACCAGACTCAAAGCGCTGCATGATGCCTATCAGGATTCTCTCTACATTGTCATGCGGGTCTACTTTGAGAAGCCGCGCACCACGGTCGGCTGGAAGGGCTTTATCAACGACCCGAACCTGGATGGCACCTTCGATGTGGAGCTGGGGCTGCATCGCGCCCGTGAGCTGCTCTGCTGGCTGGCGGAGCTGGAATTGCCGCTGGCGACCGAGGCGCTCGATCCCATCAGCCCGCAATACCTGGCCGAGCTCTTCTCCTGGTCGGCCATCGGCGCCCGTACCACAGAATCCCAGACCCACAGGGAGATGGCGTCCGGCCTCTCCATGCCGGTGGGCTTCAAGAACGGCACAGACGGCAACCTGGGTACCGCCATCAATGCGCTGCAGGCGGCCTCCAGCCCTCATGCCTTCATGGGGATCAACCAGCAGGGCCAGGTTGCCTTGCTGCAGACCCAGGGCAACCCGGATGGCCACGTCATCCTGCGCGGCGGCAAGCACCCGAACTACGACTCGGTCAATGTGTCGCTGGCGGAAGAGGCACTGGAAAAGGCGGGCCTGCTGCCCGGTCTGGTGGTGGATTGCAGTCACGGCAACTCCAGCAAGGATCATCGTTTGCAGCCCAAGGTGGCCGACAACGTCATCCACCAGATCCAGGAGGGCAACCGCTCCATCATAGGGGTGATGCTCGAATCCAACCTGTTCGAGGGCAACCAGTCCAGCGAGCAGCCCAAGGAGCAGATGCATTACGGCGTCTCCATCACCGATGCCTGCATCGACTGGGATAGCACAGCCGCTCTGCTGGAGCGATGCCATCGCGAGCTGGCGGCGCCGCTCAAGGGCAGAACTGCACGGTAAGCCGTGGTATCTTGTCGTAACTGATTGAACCATAGAGGTATCACTGCCCACGCAGTGATACCTTGTTGCCTCTTGAATCACAGGGCGCCGCCGCCAGCGGCGCCAGCAGGGACTGGATATGGCTGAAGAGTTGAATGCCCTCAGGGACAAGATTGATGCGGTGGACAGACAGCTGATCGATCTGCTGGCCGCACGACTGGCTCTGGTGGGGGAAGTGGGTGAGGTGAAGAGCCGCCACGGCCTGCCCATCTATGCACCGGACAGGGAGGCGAGCATGCTGGCCCGCCGTCGCACCGAGGCCGAACTGCTGGGGGTGCCGGGGGACCTCATCGAGGATGTGCTGCGCCGGGTCATGCGTGAATCTTATGCCAGCGAAAAAGACACCGGCTTCAAGTGCATGAAGCCGGATCTTGGCAAAGTGGTCATCATAGGCGGACAGGGCCAACTTGGCCGCTTGTTCGGCCATATGTTCAGCCTCTCCGGCTACCGGGTCGAGACCCTAGAACAAGCAGACTGGCCGCGAGCTGACGAGATCCTGGCCGACGCGGGTCTGGTGATGGTGGCCGTGCCCATCGACATCACCTGCCAGATCATCGACCGGCTCGGTTCATTGCCCGCCGATTGTCTGCTGGTGGATGTCACCAGCGTCAAGAGCGAGCCGCTTGCCCATATGTTGGCAGTGCACAAAGGTCCTGTTCTGGGGCTGCATCCCATGTTCGGACCGGATGTGGCGAGCCTTGCCAAGCAGGTGATCGTCTGCTGTCAGGGCCGTGATGCGGCCGCCAGTCAGTGGTTGCTGGATCAGATGACCATCTGGGGCGCGCGCTTGCAGCAAGTTGAGGCCAAAGCCCACGACGAGGCCATGACCCTCATTCAGGCGCTGCGCCACTTCGCCACTTTTGCCTATGGCTGGCACCTCTCCCGGGAGCAGGCCAACATCGACCGCCTGCTTAACTTAAGCTCCCCCATCTACCGGTTGGAACTGGCCATGGTGGGGCGGTTGTTTGCCCAGGATCCTGAGCTTTATGCCGACATCATATTGTCGTCACCGCAGAATCTGGCGATGATCCGCCGCTACTACCAGAACTTCGGCGAGGTGCTGGGGCTCTTGGAGCAGGGGGACAGAGCCGGCTTTATCGATGCCTTCTCGCAGGTATCCGGCTTTTTTGGCGAGCATGCCGACGAGTTTCTGCGCGAGAGCCGCATGTTGCTGGCCCAGGCCAACGATCGTCGCCAGCACGGCTGATGCAATTGCACGCAAGCACCATAAAAAAGGGGCCTTTTCGGCCCCTTTTCTGTCTGTGCTATCGCCCGAGGTTATTCAGGCTGCGGCAAGCGCAGATCGGCGCCATCCCAGCCAAGGGGCAGGGTCAGCAGCCGATCGATCAGCTCCCGACGATCGGATTTCTCCAGATAGGCGAGGTAGAGCGGGCGGCTCAGTGGCTGGCCTCCCTCCACCAGATGCAGCTGCCCCTTTTCCAGGAAGGGACTCACCATCCGCCGTGGCAGATAGGCGGCACCCCCATTGGCCAGCACGAACTGCAGCGCCATGTTGGCGGAGCTCGAGTGCAGCACGGGGGTTTTTTGCAGGCTCTGCAAGCGGCTGGGTTGCGGCTCCAGACTGGTGCCCCAGTCGAGGTGAATGTGGGGCATTTGCATCAGGCTGTCGGCGTTGGCTGTGCTATCCCGGCTCACCAGTTCAAACACCAGTTCGCCGATGGGATGCAGGGCAATCTCGTCGATCTTGGTTGGCTCGGAGAGCAGGGCCAAGTCGAGGGAGCGTTCCAGAAGCTGGCGGCACAGGTGCTCGCGGGATGCGGTTTCGAGCCGCACGGCGAGGCCGGGAGCCAGCGCATAGACATGATTGAGCCAGTCGTTGAAATCGAGCTCCCAGAACACGGCGGGCGCGCCTATGGCGAGCTGCTGGCTGAAACCGGGGGAGAGCGCCACGTCCTGCTTGGCCCGACCCAGGGTATGCAAGATGGCGTCTGCATAGGGCAGCAGACGCTCGCCGGACGCGGTCAGGCGGATGTTGTTGCGATGACGGGCAAACAAACTGACCCCGAGTTGCTGCTCGAGCTGGCGGATCCGAAAGCTCACCGCCGACTGGGTCAGGTAGAGATTCTCAGCAGCCCGGCCAAAGTGCCGGGTCTTGCTGACCTCGATAAAGGTCCGAAGCAGTTCGGTATCCATTAATCGATGGACTCGTCGCTGCCGCCGCCGTTGCCGCCGTCAAAACCACCGCCGCCGGTTTCCTCGTTGGCGCCGCCTGCGACTGTGCACAGACGATGCACGCGCTTGGGACCTATCACCTTCAGATACTTGAACCACACCTTGGCGTGGGGATTGCTGCCGGCAGCGCCGGATTTGACCTGTTCGATAAAGGCGCTTTCTACGTCATCGCGCGGCGCCAGGTTGCCCTGATAAAGCGCCAGCATGGCGGTGCCGTATTTTTCCAGACTGTCCGCTTCGGCAACAGTGAATTCACCACTGCGACGCAGGCCACGGGGAAAATGTTTGAAGTCGTTGAAACGCTTGTCGGATTCGAAGCTCATAGTGCTCTTTTTCTGGTTAGTTTGACCTTTGCGGGCAAGTATCATCAGGCCGTCGCAGAGTGCAAAATCAATTTTTTCACTATATGGATAAATCATTTTCATCGAAAGTGATTTAGCCATGATCCAGTGGACATTCGGGGAGGGCAGGAGCAAAAAAGCGAGAAAAAAAGCGGAGTTATGTCAGGTTATGTCAAGGTTAGGCCGTCTGGGGCGACGAAATTTGGTTAAAAATAAAGCGCCATTCGGCGCTCTATCTTGTGTCATTCATGAACCAAAGCGGGAGGTTTGGTCTCGATAGAGACTTACTCTATCATGGCTGGCTGGGCCAGGTTGTCCGCACGCCACAGACGGTAGCGCACTTCATACTCCTGCGGGACGTAGAGCACGAACGGCAGCTTGGAGTTGTAGTTAACGAAGAAGCCCTGACCGTAGATCTGGACGAAGGTCTCTTTCTTCTGGACATCCGGGCAGGCCATCAGGGTGCTGATGGGGTCGGATACCTTGCCGAGCATCAGGTAGTTGTAGCCCCAGCCCTTGACGCTGTGCTGCTCAAGGTTGCCGGCGAAACGCGGCACATTGCAGTCGACCATCATTTTTTTTCCGACCTGCAGCTCGACCATCATGTCGGCTTCGTTCTCGACTTCCGGCAGGCGGATCACGACACGTTCCTGGTTTACTTCGGCGGCCGGAAACATGCTGATATCAAATTTTTTCGGTTCGGCGGCGAAGGCATGGCCGCCCAGCAACAAGGCGCCCAGCAGGCTAAAACGCAATACGGTTTTCATCTGTACCTCATGGGGATTGGTTCAACGCCGCTAGACTAACCGCTCTGCCCGTTTCATGCCAGCGATCCGGGGTGCAAATCCTGCCAGATCCGGCACAGGATGACGTCTTCTGGCTATTTTCTGACAAGGCGCACATTCGGTGTACAGCGCTTTTGCACAGCTCGGAGGTGGCTGGACAAGGATCCGCTTTTCAGCGGGATCCTGTGGCCACCCCCGCGCAATCAACGCACCAGGAGCAGCTGTTTGGCCCAGGCGCCGGGCGCCCGCATGCCGACGGCGCCGCTGGTGATATCCAGATAGGCGACGCTCTTGCTGGCCGGCACCGGGGTCGAGGACCAGAGATAGACGTAACCGTCGTTCACCTCTTTCCCTTCACCGGCCATGGCGCGGGGGAAGATGGTTTCGTTGAGCGCCGGCTTGTAGCAGGCGGACTCCAGCACGCTGGTCAGCTCCTTGATGGTGGGCAGGCGCCAATCCCGGTAGCCGCCAAAGCCGTACAGGGTATGGCTCGGTTCGGTTCGGATCCGCTCTGCCGTCAGCAGGGCCTGCTGCCAGTAAAGCCGGGTTGGCTCGCCGCTGCAGCTCTGGTTGCGCCAGGTCTGGCCAAGCTGGCAGCGCATCCAGGTCAGGCCCGTGCTTCTGTCGGTGACTGTGCCGTTGCCGCGGTCGATGAAGCGGGCGGTGGGGCTGGTTCTGGGCATGGTGTCGTCGCAGATGGCGGTGGCTAGGGCGAGAGGGCTGCCGAGGGTCAGCAGCAGGGTCAGCATCAATCGGTTCATCGGGTTACCTCCGCCACCAGTCGCAGTTGCAGACCGTTGGCATCATCGCTGTTTTGAACTGTGGTGGCGTAGTCGGTGCCGGCGTCATCGCCGAGGAAGATATGGGCGATGGCGCTCAGGGGGGCGCTCTCCAGCCGACGGGACGGGGTCAGGGTCTGGCTCCAGTAGTAGCCGCTGAAATCCTTGGTGGTGGTGCCGACATCGGGGAAGTAGCGCACATCCATGGTGACCAGCTGGCCATACTGGCGGGCGAGCGAGCCGTAGTGTTGCAGGCTCATCAGCTCGCGCGAGTGGGGCATGCGCCAGCTGCTGATGCCGCACAGCTGCTGGGTGTTGAGCCACTGGCGATATTGCTGTGTAGTGCAGATGGCCTCGCCTTGCGGGCAGGCGTAGTCAAGCTCCTGCTGGGTGGGGTGATAGTCGCCAAGCTCCCATGCGAAAGTGCGGTGCAGATCGCGGGGGCTGGCAGGATCATCGAGCTTCTTCTCCCAGACGAGGCGGGTAGTGAGATCCTCCACACATTCCCACTGGGGGGCGTCATCCGGCAGGGGCTGGCCCTTGCCATCCAGCTTGCGATAGCGCAAGGGGGCCTTGCCCAAGCTGGCTTCCTGGCCCGGGTGGTCGGCGGGCTCTTCGGTGAGCAGGTAGTCGACACCATCCGTGTAGGTAGTGACGCCGCCGCCGGTGACCAGGGGATGGGAGTATTGCTGTTGCAGCAGGCGGGTGACGCTCTCTTGCAGGCTGGTCAGCTCGCCGTGCTGGGCAAAGTGGCTGGCGAGCTCGGGCAGCAGGCTGCCGAGGGCCGGCCACACCACGGCTTGCAGGAGGACGGGCGAAAGGTCCGATATCTCCGGCTCTGCATCGAGCACCGCCAGCAGCCGTTGCCCCAGCGCCAGGTTGAAGTCGGCCAGTTGCGACAGGGCGGCCAGCCCTTGACCTGGTTGCAGCGGCGCCAGCGCGGCCAACATCTCGTCGAGTGCCTGTTTGGGCGGATGTCCCTCGGCGATGCGGCTTTGCAACAGGGTGCTGAGCAGGCTGGGGGTCAGGGTCTGGCCATCCAGTCGGGCGGCCGGATGCAGCAGCGCCGGCGCTGCCGGGTTGGTTGGCAGGAACAGCAGCGGACTGGTCAGCAAGGCGGGGGAGGTGCCGCTCAGCTGACGGGCACCGGCCACGCCGCTGACGCTGGGCTCCCCCTCGTCACAGCGGGTATTCTGGTTGAGATTGACGCACAGGGTGCCACTCTCGGGCAGATTGACGTTCAGGGTATAGGCAGGTGCCGCCAGCGGCGCCTCATCCGAGCCGCCGCCACCGCAGGCGGTGAGCAGGGGGGCCAGCAGGCAGGCCAGGCGGGAATAGGTTGGATTCATCTCTTGTCCTTGGGAAGGGGCCAGGGCCCCTTCTTATATATGGGTGGGTTACTCAGCCGCGCTGGCGAAGGCGGCGCCAGATCGCCAGCGGCAGCAGCCAGAGCAGGTTGGCCGCACCGCCGCCACTGCTGTCGTCCACCGGGAAGTGGATGATGCCGTCATCCGGCGGGGCTATGGGTTCACCACACTGGGCGCCGATGCGCTGGCTGATGCTCCAGCCATTGATGCGGCCCTGATGCCCGGGTTTGCTGTCCACCACTTCCAGCGTCCATCTGCCGGCCAGCGGCTCTCCCAGCAAGGGGGTGAAGGCTTGCAGGGGCAGCAGCTCGGTAGGGAAGACGCCTTTCAGCCGTGGCAGTGGGCTGTAGCCCTTGTCCCAGATCTGGATGCGGGTGCCGGAGGGGGAGTTGAGCCAAATTTCCAGCTCATCCAGGGCGTCGTGTTGCAGATCCAGGGTCAGTTGCAACTGCTCGCTCACTTTGGCGTTGGTCTTCTCCAGCAGCAGGCTGGCTTGGCTCAAGCCGCGTACTTCCTCGCTCTGGGCATCGCTGAGGAGCAGCGGCTGGCCAGTGGCGCGGCTGATGATGGGCGTGCCTATGGGCAGGCTCAGTGGCTGCTGCCACTGGCGCTCGGTCGGACTGGTCCCCGTCATGACGAGGCTTACCGGCAGGCTCACCTCATCACCGCAGGCCAGCGGGCTCTGGGCCAGCAGTCGCAGCGTGGTGGTGGTACTGGCACCTGCCGCCAGTGTGGTGGCTTGCCATTGGTAGGGATCGGCCTGCAGCCCGGCGGGCAGGGTCAGGGTCAGCTCATTGAGGGTCACTGGCGCCGAGCCCTGATTGGTGAGTGTCACCTGTACGGATTGACGCTGTCCCAGCTCGATGGCGCTGCCCTCGGCCAGCGCGATATTGACCGGCGCCAGCAAGAGGCCGTGCTGACGGAAGGCGTGCTCCAGATGGCTGGCGTAGTGACGGGCGGGGTAGAGCCGCGCCGCCGTGTCCACTGTGATGCGGGCCAGCTGTGGCATGCGAATGGCCGGGCCCAGCCCGAAGTGGGATTCGATGATGACGCGGTCAAACTCGTCCCGGGCCCCTTCGCCATGCTCGGTCACCGACGCCAGCAGGGCCTGGAACAGCGGTGTGCCCCACAACTGATCGCCGTTGCTGCCGTTGATGGTGCGGTGGGCCGGGTAGCTGTAGTCCGGGTGGTAGCGGGCACGCAGATCATCCAGCTGGCGCGGGGTGCGGTCGGTAAAACGGGCATCCCAGTTGAACACCATGGTCGGTTCGAACTGGCGACCCGCCTCGCTGCGCTGGCGGTGGCTGGCGGCCAGGTAGTCGCTGAAGCCCTCGCCGATGGCGCCCCAGTCTGCCTCCTCCCCGAGATCCGGCACTATGTGGTGCTGCACAGCGTGGCCGAACTCGTGCCAGATCACCATGGGATCCTCGGCATCGGGCACGCCGCTGCGGCCCAGCTCCAGCCTGCGCTCGAACGGGTCATAGAGGGAGTTGTCCTGATAGCCGGCCTCTGTATCTATGTCGAGGGCCCCGGGGATGAGCCCGGTAAAGCCCAGCTTCTTGATGTGGCGCTGGGCCAAGTCAAGGTGGTAATAGGCGTTGATGTCGGCAAAGCCCCGATCGTCCCGGGTCAACCGGAATGCCTGCTGATCATCACTGCTGAAAGGCGCGGTATCGGGCTCCATGGCATCCACTACCCGGGCGTGAGGGCCGCTCAGCAGATAGCGTCCCCCTTGCAGTGTGACCGGCAGGGGAACTCTGTCCTGATAGGCGGCGTCCGCCAGTACCAGTTCGTCGTGCCAGACCAGGCTGGCGTCTTGCAGCTGGGTGCGGGGATCCGGGTCGAACACCCGCGCCTCGACGACGACATCCCCCACCTCTGCGGTGCGGCTGGCCTGGGTGCTGGCCGCATCCATCCAGCGGCCCAGCTCCCGGCTGCCGTCGCAACTGGCGAACAGCTGTACATAGGTAGCCTTGGCGTTGCCTGCCTGGTGTTCGCGCACCCGCTGGCGCAGGGCGGGCACCAGAGTGTCGCCGTCGCGCCAGTACCAGGCTTCGACCGCTCCCTGCGGGTCGATCTTGTTGCCCGCATCGCGCAACTGGCTGAGCAGGGGATCCAGGTTGCCGCTGGCATCACAGCCTGGCTCACTGCTCTGCAGCGGTCGGCTGTTGTGATAGAGGCGCCAGGGCTTGCCGGTCTTGTCGACGCTGACGGCAGCTTGTATGGTGGCCACCGGCAGGCCGTTGACCAGTTGGCGGAAGCTGTAGTGATGGCCGAGCAGGCTGGCCCTGTCGTAGTCGGGGGCGAGCGTGACGCCGAGGCGCTGCTCGAGCCACTGCTGCGGCGTGGTGGTAATGGGTTTTTCATCGACGAACTGCAACTCGGCCGCCAGCAGAGGCTGTGAGAGCAAGGTTGCCGCCAGCCAGAGGGCCAGGGAAGAGGGTTTCATGGTTTACTCCAACACAAAATGAGAAAAGGATGCGCCATCAGCGGGTAACGCCAGCCAGGGTGAGCAGGAAGGCATATTCTCGCGCGGCCTGCTGGTGGGCCTTGCCGGCACTGGCCTGGTGGCCGCTGTCGAGAGCCGTGCTCAGCAGATAGGGGCCCGTGCCTGTACTGTGCTCCCGCAGCCGGGCGACCCATTTGAGCGGCTCCCAGTAAGGCACCTGGCTGTCGTGCAGTCCGGCGGTCACGTAAACCGGGGGATAGGGCTGCCGTTGCAGGTTGTCATAGGGGCTCAGGCGACGCATGGCAGCATAGTCGGCGGGAATGGCCGGATTGCCCCACTCGGCGTACTCCTGGCGGGTGAGCGGCAGTTCGGGATCGCTCATGGTGCCGAGCAGATCGACAAAGGGCACCTGCAACACGGCGCCGGCAAAGCGGGTTGGTGCCTGATTGAGCGCCGCCGCCACCAGCAGACCGCCGGCACTGCCGCCCATGGCGAACAGCCGGGCGGGATCGATGGCCGGATCCCGGGCCAGCGCCTCGGCCACGGTCAGGAAGTCGTCCACGCTGTGCTGTTTTTGCTGGCCACGCCCTGCCAGATACCAGTCGTCTCCCAGCATGCCGCCGCCGCGCACGTGAGCGATGGCGTAGACAAAACCGCGATCCAGCAGGCTCAGCACCTGAGGCTGGTAGTAGGGGCGCATGGGGGTGCCATAGGCGCCGTAGCCGTAGAGCAGCAGCGCCTTGGGCTTGATGATGTCGGTGCGCCACACCAGAGAAACGGGCACCTTGACGCCGTCCTTGCCCACCACCCAGCGTCGCTCGCTGCGGTAGGGGGAGGGTGCCTGCGCCTGGGCGCCAGCTTGCCACTGACCGCTGGCCAGATTGAGCCAGCGCTGGTGGGGCGGCTCGGCCATCCCTTGCCTGCGGATCAGGATCTGCTGACTGGCCGGGTCATGAGCGCCCTGGATCCAGGCCGTGCCAGCTCCCTCGGTGAGATGCACGCGCTGGCTGAGCTGGCCGCTTGAATCCAGCACATCGAGCCAGTCGTCCCCTGCCTTGCGGTATTGCAGGACCGTATGGTCGGCAAACAGGCGCCACTTCTCCAGGCTCTTGTTTTCGCCGGACCAGAGGGGTTGCCAGTGCCCCTCGGCCACCTGTGCCAGACCGGTCACCTGATAAAGGCCGAGGGCACCATCTTTGTTGCTCTTGATGAGCACTCGCTCCCCCTGGGTATCCAGGTAGTACTCGACACCGGCCTGACGGGCCTTGAGCAGAGAGGGGGTCCCCTCGTCCAGCAAGTACTGCTCCGAGCTGTCGTGGTTGTTGCTCTGCAGCAGCAGGTGGCGCTTGTCCGTGGTGCCATAGAGGCTGAGCAGCCAGGCGGGATTGGCCTCCTGGTGTACTAGCCGCTCCTTGCCATCCTGCCAGGCCCACAGCTGCCAGGGGCGCAGGGTGCGGCGCTCATTGGCAAGGGTGTAGAGGGTCTTGCCGTCCAGGCTCCAGAGCAGATCGGCTGCCCTGCGCGCCAGGGTGGTCAGGGTCTTGCCGCTATCCAGATCCAGCAGGGTGATGCGGTAGTCCAGATCGCCGCGAAGGTCTTCGGCCAGGGCCAGCCAGCGTCCGTTCGGGTGCAGTGCCCAGCCGGCGAGCTCGTAATAGCCGCTTGCGGGTTGGCGCGGCGCCAGTCGCTGACGGGGCGGCTCCTGGTCGCTGGTCCGCTGCCACAGGCTGCCATCGGCCTCCATTCGCCACTGACTGCCCGCTTCACTGTGCCACTCGGCGGGCATGGGCTCGCCGCGCGATTGCGCCTGCCACTCGGCTTGCAGCGCCTGCTCCAGCGGCCGCTGGCTGGCGAGCTGCTGCTCGGTCCAGCGGTTCTGCTCGGCCAGCATGGCCAGCAGGGCGGGATCCTGGCGGCTGTCGTCGCGCCAGCCGCCATAGGGATCCCACCGCGCTACCTTGCCCTTCATCAGCAGGGGACGCTTGGCAATGGCTGGCGCGCTCTGTGGCGCCGTGGTGGTTGCCGTCATGCCCGCGGCCTCGCTGGGTGAGGCCGCCACCGGATTGGCCAGCAGAGCCGTCATTATCAATAGCGCGTGCATCAGATCCCCACGAAGGTGTAGCGCAGGCTGGCGCTCAGGTAGCGGCCCGTCTGGGTATAGAGTCCCGCATCGCTGCCCGCTTCCTGCCCGGCCACATCCTGATAGCGGGTGTAACGGGTATCGAGCAGGTTATCGAGCTTGAGGTTGGCCTTGAGGGCGTCTGTGATCTGCCAGTCAGCGGTCAGGGCGAAGCTGAGCCAGCCCGCACTCTTCATGCACTCGCTCTGCTGCTGGGTCAGGCTGTTGCCGCAAGTGGGCACCCGGCTCATGGCGGCGGCATAGTCGGCTTGCAGCCCCAGGCTCCAGTCGTTGGCCTGATAGCTGAGGCGGGTATTGCCCTCCAGCGGGGTCAGGTTGCGCGGTGACTCGCCCTGGCTGTCCTTGCCATCCACCCAGCCGAACTTGGTGGCCAGTTCCCACTGCTGGGTCAGCCAGTAGCTGGCGGCGATCTCGGCGCCCCAGGTCTCGGACTTGGCCACGTTGCGGTATTGGCGCAGCATGACGCCGTCCCGCAGACGGAAGCCTACCTGGCGCCAGTCGACGAAGTTGTAGTAGCGGTTGTAGAAGAGGGCCGGCTTGATGCTCCACTCATCCCCTTTACCGCTCACACCCCACTCGAAGCTGTGGCTGGTCTCCTCCTTGAGGTCCGGGTTGGCGATGATCTCGAACGGTGGCAGGGCAAAGTAGTGGGGAATATTGCCGTACACCTTGTCGTAGGAGGGGGCACTAAAACCGTTGGCATAGCTGAGCCAGCTGCGCCACTGATCGTTGAAGCGGTAGCTGGTGGCCAGACTGGGGGAGAGGTGCCAGCTATGGTTGCTGGCGCCCTTGCCATCTTGCGGGCTCAGCCACTGGTGATCCATGCGCAGTGTGGGGGTGAATTGCCATTGCCCGAGGCTCGCCACATCCCCCAGCCAGATGCCGGCGCGGTCCGTGCGGGCGCTGCTGAAGGGGGCGGATTGGCCGGGCTGGGGAATGCCCGCCTCCAAGGTCAGCTTGTCGACCGGTCGCTCGTGGCTTGCGCGCTCCAGTTCGACGCCATAGCTCAGCTTGTGTTCGATGGCGCCGGTCGTCAGATCTCGGCGAATGTCCAGCTCGCCGCCGAGCAGATCCTCGGTGAAGGTGGCCAGTTCCCGTTCGCTACGATAGCGGGGATAGCCGCTCAGCAGGTCATTTTGCAGCAGGCTGCGTTTGTTGGCGCTGTTCTTGGCATGATTGCCGTGCAGGCTCAAGGTGAACTGATCCGCCAGCAGATGGTCGAGACTGCGCGCCTCCCAGCTCAGCTTGGCGCCCTGGGAGCGCTGGGTACTGTCCTCGCGATACTGGCGGACCTGCCATTTGCCATCGGGCTGGGGGACTTCGCGCGGCCCCTGATCCCGCTTGGCGTTGTCCTCGAAGTAGTCGAGTTCGAGGCGCAGCAGGTGGTGCTCGTTCAGGATGAAACGAGAGCTGGTGGAGGCACTCAGGCCATCCAGATCCGCCGGGATGCGGCTCTCGTCATAGTTGGCGGTCTCGTGCCCCTGCCAGCCGGAGACGCGCAGCAGGTGTTCTGTTTCAGCCCAGCGGGCGGCACCGGTGGCGCTCAACTTCTGCTTGTCGCTGCTGCCATCGTGTAGGATCTTGCTGCTGAGGTAGGCATCCTGCCCCTGCAGATAATCCTCCGGCTGCTTGGTGGAGATGACGATGGTGCCGCCGATGGCGTCTGATCCGTGCAGGGCGGAGCCGGCCCCCTTGGCCACCTCAATCTGCTTGACGTCATCCAGATCGAAGCTGAAACGGCCCACCTTGTCGTTGAGGTCGTCGGCGCCGAAGCCGTCGCTGACCCTGACCCCATCCTTGATGATCAACACCCGGTTGCCGCCAATGCCGCGGATGCTGATGTTTTGCGGACGCCCTGCCGAGCCGGTCACAGATACGCCGGGTTCGTTCTTGAACACGTCTGTGAGTTCGGTGGCGACCTGGCGATCCAGGTCCTCTTCGGTGATGACTGTGATGGCGCCCGAGATATCGGACAGCTTCTGTTCGACCCGCTGGCCCTTGACCACTATGGTCTCGCGCGCCTTGAGGTGAGCAGGGGTACCAGTCCCATCGAGTTGGGTCTGATCGCTGGCGGCCAGCGCTGTGCCGGACAGCAGCATGGGCCAGTAGTGCAGCAGTATTTTCATTTTGAGAATGATTGTTATTTGAGCCTGAAGGGCGCGGATTATTACAGAGTGGTCCATCCAGATCAATGATTGATAATCATTATCATTTTGTTTTTATGATCTTGATCAGATTGATATTTTTGATGGAAGAGTCAGTAGTGAAAAGAAGAACGTTTGCGCCGGCAAGTGAGAACATGAAGGGGAGAAGAGGGCTATCTGTCTGGGCAGTAAACCCGTCCCCTATGGGTTCCCTTGGGCATAGATGCCAGGTGTTGTTTTCCGGCCCGTGCTGCACGCAATAAAAAGCCCGCTACGGGAGCGGGCTTGGTGAGTTGTGGTTTTCTGGCCGTCAGGGGGCGCGATAGAAGCGGTTGAGCTCGTTCATCACCTGGATCATGACACCCATGTCGGGGGTGCCGTGCTTGATGGGACGGTAGCTGTTGCGCTCCAGCAGTTCAAAGTCACCCTGCTTGTTGAAGTGGGTGATGGTGTTGCCCTGATAGATGGCAAAATCACGCTGATCCCCGGCCAGCAGCCAGTTGCGCGGGCTGTTGTCGAACAGACTGCGGCCTGTGCTGTAGTCCCGCGCCGGGTTACGCACCCCCAGCATGCCCTGCATCAGGGTGGGCACCAGATCCAGATGGCTGCTCAACTGGCTCTGTGCCAGGGTGTCGTTGCCCGGCCAGGCCAGCACGAAAGGCACCTGCACCTGATAGGGCGAGTAGTTGGTGCCATAACCCCAGCTGTTGCTGCGAGTATCGTTGAACTCCTGACCGTGGTTGGAGGTCACCACGACTATGGTCTGCTCGTTCAGGCCCTGCTGTTGCAGCTGGCTCAGCATCTGTTCCAGCAACTGATCGGTGTAGAAGACGGTGTTCTTGTAACGGTTCTCCAGCTTCTGCAGGTTTTTGGCCTGATAAGCGGTGGCCGGATTGAACTTGGTCAGCTCGGGCTGGAAGGGGCCCTTCATGTCGGCCGGCAGCTGGTAATCACCGGGGCTCGACAGATAGACCAGCGAGAACCAGGGTCTGTCCGGCGAGCGCTTGGCGAGCCACTGCTGCCAGTCACCGATCAGCAGCTGATCATTGGTCTGCTCGGAGACAAACACCTGCTTGCGCAGACCGGAGAGGATGCTCTGGCGATACTGCTGCGCATCTTCCAGTGCGCCAAACAGGCCGAACTGGTAATCCTGGCGCAGCATCTCGTCGAACAGTACCGGCGGTGTCTTGTCGTTGCGGATGTCGTCGTAATAGTGGCCGGGCAGGCCATAGAAGAGGCTGAACATTCCCATCACATCGTCATTGCCGCCACTCATGTGGTTGCGGAAATTGAGATGGCTGTCTGCATAACGCTGCAGATTGGGCATGTTGATGCTGTTGAGCATGTCGGCTCGCAACGAATCCACCACCACCACCAGCAGGTTCTTGTGGGTAATGGGGGCGTTGACGCTGAGCGGGCGCAGGGGATAGCGCAAGCGGCTCTCGCTCTCGCCATCCTGGGATTCAGCCTTCTTCTCGTACTGATCCAGGTCCAGCCAGCCGTGCTTGGCCAGGAAGCTCTTGGCGGTCATGGGGTAGGAGAGCGGGAAGTTGGCGCGCTGCATGGTAATGGGCTGATACAGGGTAGCATCGGCCCAGCTGTTGACCACGTGGGTCAGAATGAAGCAGACCAGCAGGGCCAGCCCCACCTGATTGCCATACTGACGGCGCTTGCGCTTGTTGATCTTGCGCCACACATAGGCTGACAGCAGCAGTTGCAGCAGGAAGATGGTTGGCACCGCCACGAAGATGATGCTCCAGATCGAGCCTTCCTCGGTCTGGGCCTGATCCAGCAGCAACTGCCACACCTGAGCATTCAAGTGGAACTTGAACAGCTGGAACACCTGAGTGTCGATGAGCAGGAGCACCAGCGCCAGGGTGGCGATGATGGCCGAAATGAAGCGCAGCAGCTTCTCTTTGGGCAGCACGAAACTCAGCGGGAATATGGTCAACAGGTAGGTGACAAAGCTCAGAAACGAGAAGTGACCTATCCAGCTGATGATGAGATAGGTCACGCCGAGCGTGGTCGATGGCCAGCTGATGGCACCCAGATAGCGGGTGGCAATCAGCATGGCCAGAATGATGTTGAAGAAGGAGAACCAATGCCCCCAGGTGATCAGGCGAGAGACATTATCACGATAGGGGTTGCCGGTTTCGACCATAGTGATCCATCTGCTTTGAGAAACGTCAAAAAAAGGCGGCGACTCAGTGAGTGTCGTGGCGAGTGTCGACCGAGGAAGTCAGTGCCTGGACATATTTTTCAGTGATCGCCTGGCGTTGTGCCGGGGCCATGCTGTTGATGATATTGGTCGTCACGTTACCCAGCACCATGAGGCTGAGGTCGACTGGCGCCTTGTGCTTCTCCAGTACAGTGATCAGGTCATTCATCAGGTCATCAAATTGCTGGTTTGTGTACTTTGATACGATGGGCATAATCTTCAGTTCATCTCGGTTCAAAGCGCCTTATAATACTTCACCCTTTCGGCTAACACTATGGCTTTGTGACATGAGTCTCGATATCGACAAGATCATTCTTCACTCCCTGCGCCAGGGCGGCGATGGTCAACCTCACGCCGACACCCGCAGCCAGACCCTGCCTGCTGATGAGGCGGTTCAGGGGCTGATGGCGGAGCTGCATCGCATTTACAACGGCAAGGGTGGCAAGGGCTTTGGCTTTTTCGCTGACCCCGAAGCCGCCGTCGCCGAGCTGGCCGACGGTGAGGAAGCTCCCAAGCAGCCTTCTCCCGCCTTTCGCATTGCCCTTGAGCAGCTGCTCGGCGATCAGCTCGAATTCGTCCCCTTCTCGGTCAATATGACCCAGCTGCTGGTCAAGAACCTGGTGGATCACGCCCTCGACGAACAGGGTGTATTGCTGTTTGCCAAATACAACTATGTGGGGGTCGATTACCTGATGGTCGCCCTGCTGGAAGGCAAGGAAAGCGTCACCGTCAGCGAGGCGCTGGACTTGCGCCATATCCATTATCTGGATATCGGCAAGCTCAATCTGGTGGCCCGCATCGATTTGACCGAATGGAAAACCCAGCCAGACTCTCGCCGCTATATCACCTTCAGCAAGGGGCGGGTCGGTCGCAAACTGGGGGACTTTTTCATGGACTTGCTGGGTGCCCGCGAGGGGATGGATGCCAAGATCCAAAATAAGGGATTGCTGCAGGCGGTGGACGATTATTGCGACAGTCGTCAGCTCGAAGCGGCCGAGCGCAACGACTACAAGAAGCAGGTCTTCAAATATTGCACCGAGCAGGCCAGCGCAGGTGAAGAGATCGAAATCAAGGAGCTCTCCGCAGAATTACCCGGTGACGGCGATCTCGATTTTTACAGCTTCATCGGTCAGGAGTATGAGCTGGAAGAGCGCTTCCCCGCAGATCGCTCCACCCTGCGCGGCCTGACCAAGTTCGTCGGCTCCGGTGGCGGTCTGACCCTGAGCTTCGAGCAGAAATTGCTGAACAGCCGGGTGTTTTACGATCCCCAGACAGATACCCTGACCATTCGCGGCGTGCCACCGAATCTCAAGGATCAGCTGCTGCGCCAGTCGTAATGTGATCTGCTTTCCATTTTTGGCAAAAAGACACCGCACTTCGCTGCGGTGTCTTTTTATTTAAGGGGGTAAGTCGCCTCGAAACCAACTCGGTGCTTTGTTAACAATTTAAACAGAATAACCACCGTGAAAGGGTTTTCAATGCAGTGAAAACCCTTTCATTTGTGTTTTTTTATTTCCATTTGGTAATTTAATTTCTGTTTTTGGCGAGAAATATGCCAATAAATGGCGATAACCCCCTGAAATAAGAAAATGTTTTCATAACTTTCTGGAAGAAAATACGTAATTGCATTTCAAAAATGCGAGTTGCGTCATGTGAGGCAGTAGCGGCTTGGGATAATATTCATCTCGCACACAATGCTCTTACAGCGCGGAACTAATACAAGGAAAGGCTCATGAAAAAGAAATTGCTGTCATCCCTGATCGGTCTGGCTACTCTGGGCGTGGCTTGCTCTGCCACTGCCGCCATTGACGAAGGTCAACTGACCATCTGGATTAACGGTGACAAGGGATACAATGGTCTGGCTGAAGTAGGTAAGAAGTTTGAAGCCGAAACCGGCATCAAGGTGACGGTTGCTCACCCTGATCAGGTGGAAGTGAAATTCCAGCAAGCCGCTGCCACCGGCAACGGTCCGGACATCTTCTTCTGGGCTCACGACCGTTACGGTGAGTGGGTCAAGGCCGGTCTGCTGGTACCTGTTACCCCGAACGCAGCCACCAAAGCCAAGTTTGAACAGTTCGCCTGGGATGCCATGGCAGTGGATGGCAAGACCTACGGTTATCCGGTTGCGGTAGAAGCCGTGAGCCTTATCTATAACAAGGATCTGCTGCCCGAGCCGCCGAAAACCTTCGAAGAGATCGCCAAGATCGACGAAGCGCTGAAGAAAAATGGCAAGCGCGCCATCATGTGGGCCTATGACACCCCCTATTTCAGCTACCCGCTGGTGGCTGCCAACGGTGGCTATGCCTTCAAGAAAACCGCTACCGGTTATGACGTGAAAGATACCGGCGTGAACAACGCAGGTGCCAAGGCCGGTGTTGGCTACATCTCCGAGATGATCAAATCCGGTCACCTGGAAAAAGGCATCGACTACGGTGTGATGGACGCCAAGTTCAACAAGGGCGAAGTGGCCATGATGATCAACGGTCCCTGGGCCTGGAGCAACCTGGACAAGAGCGGCATCAAGTACGGTGTAGCGTCCCTGCCGACCCTGAAGGGCAACCCGGCCAAAGCCTTCGTTGGCGTACTGGGTGCGACCATCAACGCCGCCAGCCCGAACAAGGATCTGGCTATCGAGTTCCTGGAAAACTACCTGCTGACCGATGCTGGTCTGGCGCCGGTCAACGCCGACAAGCCGTTGGGTGCCGTGGCACTGAAGTCCTTCCAGAAGACCCTGGAATCCGATCCGCACATCAAGGCAACCATGGTGAACGCCCAGAATGGCGAGCCGATGCCGTCCGTGCCTGAGATGAGCCGTTTCTGGTCTTCCTTCGAAACTGCCCTCAAGAACGTGACCTCCGGCCGTCAGAGCGTTGACGAAGCCCTGGATACCGCTGCCAAGCGTATCGTTCAGTAAGCATGCACTACCCGGGAGGCCGCAACGGCCTCCCACTCTCTCAAATCTCTCTTGGCGTTATAAAGGTTAATTGGCATGGAAGTAGTACCTTCTATTGAATCCTATGCCGGTCCGAAGGATAAGCACACCTGGCTTAAGTGGACCATCGCTGCTCTGGTAGCCATCCTCAACGGTTATGCGGCCGTGATGATGTACGCCAGCGGTGAGTGGGTATTCGCTCTGCTCGATCTGGTGGTGGTGTCCGTCGGTCTGTATGTCTTCATGAACAAGAAGACTTATGCCCACCGCTATATCTTCCCCGGTGTGGCTGGCATGGTTGTGTTTATCATCTTCCCTCTTGCCTACACGATCGGCATCGCCTTCACCAACTATTCGGGATCCAACTTGCTCTCCCTTGAGCAGGCACGGGATTACCATCTGAAAAAAAGCTACAAGGTGGCTGGCGGTGAATTCGATTTCACCCTTCTGGGTGGTGAGAACAATCAGTTTCAGCTGTTGCTGAAACAGGACGACCAAGCCTTTATCAGTCAACCCCTTACTCTGATGAACAACAAGGCCCGTGAACTGGCTGTCCGCGAGGGCAGAGTCCATGACGCGGTCCAGGTTGTTCAGTTGCAGCCTCTGGCAGAAGAGGCCGTGGACAAGGTGGCCCCCATTCGTGCCATCGTCGATCATCGCACTCACCTGAGCGCGCTGGATCTGGTGTTGCCGGAAGGTGGCATTCACCTGACCCTGAGCAGCCTGCGCAAGTTTGCCGCCCAGAAGCAGCAGTACACCCGGCTGATGGATGGCGCCGTGCTCAAATCCGGCGTGGTGATCAAGGACAGCAACCTGCTGCGTGACACCCAGACCGGCGAGCTGATGCTGCCCAACGGTGACACCGGATTCTATCAATACATCGACGAGCAGGGACAGTTTGTCGGCAAGGGCATGGCCCCCGGTTTCGTGGTGAGCGTGGGTTGGAAAAACTTCGTGCGCATCATGACAGACCCGGGTATCCAGGGTCCCTTCATGCAGATCTTCGTCTGGACTGTGATCTTCTCCGCCGGCTCAGTGGGCTTCACCCTGGCCATCGGCATGGTGATGGCATGTCTGGTGCAGTGGGAACAGCTCAGAGGTCGCGGCTTCTACCGGGTCATGCTGATCCTGCCCTATGCGATACCGGCGTTTATCTCCATCCTGGTGTTCAAGGGCTTGTTCAACCAGAACTTCGGCGAGATCAACCTGTTTCTGGAAGCGGCGTTCGGCATCAAGCCGGACTGGTACACCACCCCCTTCCTGGCCAAGGTGATGATCCTCATCGTCAATACCTGGCTTGGCTACCCCTACATGATGATCCTCTGCATGGGCTTGCTCAAAGCCATTCCGGATGATCTCTACGAGGCGTCCGCCATGGACGGTGCCGGCCCTGTGCAGAACTTCTTCAAGATCACGGTTCCGCTCTTGATGAAGCCGCTCACTCCGCTGCTGATTGCATCCTTTGCTTTCAACTTCAACAACTTCGTACTCATACAGTTGTTGACCAACGGAGCACCGGACATCATAGGCGCCAGTACCCCGGCCGGTACCACGGATCTGTTGGTGAACTACACCTACCGGATTGCGTTCCAGGGCTCGGGTGGTCAGGACTACGGTCTGGCCAGTGCCATCGCTACCGCCATCTTCCTGATCGTCGGCGCGCTTGCACTGCTCAACCTGAAATTGTCCAAAGCCGACAAGCAACAGTAAGGAGGCTTCTCAATGGCTATCGTACAACCCAAATCAGTCAAATACCGGGTGTGGGCAACCCACCTGGTCATGTGGGCCTTCCTGGCGCTGATCATCTTCCCGGTGATCATGGTCATCGCCATCTCGTTTCGTAACGGCAATTTCTCGGTGGGGGAAATCATCCCCTCCGATCCGACCCTGGATCACTGGAAGCTGGCGCTGGGCATGTCCATCACCAACGCCGACGGCAGCATAACGCCGCCGCCGTTCCCCGTGCTGACCTGGCTGTGGAACTCCATCAAGATCGCCGGCATCACGGCCCTGATGATAGTGACGTTGTCGACCACCTGTGCCTATGCGTTTGCCCGCCTGCGTTTTCGCGGCAAGCAGACCATATTGCAAGGGATGCTGATCTTCCAGATGTTCCCGGCCGTGCTGGCACTGGTGGCCATCTATGCGCTGTTCAACAAGATAGGTGACTATGTGCCCTGGTTGGGTCTCAACACCCACGGTGGCCTTATCCTGGCTTACATGGGCGGCATAGCGCTGCACGTCTGGACCATCAAGGGCTACTTCGAGACCATAGACTCCTCGCTGGAAGAGGCGGCAGCCATCGATGGTGCGACCCCGTGGCAGGCGTTCCGTCTGATCCTGTTGCCCCTGTCGGTCCCCATTCTGGCGGTGGTGTTCATTCTGGCCTTCATCGGAACCATCACCGAGGTGCCCGTGGCCTCCATCCTGCTGCAGGATGTGAACAACCTGACCCTGGCGGTCGGTGCCCAGCAATACCTCTATCCGCAGAACTATCTGTGGGGTGACTTTGCGGCTGCAGCCGTCCTGTCGGGGCTGCCAATTACTGTGGTCTTCCTGATGGCGCAGCGCTGGTTGGTTGGTGGCCTAACCGCCGGTGGTGTGAAAGGTTAAGTTTATGGCCGGGGGAGCTGACTCCCCCGCCGTCACGATTTGCAAAGATTCAAGAGCGGAGCTCGTCATGGCTGAAGTAGTACTCAACAACGTTCGCAAGAACTACGATCCGGCGGTCCACAAGGACACGCTGCGCAACATCAACCTGGCCATCAAGGAAGGGGAGTTCATCGTCTTCGTCGGCCCGTCCGGCTGCGGCAAGTCCACCCTGCTGCGGATGATCGCAGGTCTGGAAGACATCACCAGCGGTGAGCTGACTATCGGCGGTCGTTACATGAACGACGTGCCGCCGGTTGAGCGCAACGTCGGCATGGTGTTCCAGTCCTACGCTCTCTATCCGCACATGAACATCTACGAGAACATGGCCTTTGGCCTCAAGCTCAAGAAGATGGACAAGGAGAACATCCACAAGCGGGTGATGCGCGCCGCCGAAATCCTGGGGCTTGAGCCATTGCTGGACAGAAAACCCAAGGCGCTCTCCGGCGGTCAGCGCCAGCGGGTGGCCATAGGTCGCTCCATAGTGCAGCAGCCGCAGGTGTTCCTGTTTGACGAACCCTTGTCCAACCTGGATGCCGCCCTGCGGGTCAAGATGCGCATCGAGATCGCCAAGCTGCACAAGGAGCTCAACTCCACCATCATCTACGTGACCCACGATCAGGTGGAAGCCATGACACTGGCCAACCGCATCGTGGTGCTGAGCCCGCTCAAGGGCGAGGCCCAAACCAACCTGGAGCAGTTCGGCACCCCGCTTGATCTCTACCACAACCCGGACAACAAGTTCGTGGCGGGCTTTATCGGCTCACCCAAGATGAACTTCCTGTCGGGCGAATTGCTGGAGATTGGCGAGCAGGAGTGTGTGGTCAAACTCACCTCCGGCGATACGGTGCGGGCGCGGGTCGATGCCCGTCGTGGCTCGGTCGGTGACAAGGTAGAGCTGGGTATTCGTCCCGAGCATCTGTTCCCGCTCGATCACCCCCATGCTCACAGCAAGGTGAGCGGGATAGTGCAGGTGGCTGAACACCTGGGCGCGGAATCCTTCGTTTATATGGATGTGGATGGTCACGACTTTACCGTCAAGGCCACCTCGGACGTGGATGTGGCAACCGGTCAGACCTACAGCGTGGGTATCCCGGCTGAAGCCTGTTATCTGTTTGACGCCAAAGAGCAGGCGTTCCCTCGTACCGCCAAGTACATTCGTACCTGATTTTTTGCGCTGGTTTTCCTTAGTATTCAATGCCTTTTTGCCGGTCGTCAGACCGGCTTTTTATTGCCTGCCGTTCGGGAAACATGGCAGGCAGGGTGATGGTGATCAGGCCTCCAGCTCGGCGGTAATGTCGGGTACAAAGGTCTGGCTGGCCAGCGGCGGGCGTTCGTACCCCTCTGTCTTGATGGGGGGCAGCTTGATGGGTTCGTAGTGGATCGCCTCGTAGGGCACCTTGCCGAGCAGGTGGGCGATGCAGTTGAGCCGAGCCCGGCGCTTGTCGTCGGCATCGACCACGAACCAGGGACAGTCTTCCGTGTCCGTGTAGGTGAACATGTCATCCTTGGCGCGGGAGTACTCCACCCAGCGCGAGCGGGATTGCAAGTCCATGGGGCTGAACTTCCAGCGCTTGATGGGGGTGTTGATCCGCTCCTTGAAACGCTTCTCCTGTTCTTCGTCCGAGACCGAGAACCAGTATTTGATCAGGGTTATCCCTGAGCGGATCAGCATGCGTTCAAACTCGGGACAGGCCCGTAAAAACTCGCGATACTCCGCATCGCTGCAAAACCCCATCACCCGCTCGACCCCGGCCCGGTTGTACCAGGAACGGTCAAACAGCACCATTTCACCGGCGGCGGGCAGGTGGGCGGCATAGCGTTGAAAATACCACTGGGATCGCTCTCTATCGGAGGGGGCGGGCAAGGCGGTGACCCGACAGACCCGGGGATTGAGCGGTTCTGTGATGGCCTTGATGACGCCGCCCTTGCCGGCGGCATCGCGTCCCTCGAACAGCACCACCACTTTCAGCCCCTCCTGCTTGACCCACTCCTGCAACTTGACCAGCTCCTCCTGCAGATGGGTGAGGTGATGCTCATAGCACTTCTTGTCCAGACGCGGGCGCTTCTTGATCTTTTCCTTCGGCATGGCTTTCTCCTTTTTGAGTCCTTTCCTTGAGTCATCTTCAGCTTGCACCAGGGAGGCGCCACTGCCAAGGACTGCGTGTTACACTGCCGCCCCGTCGCTGGCAGCAAAACAGCATGGCGATTTACACTGCCGCCTCATCAGCCGCTGGCAATAGAAAAAACATGACGCCATTTATGGCGATTTGCATTGCCGTCTCATCATCAGCAGCTGGCAACAGGAGAAAACATGAAGCAATTTATGGAGATAGCGGGCCGCCAAATGGCCTATCTGGACGAGGGGCAGGGCCCGGTTCTGTTGTTTGGCCACAGCTACCTGTGGGACAGCGCCATGTGGGCGCCGCAGATTGCCGCGCTCAAGGGCCAGTACCGCTGTATCGTGCCCGAGCTGTGGGGCCATGGCGATTCCGACCGGTTGCCGGAAGGTCCCTGCACCCTGGCGACCCTGGCCCGGGATCATCTGGCGCTGCTCGATGCCCTCGGGGTCGAAGAGTGTGTGCTGGTGGGTCTTTCCATCGGTGGCATGTGGGGTGTCGAGCTGGCCAGGATGGCACCGACCCGTCTCAAGGGAGTGGTGCTGATGGACAGCTTCGTCGGTCTCGAGCCCCAGATCACCTGTGAACGTTACCTCGGCATGCTGGGCATGATTGGGCAGCTCGGCACAATACCGGCCCCCATAGTGGAGCAGGTGGCACCGCTGTTTTTTGCCAATCAGCCGAATGCGGCCTTGATAGACGGGTTCAAGGAACGCCTTGCCTCCTGGCCGGGGGAGAAGATAGCCGCCATGGTGGCGGTGGGCCGCAGCTTTGTGACCCGGGAAGACCGTATCGACTGGCTGGAAGAGATCAGGGTGCCGGCGCTGGTCATGACCGGCTGCGAAGACAAGGCGCGCCCCGTGCTGGAGGGTTATCTGATGGCCGAAGTGCTGGGTTGCCCCTTCAAGGAGATACCGGCCGCAGGCCATATCTCCACGCTGGAAAATCCCGCCTTCGTCAATCAGGCCCTGACGGCATTTCTGGCCGGGCTCTGATATCGACAACCGCTATTGCATGACGAAGAAGGGAGCCGTGGGCTCCCTTCTTCGTTTCATGATTGCCTCTGTCACCGGAGAGGTGCATGCGCCCTCAGACGCCGGGCAGGGCAGGATCATCCCGCTTGGGCCAGGCATTGATCACCGCCTTGACCAGGGTGGCGAGGGGAATGGCGAAAAAGACGCCCCAGAAACCCCACAGGCCGCCAAACACCAGCACGGCTATGATGATGGCCACCGGATGCAGGTTGACCGCCTCGGAGAAAAGCAGAGGCACCAGCAGGTTGCCATCGAGGGCCTGGATCACCAGATAGGCCACCATCAGCCAGACGAAATCAGAAGAGAATCCCCACTGGAACAGGGCCACCATGGCCACAGGTACAGTGACCGCTGCCGCGCCTATGTAAGGAATGAGCACGGAGAAGCCGACCGCCACCGCCAGCAGGGCGGAGTAGCGCAGTCCCATCAGGGCAAAGGGGATATAGGTAGCCACCCCGACGATAAGGATCTCGATCACCTTGCCCCGAACATAGTTGATGATCTGGCCGTTCATCTCGGTCCAGACTCGCTTGACCAGAGCCCGGTTGCGCGGCATGAAGCGGGTGAGCCCGCTGAGCAATGGCTGCTTGTCCTTGAGCATGAAGAACACCATCAGCGGCACCAGAATGAGGTAAATAAGAAGAGCGACTACGTTCACCAGCGAGCTGAGGGAGGCGCTCACCAGATGCTCGCCGCCACTCAGGATGCGTTGGCGAATGTTGTCTATCACAGTCTCGACCAGGGTGACGTCGATGATCTCGGGATAGAGGTCTGGCAGGGTGCGCACATAGTCCTGGGCATGGGCCAGCATGGAGGGAGACTCCTTGGCCAGATTGATGCCCTGACTCACCAGGGTCGGGATCAGTCCCAGCAAGGCCATCACTGTCAGTGCGATGAACAGCAGCAGCACCAGCGTGGTGGCTAGCGCGCGGGAGAGCCCGGTCCGTTGCAGCCGGTTGACTGGCCACTCCAGCAGATAAGCCATGACAATGGCCACCAGTATGGGAGCCAGCAGGTTGCCAAACAGCCAGAGCACGGCAAAGCCGAACACCAGCAACAGGAAGAGGGTGACCGCATCGGGGTCGGAGAAACGGGTCTGATACCAGCGCTTGAGTACTTCTAACATGACAGTATCCTTTCGTGACTGGGGCTCATGATGGCTGTTTGGCCCCGACAACCAACTGCAAAAAGATCGTATTGTCCGGCTCCTGTCGCAACCAGAAGTTGTGCCCCTGGCGTTGCAAGTAGGCTGGAATATCCTGCCGGGAGCCCGGGTCTGCCAGCTGGATGGACAAGGACTGACCGGGCGTCGCCTGACGCAACCAGAGCTTGAGCCGGATCAGCGGCTCGGGGCAGCGCCAGGGGGTCAGATCGAGGTGTTCCATAGGGGCTCCATCGGGCATGAAGCGGTTATTATGGCCGTGATAAGAGCATGAAACAACGCTTGTAGCCCTTGAGGGGCAAGGGTATTCTGCCGGTGTCCCGGTAGGGTCTGATTGGAGATAGAGATAACGTGGCACGCTTTTCCCCTTTGATGGCATCGCTTCCCCTGCTGGCTTCCCTGATGGGGGCCACTTTCCATGCCCAGGCGAGCAATCAGCTTCCCGACATAGGCACCGCCGGGGTGGCCGCCCTGCCCATCGAGCAGGAGGTACGCTATGGCAATGCCTTCATGCGTTTCGCCCGGGCCGGTTTGCCGATCATAGATGATCCCGTGCTGAGTCAGTACATAGACGATCTGGGGCAGCGCTTGCTGACCAACGCCGACGGGGTGCGTTTTCCCTTTACCTTCTTCCTTATCAATGATCCCAGCATCAACGCGGCCGCCTTCCTCGGCGGTCGGGTCAAGGTGCACACCGGCCTCTTCCTCTATGCCGACAGCGAGAGCGAGCTGGCCTCGGTACTGGCGCACGAAATCACCCACGTGACCCAGCGTCACATCGCCCGCTACATGGAGGCGCAGGCGAGCAGCTCCGCCATGACCCTGGCCGGGTTGGTGGGCTCCATTGCGCTCGCGGTGATCAACCCCACCGCCGGTATCGCCGCCTTGCAGACCACCCTCGGATTGTCGATGCAATCGGCCATCAACTACACCCGCGACAACGAATATGAAGCGGACCGGATCGGCATGAAGACCCTGTATGACGCCGGGTTTGACCCCATGGGCATGGCCAACTTCTTCCAGAAACTGGCGGCCGAGTATCGCTACGCCAGCAAGCCGCCCCAGATGCTGCTCACTCACCCCCTGCCCGAGACCCGGATCTCCGAGGCCCGTGGCCGAGCCAACAGCTATGGGCGCCGCAACTTGCCCCCCAGCCTCGACTTCTGGCTGGCCAAGGTGCGCATTCAGGTGCGCTATGGCACCGAGACCCCACAGGCGCTGCTCAGCTATTTCGACAGTCGTCTGCAAAAAGGGGATTACCCCCTCAAGGATGCGGCCACCTATGGCAAGGCGCTGGCCTTGTTGCAACTCAAGCGCACCGATGAGGCTGACACCCTGATGCAGGAGCTGGCCACCCGTCATCCGGAAGACTTGTTCGTGGTCGATGCCCTGACCGATATCGATCTCGCCAAGGGACGCAGCGCCCAGGCCATTGCACGGCTGGAGAAGTTCCGCGCCCGCATGCCGGATAACGAAGTGGTGGTGGTCAACCTGGGTAACGCTTATCTGGAAGGGGGCGATTACAAGAAATCCATCGCCATCCTGGACCCCTATGCCCGGGATCACGAAGAGAACAGCCTGGCCTGGAACCTGCTCTCCGACGCCTATCGCAAGGCGGGCCGAATGACAGAGTTGCACATGGCGCGCGCCGAGATGCTTTCCCTGCGCGGGGATTATCAAGCCGCCATCGACGAGCTGATCGTGGCCCGCGGCACCACCAGCGACAAGCTGACCCTGGCCAGACTGGAGGCGCGCATCACAGAGCTGGAGCGCGCGAAAAAGGATCTCGACAGCCTGAAAGGGTGATGACTCAGACAAACGGTGAAACGGGGTGCGCCAGCAATGGCGCGCCCCGTTTTCTTTCCGGGCGGAAGACTCTTCTCTGCCACCCATTCACAAGGGGGCGGGGCGGCAGACTCGTGATGAAAGAGAAGCGTCTCAGACGCTCAAATGTCAGGAAGGCGCATCGGCGTTTCCCCTGGCAAGGGGAGGGGAGCGTCTCTAACGAAATTGTGCAGCCCGCACCTTGAGGGCGGCAATCTTCTGCTCGTCGAGCTCTCCCACCAGCACCTCTTGCAATCGGCCCTCGCCATCGAGCAGATAGCTGGTGGGCAGCCCGGTTGGGGGAGAGAAGGGGAGGTGCGCCTCTTTATCGGCGATCAGCAGCGGGACTTTGATGTGATGCCGACTGGCCAGTGCCCCCAGCTCGGCTGGGGTGGCGGGATCGTAACTGATGATCACCACGGCTATCTTGCCCTCCTGCGCCAGTGTCTCCAGCAGCGGCAATTCCCGCAGGCAGGGGGCGCACCAGGGCGCGAAGTAGTTGACCAGGAGCGGCTTGCCGGCAAACTGCGCCAGCGTCACCGGCTGACCCTGGCCGTTGCTGAACTCAGGGGCCGGGGAGCAGGCCGTCAGCAGAGCCGCCACAATCATCCAACAAATTCGTTTCATTTCCTGTGCCCTGCCGCTTACCCTGACCATCCGTTTCCCCTACAATAGCGCCGTTTCTTGTCCCATCTTGCCACATCAGGGAGTTACCATGAGCGAGACCCAAATCTACCACAATCCGCGCTGTTCAAAGAGCCGTGAAACCCTGGCTCTGCTGGAACAACACGGGATCACCCCGGATGTGGTGCTCTATCTGGAGCAGGCGCCGAGTGAAGATGTCATTCGCACCCTGCTGACCCAACTGGGCTTTGCCGATCCGCGCCAGCTGATGCGCACCAAGGAAGATCTCTACAAAGAGCTGGGGCTGGCGGATCAGAGCGGCGATGCCCTCATTCGCGCCATGCACCAGCATCCCAAGCTCATCGAGCGCCCCATCGTCATCAAAGATGGCAAGGCCCGCATCGGCCGCCCCCCAGAGCAGGTGCTGGAGATCCTCAAGTGACCACTCGCTTCGCCCGTCTGCTGACCCTGGTCGGCTTCTTTGGCCTGCTGGGTTGGGTCATCCTCTGGCACCTGTTTCTCTCCCCCCACCCTGACCTCAATCCCTGGTTGCTGCCGGTGATCTGGACCGTGCCGCTCCTGTTCCCGCTCAAGGGCATAGCACAGGGCAACCCTTACACCCACGCCTGGGGCAACTTCGTGCTGATGCCCTATTTCCTGCACGCCCTGACGCTGATCACCACGGATGAGGGGGAGCGTTGGCTGGCTGTGGTTGAACTGGTGTTCACCACACTGGCGTTTGTCGGCACCATCTATTACGCCCGCCTGCGCGGCCGGGAGCTGGGCCTCAGCATTCGCAAGAAGAAGGGTGAGCTGTCACAAGAAGAGAAATAAGGCACTGGTTCAGTGCGCCTTTATCTGCAAACCGGACCCCTGGGGCCGGTTTTTTATGGCCGCAATCCGGCGTGGCCGCCCGTCTCGCGATAGTGGGCGAGCTGCTGCTCGCTAAATGCCATCAGCTGGGGATAGAAGCGCAGAAAGCCCAGCTCGCAGGTGTGCCAATCCATCTCATCCAGGGTGGTGAGGGCATCGCCGAGCAACACAGGGCGGCGCAGACGATGGCCTATGCCGTTGAGGGCACGGCCCAGCCCCTCTTTGTGACGATAGGAGGCAATCCAGTTCTGCTCCGCCATCCGTTTCAGTGCCGCTGGCAAGCCGTCTGCCAGCAGCAGGTGATCTGCCAAGAGCTGGTCATAGCTGTGCTGCAAAAAGCGGGGCAGAGGCTCTGCGCAAAATTGTGGCCAGTGCACACTGAGCCAGTGGTCGTAGAGCATGTCCACCAGTATGCCGCCAAAGCGGCGCCAGGGCGCCTCAAAGCAGGCCACCGCCGCCCTGTGCTCCGGGTGTGCATCGGTGAAGGCATCAATTTTGCGATGCAACCAGATCCCCTCGTCGAACTCGGGGGTGAGGGCGCTTGGCAGTGGTCCCTTGATAAAATCCCCCAGCAGATTGCCGGTGAGGGAGCTTCGGGTATGGGCAGCCAGATGCAGATGAGCCAGATAATTCATGGGGCTAGGGTTGACCAGCAAATGAAAACTGAGGGTGAGCCTAGCGGATCCGGCTCTGCTTGCCTATGGCTGGCGAACCGGCGCCAAGGAGTTGGCACAAAAAAGCCCGACACTCGGGTCGGGCGTGATGGGGTTGGCAGGTTTAAATGGCCAGGAAGCCCAGGATCAGGATGGGGCCGAGCAGGCTCAGGATAAAGCCGGAGACAATCGCCACAGGTACTACCTGGATGCCACCGGATTTCTGAATGACCGGCAGGGTGAAGTCCAGCGCAGTGGCGCCACCGTAGCCGATGGCGGCAGAGGGGTGGCGGCGCATCAACATGGGGATGATGAGAATGGCGATAAGCTCGCGACCCAGATCGTTGATAAAGGCGGCGGAGCCGAGCACAGGCCCCAGCTTGTCGGCCACCAGAATGCCCGACAGCGAATACCAGCCGAAGCTGGAGCTGATCGCCAAGCCATGACTGAATGGCATGCCGAGCAACTGGGCTGCCAGCAGGCTGCCCAGCCAGCTGCTGACGATGACGGTAAAGGCGATTTTCATGCCCCAGGGATTGAGCAGGATCTGGCGCAGTCGCATGCCGGAGTTGCGCATCTGCACCCCGATCAGCAGCAGCAACAACATCAGGGCCCACTCACTCAACTTGTCGATGGGCAAGATCCGTAGATCCACCAGCAGCCCCAGCAGCACGCCCCCCAGCACCACGAAGCAGAGCTGGAGTGATTCCCACAGTAGGTGCAGCTTGCTCGGCATCTTGGCGTCACTCGCCTCATGGGTCGGCGGGCTGCGTTTGTCGAGCCACCAGAGCGCCAGCAGGTTGCAGAAGGTAATTGCGGCCAGCATGACACCGGCCACCTTGAAGATCACCGCCAGATTGCTGCCCAGGTTCTCCACATAGGCGAGCCCCAGCCCCATCAGAAACAGGATGAGATAGACCATCTTGCCCAGCGACTGATTGACCAGCTTGATGAGTCGGGCGGAAGAGAGGGGGATCAGATAGCCGATTGCCAGCGGCAGCAGGATCAGCAATACATTGAGCAACATCGGGGCCTCGATCACAAAAACTGATAAAAATGACACCTTATCACTACTTATTGGCTCTGTGTCACATATCTGTGAGTTTGGATGTTTCATCCGGGGCTTTTTTATCAAGTTGTTATGTTTTTGGTGCAAATCCATGCACTGATGTGGCGCAGTGGCTCGCCTTGGTGCAGCAGGAGAATCGACGAGTCAGCCCACTTTTCAACAAGATGCAAACATCCGTAGGGTGAATAAAGCTGCTTGGGTACGGTTATGACCATGATGCAGGAATTTTCTTGCCACCCTTGCGATGTGGGTATAAAAAGGCGGTGTTGCCGCACTGGTCTGGATAGGGTTTTATGCAGACAAAGTGCTGAAAAATACCGATTAGACCAATAAAAATACAGACAAAACACCAAAGACCACCGTTCTGTATTGTTTTTTGACTAGTCGAGTGATATTTTCGCTGAAGGTTGCCATCGGTTAACTTTTTGTTAAATGGACGATGGCTGAGTCACGCCGTAGCGGCGTCTAGGGACAGACAAGGTTGTAATGGATGAGCGACGTTGCCGCACTGGAAGTTCGTGAACTGCACAAGTATTTCGGCACCCACGAAGTGCTCAAGGGCATCGACATGACCGCCCACAAGGGAGACGTGATCTCCCTGATCGGCTCCTCCGGCTCGGGGAAGTCGACCTTTCTTCGCTGTATCAATTTGCTGGAAACACCCTCTTCCGGCACGGTTTCGCTTCATGGCGAGCTTATCCGGATGAAAACCAACCGGGCTGGCGAGCGGCTGGCGGAGGATGTGCGTCAGGTGGAGCGTATCCGTAGCCGTCTGGCAATGGTGTTTCAAAGTTTCAACCTCTGGTCGCACATGACCATCATGCAGAACATCATCGAAGTACCTATCCAGGTGCTGAAGATCCCCCGCGCCGAAGCCATTGCCAAGGCGGAGCATCTGCTCAATCGGGTGGGCCTGTGGGAGCGCCGGGATTACTACCCTGGCCACCTCTCCGGTGGTCAGCAGCAGCGTGCGGCCATTGCCCGGGCGCTGGCGGTGGATCCCGAAGTGATGCTGTTTGATGAACCCACTTCGGCGCTCGATCCCGAGCTGGTGGGTGAGGTGCTCGGCCTGATGCGTGAGCTGGCCGAAGAGGGGCGCACCATGCTGGTGGTGACCCACGAGATGTCGTTTGCCCGTGATGTGTCGAACAAGGTAATGTTTTTGCATCAGGGGCGCGTGGAAGAGGAGGGCAACCCCAAGGAGATTTTCGCCCATCCCAAATCGGAACGGTTCAAGCAATTTATCTCTTCCATCTATTGATGGGCGGGATCCAACGTTAACAGTCGACGATTTTATCAAGGAGAGATACATGAACAAGCTGATGCTGGCGACTGCCATAGTGACTGCCCTGTCTTCCGGTAGCCTGATGGCCAAGGAGTGGAAAGAAGTGCGGATCGGGGTGGAAGGTGCTTATCCTCCCTTCTCCTGGACCGAGCCCAGTGGCGAAGTGAAAGGCTTTGACATCGATATCGCCAACGCCCTGTGCGCAGAGATGAAGGTGAAGTGCACCCTGGTCAAACAGGATTGGGACGGCATCATACCGGCGCTGCTGTCGCGCAAATATGACGCCATCATCGCCACCATGGACATCACGGAAGAGCGCAAGAAGAAGGTGGACTTCACCCAGAAGTACCAGCACATTCCGGCCCGCTTCGCCGCCAAGAAAGGCACTGACGTCCAACTCGACAAAGCCTTCATGGATGGCAAGGCCGTGGCGGTGCAACGCGCTACCTCCATGGATACCTACATCACCGACAACTTTCCCAACGCCACCATCAAGCGTTACGGCACCGCAGATGAAGCTTACCTCGATCTGAAATCCGGTCGTGTCGACTATGTGCTGGCCGATTCCGCTGCCATCACGGATGGTCTGCTGAAAAAAGAGGGCGGTGACGGCTTTGAGTTCGTCGGCCCGAAACTGACCGATCCCAAGTGGTTTGGTGAGGGTGCCGGCATCGCCGTTCGCAAGGCTGACAAGGATCTGAAAGAGAAATTCAACACGGCGATCCTGGCCCTGCGCGCCAACGGCAAGTACAAGGAAATCAACGACAAGTACTTCGAGTTCGACGTTTACGGCGAATAAGCAGAGGGTCGTTTACGGCGAGTAAGAAAGCGACGTCTACGGCGAATAACAACCGAACGTCGTCTACGGCGGATCATCAAAACCCCCTCCTGGCCTCCCCTTCACAAGGGGGAGGCGTTGCAAACTCCCTCCCTTGTATGAAAGAGCCAGGAGGAGGCTTGGGGTCCTTGCGGTGCCGACGGCGAACCAGGAACGACAGGCTGACTGCCGTCAGTCGTCATATCGGGCCCGTTATCTCCCGCAAGGAGTGATGGGCCTGCTTGATTGCAATGGAGCTGCATATGTGTGGTTTTAAAGAATATGGAGCCTCTGCTTGGGAGGGGCGAGCCCACTCAATATGCAATGGAGCTGCATATGTTTGATTTGAAAGGATACGAAGCCTCCCTGCTGGAGGGCGCCTGGGTCACTCTGGAAGTGGCGCTGGCCTCGCTGCTGCTGGCACTGCTGCTGGGGATGCTGGGGGCGCTCGCCAAACTGTCGCCCTACAAGTGGGCCAGGGGCATTGCGACCACTTACACCACCGTCATTCGCGGCATTCCCGATCTGGTGCTGATGATGCTGCTGTTCTTCGGCGGTCAGGTGCTGATCAACAGCGTCTGTACCTGGGTCAACGAGACCTACAACAACTTCTTGCTTGAGAGCAATCCCAATCAGGAGTGGGTCTCCCTTCTGCCTGATTACATCGATATCAGCCCGTTTGCAGCCGGAGTCGCCACCATAGGTTTCATCTTCGGTGCCTACATGACAGAGACATTCCGCGGCGCCATCCTGGCGGTGGACAAGGGGGAGCTGGAAGCCGCTCGCGCCTTTGGCATGCGGGCGACTCAGGTCTTTGTGCGGGTCCTGTTTCCCCAGATGATGCGCCATGCTCTGCCGGGGTTTGGCAACAACTGGCTGGTACTGCTCAAGACCACGGCGCTGGTCTCCATCATCGGCCTCGATGACATGGTGCGCAAAGCGTCCCTGGCGGCAGGCTCGACCCAGTTGCCCTTCACCTTTTACATGGCGGTGGCGCTGATCTTCCTGATCTTCACTGCGGTTTCCACCTCGGCACTGAAGTGGGCCGAGCGTCACTATGCGATAAAGACGAGGTAAGCCATGGATTTCTCAATCATTCTCAAAGAGTGGCCTACCTACTGGCAGGGGCTTTACACCACAGTGCTGCTGGTGGCGGCATCCCTCATACTCGGTCTGGCGCTGGCGGTGCCCATGGGGATACTGCGCAACAGTCGCAACTGGCTGATCAAGGGGCCGATCTGGGCCTATATCTACTTCTTTCGTGGCACTCCCTTGCTGGTACAGCTCTTTATCATCTACTACGGCGCAGCCCAGTGGGAGTGGCTGAAAAACAGCGCAGCCTGGACCCTGTTTGCCGAAGCCTGGTTCTGCGCTTTGCTGGCGTTCACCCTCAATACCGGCGCCTACACCGCAGAGATAGTGCGCGGCGCCGTGCTCAACATGCCCAAGGGGCAGATTGAAGCGGCCAACGCCTTTGGCATGAGCCGCTGGCAAACCCTCACCCGCATCATTTTGCCCAACTCGTTTCGTCGAGCGCTGCCCGCCTACAGCAACGAGGTGATCTTCATGCTGCAGGGCTCGGCGGTGGCTGGCATCATCACCATCGTCGACCTGACCGGCGCCGCGCGGATCATCAACTCCCGCTACTACAGCCCGTTCGAGGCCTTCCTGACCGCTGGCCTGCTCTACATGCTGCTCACCTTCGTCATCGTCTGGCTGTTCAAGAAGTGGGAAGCACGCTGGCACGCCCACCTGCGCCCCCGCAGCTTGTAACGGTATATCTAGAGCTGTTGCTGGAAGGCTATGATCACTGCGGTCGTCAGACAAAAAACGCCACAACGGGATTCAGGCCTTCCAATATTTGCTCAGTGAGTTGCCATAATTTTGGTCAGCAACGAGATATTTTCCGATATAAATTGCCATAAAATAGGCCCCCTCTGGCTGGTGTAGTTGGTGCCGAGCATGAAGGGGTTACCAACTATCCAGATAGCTTGTCAGCTTACATTCCTATGCTGGCAGCATTGTGCCCAAACATGCATGGTATATTGACAATCTCCACTGCGACTGACTATTCCTGAGGTGTGCCCATTTGAGTTTGAGGGGGCGCACCGGATAACAAGGACGTAGGAGGGGACATGCGCGCTAACACACTCTTGCTCTCGGGACTGCTGGCTTCATTGATAGCCAGCACCGGAGCCATCGCCAATGACAACATTGTTGCCTTGCAACTGGGCACACCCGCCGAAAACGAGAAACTCAGCATCTTCACGGCAGACGTCAAATACCATCACATGTTCTGGCGCTGGGGGGATTCTGGCTGCCAGTTTGGTCTGGGCGTGCGTGGCGGCATGCTGAAGGTGGGGGATGAGCGCACTGCCAGATTGGGCACAGGGGCGCGCGCCGAATGTCTGTGGGGGAGCTGGGTGGTATGGATCCCGGCTGAGGTGCTCTGGCTGGCGGAGCATGAGTTCGGCCATCGCGGCAATGGCTTCAAGGATTACGGCGGTCCCTTCCAGTTTGCTTCCGGCATTGGTCTGGGGTACGCGATCACCAAGAACTGGCTGATTGGCTATCAGTATGAGCACATGTCCAACGCCAAGATGTATGACCAAAACCCCGGCCTGGATACCCACTCCCTGCATATCGAATACCGCTTCTAAGCTCTGATCCTCTTGTTGCCAGGCCCCTGCTCGTCAGGGGCTTTTGCTGTCTGTGGGCGAGTGTTGTGTCGCAGGCAGGCAAGCATGGCGCACGCGCTTAGCGTCCCAGGTATTCCCGATCGAAGAAGGTGTTGACCCAGTGGGGGCGGTAGACGGCAAGCAAAGTCATGGTCATGCCGTTGAGCAGGGCTTCGGGGAAGAGCAGCAGCGGCCAGATGGAGAGGTAGTCGGCGCTGATGGTATGCCACGGATAGGCGCCGCTCATCCCCATCAGCAGGGCGCTGGCGATCATCTTGACCGAGATGCTCAGCGCCCCGCCAAAAAAGGCGACCACGAACAGATAGACGAACAGATGGCGGGGCATCCAGGCCCAGCTCGCCAGGAACAGCAGCCAGCTGGTAGCGACCGGCAGGGCGATGCCAATCAGCGCCTGCCAGCCAAAATCGGCGAGGGGGGCAACCCCGAAGTAACCCAGAACAAGCAGTGTCAGGCAGGGAGCAAGCAGGGCCAGACGCCACCCCAGCAGCAGGGTCAGGCTGGTGAGGCCGAGAAAGTGCACTTCCAGCCCTTCATGCAGGCCGGCGCGCAAGGTCCAGAGCGGGACCAGTACGATGGCGCCGCCAAGGCAGAGGTGCTGATAGAGGGGTTGATCAAGCAGGGTACGCAGCAGGGGGCCACGCAGGCTGAATATCAGCAGCAATACCCAGAGCAGGAGGGCGGCCGCTTGTCCTTCATTCATGGCATTTCCTTGTCATGTGATGGCGCGCTGGGCGGGCAGTGATGCAGTGTCTCAATATCAGCAGGGCTGGCGTATTCCTTGCCAGCCCTGCTGAGGCATCAGTATTTGACGTTGTTGTGGTACTTGGCGAGTATGCCCTGAACTCTGTCCATGGTCTCCTTGCTGGGGGGCTTGATCCCGGTCAGATCATAGTTTTCACCCAGAACGTCCCACTTGTGCTTGCCCAGCTCGTGATAGGGCAGCAGTTCCACCTTCTCGACACTATCCCCCAGTTCGGCGATGAACTGGCCCAGTCCCTCTGCGCTCTCGTCATCGTCCGACCAGGTCGGCACCACCACGTAGCGGATCCACATTGTCTTGCCTTTGGCTGCGAGATAACGGGCGAACTCCAGGGTGTACTTGTTGCTGACGTGGGTCAGGGGAATGTGCTTCTCGTCATTGATCTGCTTGATGTCAAGCAGCACCAGATCCGTGTTGTCGAGCACCTTGTCGAGCTGTTCGTCGTAGTGACGCACAAAGCCGTTGGTATCGAGGCAGGTGTGAACACCCTTCTCCTTGCAGGCGGCAAACAGTTCGGCGATAAAATTTTGTTGCAACATGGCTTCGCCACCGGAGGCGGTAACACCGCCACCCGAGGCATTCATGAAGTGGCGATAGCTGGTGATGTCGCTCATCAACTCCGGCACTGTCACTTCGCGGCCACCCTGGGTATCCCAGGTATCCCGATTGTGGCAGTACTTGCAGCGCATCAGACAGCCTTGCATGAATACGATAAACCGTATTCCGGGGCCATCAACGGTGCCGCAGGTTTCAACGGAATGGATCCGGCCAATGACACCGGATGCACTGGTTTCAACGGCAGGGATCTGATTACTGACAGACATAGACGACTCCAACGATTCGAGCAGGCCGTGATTTTATTACATAAATCCCTATAAATCCTACCTGTTTAGCCCGACTGGGCCGCGCCGAGCAGGCTTTCCAGGGCTTTTACCGTCAGCGGCCGACTGGTCAGGAAACCTTGATAATGCTGGCATCCCAAGGTTTTGAGGATGGCGAGCTGCTCCTCATCTTCCACCCCTTCGGCGGTGACGGTAAAGCGGAAAACCTTGGCCAGATCCAGGATGGCCTTGACGATGGCCTTGTCCTGTTCGCTGTGAACCAGGGTTTGAATGAAGCTTCGGTCGAGCTTCACTTCGTCCGCCGGCAGATCCCGCAGATAGGCCAGCGACGAGTAGCCGGTGCCGAAGTCATCGATGGAGAGCAGTATGCCGAGATCCTTGAGTTGCCGCATGCGGGCTATGCTCTCCAGCCGGTTTTCCAGCACCACGGATTCGGTCACTTCCAGCAGCAGGCGGGAAGGGGGCACCCCTGTGTCGCGCAGTATGTATTCCACCTGCTGCACGAAGCCTGCGGTGTGGAACTGACGGGCGCTGACGTTGACCGACAGGTGGGGAATGGCAAAGCCGCGATTGAGCCAGAAACTGTACTGGGCACAGGCGGTCTTCATCACCCAGTAGCCGATGTCCTGGATGAGGCTGGTCTCTTCGGCGATAGGGATGAACTCGGCCGGCGGCACCATGGTGCCGTCGCTGCGCTGCCAGCGCAGCAGTGCCTCTATGCCGGACAAGCTGCCATTATCGACCCTGTATTGCGGCTGATAGTGCAGTTGCAGCTCATGGTGGCGCAGGGCATCGCGCAGCTGGTTGTTGATGGTGAGCTTGCTCTTCTCTTTCTCGGCCATGGCCTCGCTGAAGAAGACATAGTTGCCTTGACCGGCCCGCTTGGCCATGTGGGTGGCGGTGTCGGCCTGCTGCATCAGCACCAGATGATCCTGGTCTTCGCTGGAAAACAGGCTGATCCCCACAGATGCGCTGCAATGGAGTTTGTGATCCTCGATGTCGAACGGGGTGCGAAACAGCCCCATCAGCTCGCGGGCGAAGTGCTCGGCCAGGATCTTGGCAGTGACATAACCCTGACCCAGGGCGGTGAACAGCAGGGCGAATTCATCCCCCGAGATGCGGGCCAGCACCAGGTTGTCCTGAGGCAGTCCCTTGAGCCGCTCGACCACGGCTTGCAGCAGTTGATCGCCACAGGCATGGCCGAGGGAGTCGTTGATCGACTTGAAGTTGTCCAGATCCACCAGCAGCAAGGCGCCCCATTGACCGTTCGGTGCCTGCAGGGTGCATTGCATTATGTTGTTGAGGCTGCGCCTGTTGTAGAGGCCGCACAGATCGTCGTAATAGGCGAGCTGCTCTATGTGACGGGCGGCGTCTTTTTCCTTGGTGATGTCGTAGAAGCTGCAGACGTAGTGACTGAATTCGCCGAGCTCATCCTTGACCCCGCTCACCATGAGACGCACCGGGAACAGATGCCCATCCTTGTGCAGGCAGCGCTCCTCGCCCATCCAGAACTCCTGCTCATCGATGGCCCGTCTGACATCCTCTTTCAGGTGATCGCCATAATAGGTCGGTCGAAGCCTGACAATATGCTGGCCGATCATCTCATCGTTGCCAAACCCCGTGATGCGGCCAAAGGAGTGATTGACCTTGAGAATGATCCCCTGGTGATCCATGACCAGCAGACCGTCGTGGGTGTTGAAGGCCACTTCTGCCAGGCGCAGGGCATCGTCGGCGGCGAGCCGCTGCAACTCGATGGCGGCCCGTTCGTGCTGACTGCTGAGGGCATCGAGCAAGGGCATGGGGTCGGCTAGCGGCGTGTCGAGCAGCAAGGTGAGCTGTCCCATGGGGGCACCGCTCGGACCGTGCAACGGCACGCCGACATAGGCCTTGGCATTGAGGGCCAGCAGTTGGGTGGCGTGTGGATAGCGCAGGGGCAGGTCTTCCACATAGAGGGCCTGACCGTGCTGGAACAACTCCTGGGCGGGGCCGGGGTCCAGTTGTAAGGGTTTGAGGATGGAGAAGGTTTCTCCTTCCAGCACGCAGCGCGGAATGATCCAGAGCTCCTGGCCTCGCGGCTGGTATTCGCCGACCCAGCCGATGCGGGCACCACTCATGGTGACGGCCCAGTTTACCAGTGCACGGCAATAGGCGATGCCGGTCAACAGGGTCAGCTCGCCGGGCAAGGCCAGCACAGGATTGATGAGGGGTTCAGGCTCTGGCTGCCAGTGGCCGAGCAATTGGGCGCTGTGGCGCACCAGTTGCAGCATCTCTTCGCTCAGCACTGTGGCGCTGAGGTACTCAAGGCTCAGCACGCCGATGAGTTTTTCCTGCTCCAGCAGGGCGCCATCGAGGCGCGAACTCACCCCTGCATTGGCCAGATAGTAGTGCTGGCTCAACATGGGCTGGTGGGCCGCCTCGGAAAAACTCAAGGATTTGCGGGTGCGCAAGGCACGAATGTAGCGACTGTCACCGCGAATAGCCGAAAGCCCCTCGGCGCCGAGGGCAAAGACTGGGGTCAGCTGTTCGCTGCCGAGGGAGCCATTGGCCTGATAGTGCCAGAGGATCAGGCGATCGGCCCCCAGGCTCTCCTTGAGGGCTTCCAGCATGGCGACGAACTGTTGCTGGCTGGCCATCTGGCTCAGGCGTGGCAGCTGCAAGGCGAGATCGGCGATGGGTTCCTGGCGCTGGGTCTGCAGGCAGATGAGCCAGAAGGCATCCTGTTCATGGGAGAGGGCGATATGCCACTGCTGTCCGGCGAAGCGCAGCATCAGCTTGCCCCCCTGACCCTTGGCAAGGGCTTGCTCTATGGGCAGTCGCAGGGCATCCGGCAGTTGGGCCGGCCAGGCACTTCTCGGTTCATCCAGCCAATGAAGCGGGGTTTGCATCACATCGGTCAGGGCGACCAGCCGTTGGCTGCGCACATCCAGACGAAAGAACAGCGGTGTCTGGCTGGCAGGAGGAAGGTGACTGAGCGCGGTAGACGACATGAACTGATAACATCCTGTTGAACAACTGTCGGGTGGCAAGAATACTGCAAAACCGGTGCAAACAAAATTTCATTGAAATCTAAATTAGAAATCGCTAATTTAATGGCAATTTGTTGTTCACCGGAGTCTTGCTGATGAAACGGATCCTGATTGTAGGCGGTGTGGCTGGCGGCGCCTCTGCGGCGGCCAGAGCTCGCCGTCTGAGCGAAGAGGCCGAGATAGTGGTATTCGAGCGTGGCGAGTTTGTCAGCTTCGCCAACTGCGGTCTGCCTTACCACATAGGGGGGGACATACAGGATAGGGATGCCCTGCTGTTGCAGACACCCCAGAGCTTCAAGCGCCGTTTCAATGTGGATGTGCGAGTCTTTCACGATGTGATCGAGATAGACAAGGCTGGCAAGACCCTGCTGGTGCGTAATCTGCAAACCGGTGAAGAGCGGCGAGAGCCTTACGATCAACTGCTGCTGAGCCCGGGGGCCGCGCCAATCCGTCCTCCCTTCCCCGGCATCGACAGCCCGCATGTTTATACCCTGCGCAATATCCCTGACATGGATCGCATCCTTGCTGCTCTGCAGCATGATCATCCGCGCCATGTCACTGTAGTCGGTGGCGGCTTTATCGGGTTGGAGATGATGGAGGCACTGCATCAGCGCAAGCTGGAGGTCACCCTGCTGGAGCTCTCCGATCAGGTGATGGCGCCGGTGGATAAAGAGATGGCCAATATGCTCCACGCCCGTATCCAGGAAGAGGGCATAGATCTGCGGCTGCGCACCGGTCTTGCCGCCATCGAAAGTCTGGATGTGCTGGCGGAGAAAACCGCCGCCGTGGCGAGCGCCACGCGCAGTGGCTTGCGTCTGACCCTGAGTGATGGCTCACATCTTGAAACCGGTCTGTTGATCCTGGCCATCGGCGTCAAGCCAGAAACCCTGCTCGCCGCAAAAGCGGGGCTGGAGTTGGGCCCGCGCGGCGGCATCAAGGTAGATGCCGGCATGCGCACCTCGGATCCCTTCATCCATGCGGTGGGGGATGCGGTGGAAGAGACAGATTTTGTGACCGGCGAATCCGTGCTGATCCCCCTGGCGGGGCCTGCCAACCGGCAAGGGCGCATCGCCGCCGACAACATGCTGGGGCGGGCCGAAACCTACAAGAAGACCCAGGGCACCGCCATCTGCAAGCTGTTCGATCTGGCGGTGGCCAGCACGGGTCTCAACGAGAAGCGCCTGGTGCAACTGGGCCTGCCGTTCGAGAAGGCTTATGTGCATCCGGGCAGCCACGCCAGTTACTACCCGGGCGCCCATCCGGTCAGCCTCAAGCTGCTGTTCGCCCCCGATGGCAAGATCTACGGTGCCCAGGCCATCGGCAAGAATGGGGTCGACAAGCGCATCGACGTACTGGCGGTGGCCCAGCGCGCCGGACTGACGGTGTTTGACTTGCAGGATCTGGAGCTTACCTATGCACCGCCGTTCGGCTCGGCCAAGGATGTGATCAACATGGCGGGCTTTGTGGCGAGCAACCACTTGAAGGGGGATACCATCCTCTGCCACGCTGCCGAGGTACAGGCTCGTCACCCCCATCAACAGGTGCTGGATGTGCGCAATGGCCCCGAACTCGACAAGCTGGGTCGCATCCCGGGTGCCCTGCACATTCCCCTCGATGAGCTGCGCACTCGCCTCAATGAATTGCCCAGGGATAAGGAGCTGCTCATCAGCTGTCAGGTGGGCTTGCGGGGACACGTGGCTTGCCGCCTACTCAGCCAGCACGGCTTCAAGGTGAAGAACCTCTCCGGCGGTTTTAAAACCTGGCAGATGGCGGTGATGGACTAACCGACTCACCGCTGCCGTGAAACGCCGACCTCAGGGTCGGCTTTTTGTTATCTGTCTGGTGGCAATCTGTGCTCGACATTTTGCAATGAGTTTTGTGTCAAGCGAGTCGGATGTCTTATCCTGTTGCCTATCGCGCTGCTATGGCAGCGATCCAATCCGGGATGGAACCTATGCGCCCTTTCGACCCTCGCCCTGCTGCTCACCAATGTGCTCATGCTTTCGTCTCACCACTTAGGCGCTGCTGGTCAGCCCTGTTGCTCACAGGGCTGACCGGTCTGCTCTTGGCCGGTTGCGGCCCGGACAAGCCGGCAACCGCCGATCAGGCGTCCGCAGCCCGGCAAGTTGCGGGGGCGCCAGACACTGTGGTGCAGGCCAATGCCCGCCAGTATCGGGATGCACCGGCGCTGGCGCTGGTCTTCTCCGGCCCGCTGGCGCCCAAGTCCAATTGGCAAACCTGGCTCAGTGTGAGCGAGGGGGGCAAGCAGTTGCAGGGGGAGTGGGTCCTGGCCGAGGATGGCCGCACCCTCTACTTCCCGCAGGTCGCACCCGACAAGCGTTACAAGGTGACCCTCAAAGCAGGGCTGGGGCCTGAGGCGCAGAGCTGGACCCTCAAGACCCGGCCACTGGAGGCGGGAGCCTCCTTTGCAGCGAGCGGCATGGTACTGCCGCTTCGTCAGGAGTTGCGCCTGCCCATCAGCGCGGTCAACGTGGATGAGGTCAATATCGATTTCTTCCGGGTCGATGCCGAGTATCTGCCACGTTTTCTGGCCGAATACAGACCCGGCGCAGGCATGGGCAACTGGGAGCTCGAGCAGATCACCAGCCGCGCCAAGCGGGTGTTCAGCGGCCGTTACGCCCTTGAGCTAGATCCCAATCGCCGCGAGACCCGCCTCATCAACGTCAAGGAGCCGCAGCTGGCCGAGGCCGGCGTCTACTTTGCGGTCATGTCCCCCCTGGGCAACTACGACTGGCGCAAGGAGACCACCTATTTCGCGGTGAGCGACATGGGGCTCAGTGCCCGTCGCTATCGGGACCAGCTGGAGGTGTTTGTCAGCGCGCTCTCGAGCGCGGATCCCCTCAAGGAGGTACAACTCTCTTTGCTCGACGAGAAGGGCAACCGGCTGCAGGTGCAACAGACCGATCTGCGGGGGCATCGCCGCTTCGATCAGGTGCAGGGTGCGCGCCTGCTGCTGGCCGAGCAGGGCAAGCATCTGGCTGTGCTGCGCCTCGATGGCGCCGCGCTGGATCTCTCCGCCTTTGAATTGGGCACCCAGCCCTGGCAGGCCCAGCAGCTTTATCTGTTCAGCGGGCGGGATCTCTACCGCCCCGGCGAGCGGCTTGACAGTGAAATTTTGCTAAAAGGGCAGGATGGCCAGCTGCTGCCGGGCATGGCGGTGGAGCTGGAAGTGAAACAGCCGGATGGCCAGCTGCTGGAGCAAAAACGTCTGCTGCCGGACAGCCTGGGCGCCGCCCATTATGGCCTGCGCCTGCCGGATGATGCGCCACTCGGCCGCTGGACCATCACCCTGAAAACCGCCGCTGGCAGCCGCTTCGAGTGGCCCTTCCTGGTGGAAGAGTTCCTGCCGGAGCGGCTCAAGCTGCAACTCGGCAAGGGACCGGATGGTGAATTACTGAACCCGCAGGAGGCACTCACCTTGCCGTTGCAGGGGGATTATCTCTATGGCGCCCCGGCGAGTGCCACCAAGGCCAAGGCAGAGGTGAAGATAAGCCGCGCCTCCATGCCCTTCACCCAGTGGCAGGAGTTTACGCTGGGGGATGTGCTGCTGACCGAGCAGGCCAGGGATCTGGAGCCTGTCACGCTCACCCTGGACCAGCAGGGGCATGGCGCATTTTCGCTGGTGGATCAACTTGCCAGCGTGGGGACCCTGGGGCCGCTGGAGGTGGCTTATCGTGTCTCTTTATCCGAGCCCGGTGGCAGGGCGGTCAATCGCAGCCGTACCCAGTACGGCTGGCCCACCGGTAGCCAGTGGCCTGCGCTCAAGGCCGATTTCGTGGCAGACAGAGTGGAGGGGGGCAAGACGCTGCCTTTCCAGATCCTCAACCTCGATGAGCAGGGCCAGCCGGTGGCGGGCGAGGTAAAGGTGCGTCTGGTCAATGAATTCCGTGACTACTACTGGCACTACGCCGATGGCGAAGGGTGGAAGTACGAGTTCAACAGTCAGCCCTATCTGGAGCAGGAGCAGACACTGCAACTGGATGGCAAGGGGCCGACCACCCTCAGCTTGCCCTTGGCGGCGGGCTGGTATCGGTTGGAGGTGGAGAACAGTCAGGGCCATCAGTCCAGTCTGCGGGTCGAGATCGGCAGTTACGCCTGGGGTGGCGGTGGTGAGCAGGCGCGGCCTGACAAGATTGCCATCACCCTCGACAAACGCGCCTATCAGGCGGGTGACAAGGCGAAAGTGACTCTGGTTGCCCCCCGTGCGGGCAAGGGGCTCTTGCTGGTGGAGGATGGTGACGGCCTGCGCTGGTGGCAGCGTATCGAGCTGCGAGCCGAAGGTGGTGGATTGGCAGAGGCGCGTGGCGAGTTCGAGATCCCCGTCAGCCCTGAGTGGCAGCGCCATGATCTGCATATCTCTGCCCAGATTGCCGCCCCTGACAGCGAATCAAAGCCGGTGAGCCAAAAGAGTGTGCAGAGCCTGCGGTCGGTCGGTCTGGTGCCGCTCGCGCTCGACCGGGAGGCCCGCCGCCTGCCGCTCACCTTGAGTGCGCCGGACAAGGCGGTGCCGCTCACTCGCCTCGAGGTGGCGGTGACCTCGACACCAAACAGCCAGGGCCGGGTGGTACTTGCTGCGGTGGATAGGGGCGTGCTCAATATCAGCGATTACCAACCCCTCGATCCGTTCGAGATCTTCTTTGGCCGCAAGCGCTTCGCGCAAGACTTGTTCGACAACTACGGTCAGGTGATACCGCCGCAGGATGGCAAGCTGGCTCGCCTCAACTACGGCGGTGATGCGCCGGCCCTGAAGAAGGGAGGGGCGCTGGAGAGCCGGGTCGAGGTGGCGGCGCTCTGGAGCGGCGAGGTGAGTTTTGACGAGAGTGGCAAGGCGGTGATCCCGCTTGATCTGCCCAACTTCAACGGCGAGCTGGCGCTGATGGCGCTGGCCTGGAACGAGCAGCAGGTGGGTCAGGCCGAGCGTGCCGTCAAAGTCGTGGCGCCGTTGGTGGCCGAGATAGGCTGGCCGCGTTTTGGGGCCAGAGGGGATGAGACCCGTGCCCTGGTGCAACTGCGCAACATGAGTGGTGAAGATCAGAACCTGTCGCTGACCTGGACTCTGACCGGTGGCTTGCAGGCGGGCGGCGAACTGCCCGGGACGCTGGCGCTGAAAAATGGCGAGGAGCAGTGGCTGACCCTGCCGCTCACAGTGACCGGGGCGAGCGGAGTGGCTCGCCTGCAACTGGCCGCCAGCGGCAAGGATTTTGCGGTAAACCGCGAATGGTCGCTGTCGCTGCGATCCCCCTGGCCAGCCCAGACGCGCCAGCGCTATCAGATGCTGGCACCCAACCAGCAGATGAGCTTTGCCCAGAGCGAGCTGGCCGGGCTGGATCCCGTCAATCTGCAAGGGCTGCTCAGCCTCTCCGGCACGCCTCCCTGGGATCCGGCCGGCCAGTGGCAAGCGCTTGCCCAGTACCCCTACGCCTGTCTGGAGCAGACCCTGTCTCGCGCCTGGCCTTACTTGCTGACTACGGCGGATGAGCGTGCTGCCTGGTCAAACAATCTGCCAAACGTGGACAAGCCGGTGAGCGAGGTGGACCTGCAGCGCGCCCTGCTGCAACGGTTGCAACGACTGCAATTGCCCAGCGGCGGCTTTGGTCTGTGGGATGGCCGCTCCGATGAGGAGCAGTGGCTCACCGCCTATGCGGCCGACTATCTGCTGACAAGAAAAGAGGCCGGAGATGCCGTGCCCGAGGCCATGTTGAGTCAGGCCATCAACCGTTTGCAGAGCTATCTCGGCGACAGCCAGTATGGGGAACGCTGGAGCAGTGCCCCCGAACACAGCCGGCTGGCTTATCAGGCTTACAGTGCCTTCGTGCTGGCGCGAGTAGGCAAGGCGCCACTTTCCACCTTGCGCCTCATCTGGGAGCAGCAGGCGGATCATGCCCGCTCCGGTTTGCCGCTGTTGCACCTCTCGCTGGCGCTTTCCGCCATGGGGGATGAGCAGACGGCTGCCAAGGCTGTGACTCGGGCGCTGGCAACCCCGCGCGGCGATGACTATCTGGCCGATTACGGCTCGCCCCTGCGCGATGGGGCGTTGGAGCTCGCCTTGCTGCGCCAGCACAAGCTGGCCGAGGATCGCTGGCCCGAGCTCAGCGCCAAGGTGGCCGATACCCTGGCCCATCGCCAGTGGCTAAGCACTCAGGAGCGGCTGGCCCTGTTGCGGTTGGCACAGGTCGATCCTGCGGCTGACTGGCAGGCCAGGGTAGCGTCAATCAGTGGCAACCAGGCCGTTGCCGGTAAAAACAGTGTGCAGATCGGTGCCCCCGAGGCACTGGCGGCGACTGGCGTGACCAATGAAGGCAAGGGCTCCCTCTATGTGCAGCGCACCCTGGTAGGCTACCCGGAGCAGGCCCCCGTACGCATCAGCCAGGGCATGAGCGTGACTCGCAGCTGGTTCAATGCCGATGGTAAGCAGCTCGATCCTGCCAAGGTCAAGGTGGGCGATTTGGTGGTGGTGCGGCTCAATGTGAGCAGCGAGCAGACGGTGCCCGATGCCTTGCTGGTGGAGATGCTGCCGGCGGGATTTGAGCTGGAAAACCCGGCCCTTGGCACCAGCATCAAGCTCGAGGAGCTCAGTATCGAGGGCAAGCCTGCGTGGCAGAGCGAGTGGAGCGACTACCTCAAACATCAGGAGTTTAGAGACGATCGTTACACGGCCGCGCTGGATCTGAGCGAGGGGGGCAATCAGCAACTGGTCTATCTGATGCGAGCAGTGACCCCGGGTCGTTATCAGGTGCCGCCGACCCAAGTGGAAGACATGTATCGACCCGAACTGCGGGCGGTGGGCCAGGATATCCATGAGGTGGCCATTTCTGAGTAATTCGCCTTTGCAGGACGAGGCGCGTCCAGCCGGTTTTTGGTCGCGTGCTCGCCAGTGGTTGCATCAGGGCAGGCTTGCTTTGCCAGGTTTGCCTCGCTGGCTGCGGCTGACGGGGTTGGGAATGGGGGCTCTCATCCTGGTGTTGCTGGTGCTGGATCGCGCCTACCCGCCGCCACCGCTGGATCCTGCCTATGCGCGGGTGGTGCTCGATATGAAGGGGCGCCCCCTGCGCGCCTTTGCCGATACCAGCGGGGTGTGGCGCTATCCGGTGACCCTGGCGCAGGTCTCTCCCCGTTACATAGAGGCATTGCTCGGCTACGAGGATCGCCATTTCTGGCGCCATCCCGGGGTCAACCCTGTGGCCATGGTGCGCGGGGTCTGGCAGTGGCTGCGTTACGGGCGGGCCGTGTCGGGGGGCTCGACCCTTACCATGCAGGTGGCCCGCCTGATCGAGCCCTATCACAGGAGCGTGCCCGGCAAGCTGCGCCAGATGGCGCGGGCGCTGCAGCTGGAGTGGCACTACGACAAGCGCACCCTGCTCACCGTTTATCTCAACCGTGCCCCCTTTGGTGGCAACCTTGAAGGGGTACAGGCGGCCAGCTTTGCCTATCTGGGCAAGAGTGCGGCCAAACTCACCCATGCCGAGGCCGCCCTGTTGGCGGTGCTGCCGCAGGCCCCCAGCCGTTACCGACCCGATCGCCATCCGGATCGCGCCCGCGCCGCCCGTGACAAGGTGATGCAGCGGCTGGTCAAACAGGGAGCCTGGCCAGACGCCGTGTGGCGTGAAGGGCGAATAGAACCCGTGCTGGCGCGCGGTCACTTCACCCCCATGGAGGCGCCGCTGTTTGCCCGTTTGGCCGCCGACAGTCAGCCGGGCGCCCTGGTGCACACCACCATAGACGGCGATCTGCAGCGCTGGCTGGAGGCGCGGGTGGCGACTTATATCCGTCGTTTCCCGGAACAGACCTCCGCCGCCCTGCTGCTGGTGGATAACCAGACCATGGCGGTGCGCGCCTACGTGGGCAGCGCCGAGTATGGCAATCTGCGCCGTCATGGCTACCTCGACATGGTGCAGGCGATCCGCTCACCCGGCTCCACCCTCAAGCCGTTTATCTATGGTCTGGCCCTCGATGCCGGCCTGGTTCATTCGGCCTCCCTGCTCTCCGATGCACCCAGATTGGGATCGGACTATCGACCCGCCAATTTTACCGGCGCCTTTCAGGGGCCTGTCACCCTGACCCGGGCGTTGCAGCAATCCCTCAACGTCCCCGCCGTGCAGGTACTGGAGGCCCTGGGGCCCGATACTCTGGTCAATCGACTGGACAACGCCGGGGTCAGGCTGGCCCTCTCCGACAAGCCCAATCCGGCTATTGCGCTGGGGGCGGCCGGCGTCAGGCTGGAACAACTGGTGGCGCTATATAGCTCCCTCACCCGGCAGGGACAGGTGGCGATGCCGGTCTGGCTGGCGGGGCAACAGGCGGTCTCGCGCCCCTTGCTGAGCCCCGGGGCCGCCTGGATCACCTGGCAAATTTTAAGCTCGCAGGGGCGTGCTGATCAGCCCTTTGCCAGCGAGGCGACCGGCCGGGTCAACCGGCTGGCCTGGAAGACGGGCACCAGCTATGGCTATCGGGACAGCTGGGCGCTGGGAGTCTCCGGCCGCTGGACCCTGGGGGTCTGGCTGGGGCGGCCCGATGGCACCCCCTTGCCCGGTTTTTATGGCCAGAGCGCGGCTGTGCCGCTGCTGCTCTCAGTCTATTCGCGACTGGGGGACAACAGCCTCTTGCCGGCGCAACCCAATACGGTGAGCGAGGCCGAGATCTGTTGGCCACTGGGGCGGCGGGTGAGTGCCACCCTGCCTGAGGCCTGCTTGCAGCATCAGCGCGCCTGGCTGCTGGATGAGCGGGATCCCCCTACCTTGCCAGACCCCATGGATTGGCCTTCCCCCTTGCGCCAGGTGGCACTGACCAGTCAGGGCAAGCCGACCCTGGCCCGTTGTGACGATGCCAGCCAATCTGTCTGGCGGGCGCTGTGGCCCTTGTCGCTGGAGCCCTGGCGCGCGCCAGGCGAGCGGCGCAAGGCGCTGCTCGCCAGCGGTTGTGAGGGAGAGGCACAGGGGGCGGATCTGCAGGCGCCGATTCGCATCGTCGCCCTGGGGGAGGGCAGCCTTATCCGTAGCCAGCGCTATCGCCTGCAACCCAGGGTGCTGGGTGGCGTGGGCAAGCCATTCTGGTTTCTCAATGGCCAACGTCTGCGCTGGGATGGGGATCAGGTATTGAGCAAGGCAGGCCGCTACCAGCTGGTGGTGGTCGACGAGGCGGGCAACAGCGACAGGGTGGAGTTTCGGTTAGAGAATCCCTCCTGAAGAGGGGGATCCTCCTGATTTGGCCGGGCAGCGCGCCGGCATATTGGCGCAGCCTCATATCATCACGGCGGACTCAGGATTTGACCTGGCCCAGCCGGGTGAAGAAGTGCTGGCTCTTGCGCTGGTGAAAGTGGCTCTTCTTGATGGGATGGAAGATGAGGTTGCTAGTCGGGTGGCTTGCCTTGAGCTGATGGATCATTGCCATGGCGGGCAATGAACAGCTGATCAGGGTGGTGAGCGGCAGGCTGTGAGTCGCTGGCCCCAGCAGCTGATTGAGCCCTTGCTGCGCCAGCTCGAAACGGGTCAGGGCTGCTGGCTCGGCGTAGCCGCTGCCCAGCATGGTGAGCATGGCATCGAGGGCCTGATGGAACTCGGCCAGTTGCTGGCGAAAGCCGCTGCGGGCGCGCAGTGCAATCAATTCCTCGAAGGAGATTTCGCTCAGGTGAGTGGGCACTTGCAATGGTATCTCGAGGTGGAAGCAATCCTGGCCGCCTCTATTGTGGTAGCGGGATTCGAGCAGGTGCAGCAGCCTGTCCAGATAGTCGTGATCCGTGATGAGCGCCCCCTCATTGGCGAGTGCCCACTCACGGGCGAGGCGCATGGAGAGCAGATTGGCAAAGCGCCGCGCCATCTTGATCCCCCCCTCATCCTGGCTGGCAAAGCCGTGGGTGAGGCAAAAGCCGTGCAGCCGTTCAAGGCCGGCCTGGGTCGGGCAGAAGCAGTCGTGATTGGCGCTTTGACGCCAGCGAGTGATGAGTTCCCTGTTGCCAAATACCTTGTGGCGGGCAAAGTCGGGCGCAACAAGACCGCCGAGCTGACTCTCCAGCTGAGGGGTGATATCTGCAAAGAAGGCTGGCTCGGGCCGCTCTGCCAGCAAGTCGGTTCGCTGCTCCAGTGTACTTAGCAAAGTGGTGAGGCCGCTTTTCTCACTGATGGTGAAGACGAAGGCGAGCCGCTCCAGATAGAGCAGGGCAAACTTGAGCCAGAGCTCGTCACGTACCTCCATACCGGGGTAGTAGATATAAGTCTTCATCGGATCTTCTGTGTTGAAGCATCTTGCCAGGGCGCAGGTTCGGGAATATACGCAAGATTGCCGCCGGGCCGCAAACATTGAGTGGGAGAATATGGGTGAACGCTCAGCCTGTAGGCGTTGGCAACAAAGTTCTGATATAATCCGCGCCCTTAAATCAAGGCCACCCGAGTTGAAACCATGAAGTTCATTATCAAGCTGTTCCCGGAAATCACCATCAAGAGCAAGTCAGTGCGCCAGCGCTTCACCAAGATGTTGCAGGGCAACATTCGCAACGTGTTGCGCCGCTTCGACGAAGATGCCCGCGTACGGATGGATTGGGACAAGCTGGTAGTGAGCTCCCGCAATGATCAGTTCCACGCCCAGTATCTGGAAACCCTGGCCTGCATCCCGGGCATCCAGTACTTCCTCGAAGTGAAACTGAGCAACTTCACCGACCTGCACGACATCTTCGAGCAGACCCGCGCCGTCTGGGGCGATCGCCTGAAAGGCAAGACCTTCTGCGTGCGTGCTCGCCGTGTCGGCAAACACGATTTCAGCTCGCTGGAGCTGGAGCGTTATGTGGGTGGTGGCCTCAACCAGCATTGCGAAACGGCCGGCGTACGTCTGAAAAAGCCTGACATCCAGGTCAACCTGGAAGTGGAAAACGACGAGCTTTACATCATCAGCGCCGTTCACCATGGCATGGGTGGTTTCCCCATGGCGACCCAGGAAGACGTGCTGAGCCTTCTCTCCGGCGGCTTCGACTCGGGCGTGGCTTCCTACCAGTTCATCAAGCGTGGCTGCCGCGTGCACTATTGCTTCTTTAACCTCGGCGGTGCCGCCCACGAGATCGGGGTCAAGCAGGTGGCCTACTACCTGTGGAGCAAGTTTGGTGCTTCCCATAAGGTGCGCTTCACCGCCATCGACTTTGAACCCGTGGTCGCCGAGATCCTGGAGAAGGTGGATAACGGCCAGATGGGGGTAGTGCTCAAGCGCATGATGATGCGCGCCGCAGGCCAGGTGGCGGACTACTTCCAGATCCCGGCCCTGGTGACAGGGGAGTGCGTGGGTCAGGTCTCCAGCCAGACCCTCACCAACCTCAACGTCATCGATCGGGTGACCGACAAGGTGATCCTGCGCCCGCTCATCACCTGGGACAAGCCTGACATCATCAGCGAAGCCCGTCGTATCGGCACCCTAGAGTTTGCCGAGACAATGCCGGAGTATTGCGGCGTCATCTCCAAGAAGCCGACCGTGAAGGCCGAGCTTTCCCGTATCGAGGCGGAAGAGGCCAACTTCGACTTCGCCATTCTGGACAAGGTGGTGACAGAGGCCCGTTACCTCGACATTCGCCGCATCGGTGAAGAGACCGCCGCCGAGGTTCAAGAGATAGAGACCACAGAAGTGCTGGCCGCTGACGAGGTGATCCTGGACATTCGTTCCGCCGACGAGCGCGACGAGAAACCCTTGGTGGTGGAAGGCCGTGAAGTGCTGCACATCCCCTTCTTCAAGCTGGCCACCGCCTTTGGTGATCTGCCCAAAGAGCAGACCTATCTGCTCTACTGCGATCGCGGCGTGATGAGCAAGCTGCAGGCGCTCTACCTGAAAGAGAAGGGTTTTGACAACGTCAAGGTGTACCGCCCGTAATCAGGGGTGACGTTTCGAATAAAAAATCCGGCCGATGAGCCGGATTTTTTATTTCACTGCGCATCACGCTCAGATGGCGTGTCAAGACAACGTGAGGATCAGGGGCAGGGGACAGGGGTAAAGGTTGACTCGCCCTGGCAACGCCAGCCCATCTCGGCCTGCTTCATCTGCCACAGGTTATTGCTGCGAAACAGGGTCAGGATATAAAGCATGTCACTCTTGTTGCCATCGAGGGCAACTGACAGCACCAGATCATTATCCAGTTGCTGTGCCTGGATGCGACTGGGTATGTCGCTATGGCCGACAAAACGCAGTGCTACTTCACGATAATCATTGACCCAGGTTTGCCGGGTCGTGCTTGCCTGACGGATCTGCTGGTTGAACTGCTGCACCGGAGTAGAAGCCAGTCGTCCAAACAGTACCTGTGTATCGGCGTGCGCCGTTGCCACATTCATCAGTAGCAGGGAAGTAATGAGCCCAAGTTTTTGCATGAGGGATTCCGGCTTACAACGACTGGATCCTATGACAACAGAAAAGCCCGCTTGGTTCAACGTAACGAGGCCGGGAGTGCGACATGCCCCCCGGCCCGAACATCAATGGCGTTGCAGCGAAAAGGTGGGCAGTGACAGGTGCCAGTAAATGGCAGCGACCCGCAGACCAAATACCCCCAGCATGCTGATCAGCATGGCGGTCACCCTGTCCACGTTGACCTCCAGTGCCAGGGTATAGAGGATGCCCCCCAGAATGCAGGCAGTGGCATAGATCTCCTTTTGCAGCACCATGGGCACCTCCCGTGCCAGCACATCGCGGATCATGCCGCCAGCCACACCCGTCATGGTCCCCATGATCACCGCAATCAGACCTGGGGTACCGAAGTTGAGTGCCTTCTGGGCACCGATCACGGTAAAGAGAGCCAGCCCGAAGGCATCCGCTACCGGCAACACATACCAGGGCATTCGCTTGGGTAGCTTGACCATCCACATACCCACCAGCGCAGTGGCAATCACCACCCAGATATAGAGAGGGTCACGCACCCAGAATACGGGGGTGGCACCCAATATCATGTCGCGGATGGTGCCACCGCCAATGGCAGTTACCGCCGCCAGCACCATGACGCCGAAGGCATCCATCCTGAGCCGCCCTGCTACCAGGACGCCCGAAAACGCGAATACCGCAGTACCAAACATGTCGCTGATGTAAACAATCTGCTCAACCAGTGTCTGCATGGAGAACAACTCACGTCCAATTGTTGATGGGGTCGCGATTTTAGGGGGTGGACAGGCTTCTGACCAATGATGGCCTGCAAAAATGAGAGCCAGCCCCAGTTTTTGCAAATGGGATGTGGGTGCGCGGATGCGCGCTGACACCTTGCAGGTCAGGGCACTTGCTTTGTCATGGCCTTTGGCCTGTGCGGCATCCTTCTGATAAGGGGAACTTTTTGGATTTTTTCTCTTAAGTAAAACGGGAATGTGCCGATAAATAGGGTAAGCGGCGTTAATGCGATGAAGCGTTAAAAATAATGCTAAAGACATCGAAAAAGAGGCCGTTAAATAATACGCATCGGACAGGAAAGACAATAAAGTCCGAGCAAATTAGATAGTAAATTTAATAGCTTAGGAGAATGGTTATGGCACTTTATATCAATACAAACGTTTCATCGCTTAACGCCCAGCGTAACCTGATGAACACCAACAAATCTCTGGATACTTCTTACACCCGTCTGGCATCTGGTCTGCGCATCAACAGCGCAAAAGACGATGCGGCAGGTCTGCAAATATCCAACCGTTTGACCTCCCAGATCAATGGACTGGACCAGGGTAACCGTAACGCCAACGATGGCATTTCCGTTGCCCAGACCGCAGAAGGTGCCATGGATGAAGTGACCTCCATGCTGCAACGGATGCGCACCCTGGCTCAGCAATCTGCCAACGGTTCCAACAACACCGATGACCGTACCGCTTTGCAGCAAGAGTACACTCAGTTGATGACTGAAATCGACCGGGTGGCAAAAGACACCACCTTTGGTGGCCAGAACTTGCTCAGTGGTGGCTATGTGGGCTCCTTCCAGGTTGGCGCCGACGCAGGTCAGACCATCACCTTCCGGATGACCACTGCCTTCACCATCTCGGGCATGGCATCTGCCACCAGTGGCAGTGCTTCTGTAACTGTGTCTACAGCAGCTACTGGTGAGCCCTACACCATCAACAAGACGGCAGGTACACCGGTTACCTCTACCAGTATGTCATCCATCCAGGCGGCAAGTTCAGCCCAGTCTGCCATGGCTAACCTGGACTACATGATCAAGGTGGTGGACAGCAAGCGTGCGGAATTGGGTGCGGTACAAAACCGTTTTGACTCAACCATCCGCAACCAGGCGAACATCTCGGAGAACGTCAGTGCGGCTCGCTCACGTATTCGTGACGCAGACTTTGCGACCGAAACGGCCAACCTGACCAAGCAAAACATTTTGCAACAGGCGGCATCCACCATACTGTCGCAGGCAAACCAGCGTCCCCAGTCTGCACTCTCGCTGCTGCAGGGCTAACAAAAGAAAACAGGGCGGTTGTTCAGGCCGCCCTGGTCAAGAGATGGAACAAAGGGGTGTTCGGTTTGCACTCTGTTCTATCGGGAGAGAATCAATTCTCTATATTAGTAATGCCAAGTGTTGTACAGCTGTTCAGTTCTGTCATCCTTGGTCATATTCTCCTGAGCGTATGCTCATTTTAGGCCGGTTTTCCGGCCTCTTTTTATTGTGTCGTCAAATTGACGCCACTCGCCCATATCAAAGCACAAACCGTGCCAAAAGCAGCCAACGCCTCTATCCGGCTCCTCGGCCAACTCTAGACCCCCTGGCTACTCTCCTGTCCTCTTCCCCTTTGCCGCCTGCCGGATAAAACTTGCCGCCTTCGGCAATTATTTTCCTAAAGCTTGTGTCCCTGCGGCCGTTAAATAAAGTGAAGCAATCGAGGGGTGTTCGGAATCCAACGCTTGCACTACTGCGGGTGGCCTGTTCGTTCAAACAGACACCCGCCAGAAGACACAGGATTGTTCAACCTGTACTTCTAACGGTGGGACGTCGCTTTGTCGGCGCAACCCGCAGTCGCATGTTCTTCGGGAGAATATTTTTATGGCCATGTACATCAACACGAATACTTCATCACTGAACGCCCAGCGTAACCTGATGAACACCAACAAGTCCCTGGATACGTCCTATACCAGACTGGCCTCCGGTCTGCGTATCAACACCGCCAAGGACGATGCCGCCGGTCTGCAGATCTCCAACCGTTTGACCTCACAAGTCAATGGTCTGGATCAAGGTAACCGCAACGCCAACGATGGTATCTCGGTTGCGCAAACTGCCGAAGGTGCCATGGATGAAGTCACCTCCATGTTGCAGCGTATGCGTACCCTGGCTCAGCAATCCGCCAACGGTTCCAACAACACTGACGACCGTACTGCACTGCAGCAAGAGTTCGATCAGCTGACCACCGAGATCAATCGTATCTCCAGTGATACCACCTTTGGTGGCCAGAAGCTGCTGGATGGCTCTTACAAGGGATCCTTCCAGGTGGGTGCCGATGCTGGTCAGACCATCACCTTCAAGATGACATCCGCGTTCACCATCAGCGGTATTGCGTCATCGACCAAGGGGAGTGCTACGGTTGCAGTATCAACTGCTGCGACAGGTGAGCCTTACTCGGTGAGCAAAGGCACCACGGCAGTGACCTCCACCAGTGTGAGCAGCATCACCACTGCCAGTGCCGCCCAACTGGCCATGGCCAACCTTGATTTCATGATCAAGGCCGTTGATAGCAAACGGGCAGAGCTGGGTGCGGTGCAAAACCGGTTTGACTCGACCATTCGCAACCAGTCCAACGTCTCAGAAAACCTGAGTGCAGCACGCTCTCGTATTCGCGATGCGGACTTTGCGACTGAAACAGCCAACCTGACCAAGCAGAACATTCTGCAACAGGCGGCCTCCAGCATCCTGGCGCAAGCCAACCAAAGACCGCAGTCTGCCTTGTCCCTGCTGGGTTAACAGGCAGTGATGAGATAGAAAGAGGAGCGACGATATGGCCAATGACATTGGAATACCCTCATCTGTCACTCCTTCTTCTCTTCAGTCAAGTAGCAAGAGCGGCCAATCGGCCGCTCAAGTGCTATCTGGCACGACGGAAGAGCAGCGGGTGATGGCACAGGATGTGAAGAAGCAGCAAGAGGAGAAGGCGCAAGAGAAAGTCAGAAAACAGGATATTTCTGAGGTTGATATTGAAAAGGAGGTCCAAAACTTGCAAGAGTTCAGTAAGTTGCAAGGATGGACTGTCAATTTCAGTGTCGAAAAGGATCTCGAGCAGGTTGTCATCAAGGTGATGGATGCCCACACCAAGTCGATGATCCGTCAGATCCCGAGCGAAGAGTTGCTGGCCATCAGCAAACGGATCAAGGATCTGCGCGAAGGCGATGCGACCGGCGGAGGTTCCCGTGTCGGGCTGCTGCTCGATAACGAGATCTAATACGCAAGCATAACGAGGAGAGTGAGTATGACCACAGTAACTTCTGCCGGTGCCGGCTCGGGACTCGATCTTGAGTCTGTGATTGCTGCCAGTGTGGATGCCAAAAAGGCACAACTGCTGCAGCCAATTACCACCAAGAAGACCAATGCTCAAATCACTCTCTCAGGTGTTGGGCAACTGAAATCAGCCATCGCTTCCTTTGTGACCACGCTCAAGGCGATGTCCAAGGACGATGCATTCAACAAACGCGCCATCAACATTACTCAGGACAAGGACAATCCCGTACTCAAGGTGGAGAGTAAAACGGGGGCCTCCAACGGGCAGTACGACATCACAGTCAACAAATTGGCGAAGACCAGCAAGTTTGAAGGTGAATTTGACAAATCCACCGACCCTATGATCACCCAGGATGGGAAACTGACCTTCAAGGCGGGTGACAAAACCTTTGATGTGGATGTTAAGGCGGGGGATACGCTGCAATCCATTCGCAAGCGTATCAATAATGATGGCGATAACTTTGGCCTCAGCGTCAACATCATGAACACGGCCAATGGCAAGTCCAAACTTGTTATCGACTCCGGTGTCAGTGGTACTGGCAAGGACTTGCAGATTACTGGCAACACCACAGAGTTGACCGACAACTTCATCTCCAAACTGACTCAGACACAAGAGGCCAGGGATGCCGAGATCACGGTGGACGGCAGCACACTGACCAGTGCAACCAATACCTTTGATGGTACGATTCTCGGACTCAAGGTCACAGTGTTGAGAGAGTCCGACAAAAATGCGGACAATTCGCTCAAATCCAACAAGGTGGATGTGACCACAGACAAGGCTGGCATCAAGGACATGGTCAAGAGCTTCATCGATGGCTACAACGCCCTGGTGAAGAAGAGCGGTGATCTTGGCAAGCGCAGTTCGATTGTGGCCGGGGTCAGTCAAAATGATGGGGGTGCCTTGGCTGGCGATGCCACTACCCGCGCCGTGACAAATATGATGACCGGGGCCATCACAGAGCCTTCCAAGAACTCTTCCACGTTTTCGACCATCTTTCAGCTGGGTGTCAAGATGGACAACAAGGGGGTGCTCTCCCTTGATAGTGAGAAATTCGATGAGGCGGTTGACAAGAACTTCGACCAGGTTGTGGCCCTGTTTGGTGGCAAGGATGGCGTGGCCGGCAAGATGGCCGGGCAACTGGAAAGTTACTCCAAAACCGGTGGCTTGCTTGCCAAGCGGGAAGATAGCCTGAATTCGGATCTGCGTGATGTCAATCGCAAGCAATCGGATGTTTCGGCCCAGCTGACCAAGTATGAAGAGACACTGCGTGCCCGTTACGGGAGCCTGGACAGCATGCTGGCCAAGATGAACAAGTCAGCCTCATATTTGAACCTGCTCAACACCAAGAACAGTAATTCATAGTCAGGATCGGTGTTTCTATGTATCGGAAAAATATCAAAGCCTATACCACCCAGAGTCTGCAATCCGAGCTGGCAGTGGCCGACCCTTATCGCGTCATTCAGCTACTGATGCAGGGATGTCTCGAGCGTCTTGCCCAGGCGCGTGGCGCGATTGAGCGTCGCGACTTTGAGCACAAGTCCCAGTCCATTTCCAAAACGATGGCCATCATCAACGGCCTGCAGGACTCGCTGGATCTCTCTTATGGCAAAGTACCCGAGGACTTGTTCGCGCTTTATGATTACATGAAGGCCCGGATGATGGATGCCAGCCGGGATATGGATATCAGTGCGGTTGACGAGGTGATTAACCTGATGCTGACCGTAAAAAGCGGGTGGGATGCGATTCCCGTCGAAGAGCGCGACAAGGCGCTGGCACAGCAAAAAGTAGGCAGGGCGGAATGAACCGCCCCCCTCTGATTGTATTGATGGAAACTGGCAACCAGCTGTTGGCGCTGCTCGAGCAGCGCCAGCTGCAGGAGGCTGACAAGCTGGTAGAGCCTTATCTCGGTGCGCTTGATAGTGCGTTTCAACACATTCCATCGGGTGCTGTGCTTGATGCGGAGCACCGTCAGGCATTGCAGCAGTTTCAAGCCATCCATGAGTGGGTGGGAAAAGAGAAACATCTTGCAGAAGAGGAGTTGCTGCAGTTTTCCAAAGCGGGTCGCGCCTCTGATCTTTACAAGCTGAATGCAGGTTAGGCACATCATGGATTTTAATAAAAACATTGCCGATGTAGAAAATGAACTCTCTCGCTTAGAGCGGCAAAAAAAACAGGAAGCCGCCATGCTGGACGTGCTTCCTGTTCGTCATCAGCTCAATATGGCTGCTTTCGCAAAACACATGCCCGGCATTCATGATTATTTCAAAGATTATCAGCCTGTCCGGCCATTTCGTTTTTTCTGCAATGACAATGGTATTCCCAATATCTTGTGGCTTGATGATGGGGTGTCTCTTTATGGTGAGGATCCGTTTGCCGAGGTACAGGCACAGATAGCAGAAGTGATCGAGCAGAGTGTGTTGCAGTGCATCGATTTTATTCCTCAGTGGCATATCGATGGCCAGATCCACATAAAATTTAATAATGAAATATCCAAATTAAAAGAAAAATCAGCCTTGGAAGGCTTGCGGTTGAACAGTGCCCTGCACTCAGATATTCCGTTGTCACTGATGTACGGGATCGGCTTGGGATACCAGCTGGGTTATCTCTATGAGCAGTGCAAGATCAGGAACCTGTTTGCCTTCGAGCCTGATCTCGATATGTTCTATGCCTCACTCTATTGTTTCGATTGGCATGAATTGTTCGAATATATGGAGCGTGAGTCACTTAGCCTGCATCTGTTCATCGGTGTCGACGAGCAACTGCTGGCAGCGGATATGATGGAAGCCCTTCATCGCAAGGGAGCATTCTGGTCGGCTAGCTACTTCTCTTTTTGCCATTATCATTCTCCCAAGCTGCACGCGCTGATAAATCAGGTAGAGAGCGAGTTTTACCTGCTCAAAACGGGCTGGGGCTTCTTTGACGACAATATCTACGCGCTGGCTCACAGCCACAATCATTTGCAAGAGGGAACTCCGTTCCTGAAGCGGCAGCGTGATACATCGGCATTCAGCCAGGTGCCAGTGTTTGTTGTGGGTAATGGTCCTTCTCTGGATCAGAGCATTGACTTTATAAAGCAGCATCAGCAACAGGCTGTCATCATCGCCTGTGGTACGGCTGTCAGTGCGCTTCACAAGGCGGGTGTCAAGCCAGATATTTATGTGGCCGTAGAGCGTACCAAGAGTTCGGCAGATTTCCTGCGCATTCTTGATGCCGATGACTTTATCAAGGATACCGTCTTCCTGAGCGTTGATGTTATTCACCCCGAGTGCAAAGGATTCTTCCGCAAGACGGGATTGACGTTCAAACCCAATGAACCCATGTTTTCCATGCTGGTCAGTGCCTTTGGTCAGGCATTTGAATATGACACCATTGAGTTTTCCAACCCGTTTGTGGGGAATACCGGACTCAACTATGCCGCTTTGCTGGGCTTCAAACAGGTGTATCTATTCGGCATCGATAATGGCTACAAGTCGGCAGGCAAACACCACTCCAGTTTGAGCTTGTATTACAACGACAAGAAAGAAGCCAAATATAACGAGAATCTGAAAGATACCTTCCCGGCACCGGGCAATTTTGGTGGGGAGGTGCGCATCAATCATTTGTTTGGGCTCGCCATCCATAATATGGAGCGTGTGCTGAATAATTATCCTGATTTGCGCTGCATCAACAGCAGTGATGGGGCCTATATCGAGGGCGCCATACCTCAAAGTGTCGAATCCTTGCAGCCATCCTGGCCCGAACTGGATAAAGTACGATTGATGGATGAGGTGATGGATCGCTGCTTCCAGCCTTTCGACATGACCAGCATTGACTTCAATGCCGCGCTCAATGTGTCGCTTTTCGATGAGCTGATAGATAAATTTCAAGCGGATTGGCAAAAGGTGCCGCGTGAGCACAATGCCGTGTTGGCTCTTATGCAACGACACCATGACTATCTTCTTTACTTGCTCATGAGCCGTGAATGCCATCTCTATCGTGTGATGATAGGCTCGATAAACTATTTCTATGCCAATATCATCAGCCTGATGATGGCCTTGGTAAATGCAGACTCTGACGAGTTTGAAATAAAGCTGAAAGAAGCTGAATCAATACTCGGGCGCTTCTTTGAGGAGAGCAAGGTCATGTATGCAGATGCATTCCAGCGGCAGGACTCCACCTACTTTGCTGGGCTCAATGTGTTCAAACATACCTGACCAGCAGGTAATGCCTTTCAGTGACGAGAAGGTTTTCAGACACAACAAGACGCCGGCAGATGCCGGCGTCTCTGTTTTCAATATCGCTGTGTTAGTGCCAGTGGCTATTTTGCTTGCACGCGAGCGATGGCATTGCATACCTGCTCCACGGCATTGAGCGCCCTCGGGGTGAAGCGGTGCAGTTCATCCGAGTTGATGAGTTGCAATCGTTGATGTTTGACCGCATCGACCATGGGCCATTGTTGCCAGTGACGTAAAGCGTCAGGATCCTGGCTACCAGCCAGAATGAGCGCAGGGTCAGACTTGATCACCTGCTCCAAATTGACCTGAGGGTAAGGGGTTCTGGCGCCAGCCATCAGGTTCTCTGCACCGCACAGTTCGATGGCCTGGGCTGGCCACGCCGAGCCGCTGACGCTGGTCAGGGGCGGATACCAGAGCTGATAAAACACCTTGATATGGTTGGGCTGACCATAACGTTGCTTGAGCGCCGCCAGTCTGGCGAGGTAGGCATCGGCCTGAGTGTTCGCTGTCTGCTCCAGGTCCAGCAGTGCTCCCAGCGCCCGAATTTCGGTGGCCAGGGAGGCAAAATCCGTGGGCTCAGAGTAGAACACCGGGATCCCCAGCTGTTCGACAGGTGCCAGCATACGGGATTGGGCAGAGCGCCAGGCCACGACCAGATCCGGTTTCTGGGCCAGCAGGGCTTCAAGGTTGATGCTGCGGTAGTTGGCCACGTGCGGGCGATCGTTCACTTCTGGCGGAAAATCCGATGCATCATCGGTGGCGACGATGCGCTCGCCTGCCCCGACGAGGAACAACAGCTCGGTCAGATGGGGGGTCAGACTGACGATGCGCATCGGTGTTGCAGCCTGCAGCGTCAACGACCAGCAGAGCAGGCAAAACAGGGCGAAATAGTTAGCCATGGAGCTGCTCCAGCACTGTGAGCAATGCGGCCAGTGCGAGCCAACCCCAGCCAATCAGTTGCAACCGGTTGAGTACGCGTAGTGCGGTGGCGGCGGCCGGGTCGCTTGGTGCATCAAATACCGGGAAGCGGAACAGGGTGTCCTGATAATAGCGGGGGCCACCCAGCCGGATGCCAAGCGAGCTGGATAGCTGGGCGAGCAAGATGCCCATGGCGGGGTAGGGCCACTGAATGGCAGTGCGCATCCTGGCGCCCAGCTGGCGCACTTGGGTCAGGCACAGGGGCAGTGCCAGCAGCAGAATGGCAGGGGTGCAGAGGGCCTGATAAAGCACGGCGGCGGCGCGGCCGAAGTGGCTGAACGTCGCTTGCTTGGGGCTCCAGCCCTGATCCATCAACTGGGCGAGTCTCCACAGCAGGGCGCCCTGAACGCCTGCCAGTGCAAACCCGAGCAAGGGACCCGCCCATTGTCCTGCCAGGCGCAGTGCACAGGTCTCGCTGACGGCCTTGGCAATCCCCATCACGGAGAGCTTGCCGGTATCGCGCCTGAGCCAGGGGGTTGCCTGCAGGCGGGCAACGACCAGCGTCTCCTGGCTTGCCAGGGAACGGGTGGCCTTGGCCAGCTCACGCAATGGACGGGACTCTATCATCAGCAACAGAAACAACAGGTCAAACAGCGGCTCGGAGAGGGAGAGGTTGCGCACAGCCCAGAGTCCGGCGGCGCATGGCAGCCAGACGACCAGCAGGGCCAGCAGGCCGGCCCGAAATTGTTGCTGAGGGGAGCCATCGGGGCGGTGAACCTTGTGGCCCAGGCGGGTCAGCAGGGGTACCAGGGCAGAGAGTCTGAACTGGGCAGGCCAGGGCAGTATGGCTTCCAGCAGCGCGGCCCCGAGCAAAATGGCCGCCGGAGTGGCGGCCATGTGTTCCAGTGTGGCGAGGTCGATCACAGCTTGCCGAGCATCTTGATGATCATCTCGGCGGAATGCTGGCCCGCCACCTCGATGAAGGCATCGAAGGATTCAACCTGTTCCTTGCCGGCGATGTCCGACATGGCGCGCACGACCAGATAGGGCACCTTGAACATGTGGCACACCTGGCCGATGGCGGCCCCTTCCATTTCGACCGCCAGCATCTGCGGGAAATCGGCACGGGCCTTGGCGATGGCGTCTGGTTTGCACATGAACTGATCACCGGTGCAGATGAGGCCAACTTTGGTCTGATGCTTGCCTTGCTCGGCGATGCAATCCTGCGCCACCGCGATCAGTTTCTTATCGCAGGGGAAGGCGGCGGGTTGCTGTGCCATCTGGCCCATCTCATAACCAAAGGCGGTCACGTCCACATCGTGAAAGCGCATCTCATCGGCGATGACCACATCACCGATGTGCAGATCCTGGGCGAAGCCGCCAGCTGAGCCTGTGTTGATGACACAATCCGGGGCAAATTTTTCCAGCAGCAGGCTGGTGGCGATACTGGCGGCGACCTTACCGATGCCGGAGCGAGTCAGGATCACCTCTTTGCCTGCCAGCTTGCCTTGATAGAATTCGCAGCCGCCCAGTTGCAGCGTGGTTGGCTCGTTCATCTGGCTGCGCAGCAGGGCCACTTCCTGTTCCATGGCGCCGATAATACCTACTTTCATCACTCACCTCGTCTCGATGGCCGCACGGCCGAATAAGTTGTTGTGGATCATAACAAAAGTTGGTGATGGCGCCGAGCATTCAGATGGCATGGGGAAAGATACGCTAGCGGTAATGCTCGACCAGGCTGGCCAGCTCCCCGCTGTTGGCGACTTGCTGCAGCGTGTTGGCAAACAGGCCAAGCCGTTCGGGCGACGTCTGCTGGTAAAACAGGATATAAAAGGGCGTTTCCTCCATGACGGTCGGGAGTATGCGGATCTGGCTGGCGAGGTTGTGCTGGCGGATATCGAATTCAAAACCCGGTGAGCGGTAATAGACGAAACGTCCCCGTTTCATCAGCAGCTTGTGGTAATTGGCTGAACTGCTGATCCCGCCGCTATCTATGATGAGACCACCTATGGTTTGCAGCCGCGCTATGGCGCCGCTGCCATGGTTGATAAGGATGGTGCCCTCCTTGCCGAGTGCTCTGACATCATCCCAGCCCTTGACCTCGACAGGGTCGTCGCTGCGCACCGCCAGGTGGTAGCGCACGGTAAACACAGGTGGTTGCAGATAGATAAACTGATGCCGACGCGCCGGGTTGTCGCCGACACCACAGATAAAATCGAGCTGGCCATGCAGCACGCTCTTCTCCAACCGCCTTAGCGGCAGGAAGGCTTGATCGCCCTGGATGCGCAGGGCGGGCTCTCGCTGCTCCATGAGGCGAAACAGGTCGACGCAGATGCCGCCGATCCGGCCATCCGGATTTCCAATGTACTTGGGCGCCGATTCCGGTTGCGCCGCCGTGTGATAAACCTCGGGGGAACTGGCTGCCCAGAGTGCAGGGGCAAGCAGGCAAAGCAGTGAGGCCACCCAGGATCTCATGTCATGCAGGCCCTCGATGAAGGCTCGGGGAGATCCCGATGCCAGCTATGTCAGTATCGTCAACGAATGAGATATCAGGCTATTTATCAGCATGTTATCAACCCAAGGCGGTGTCGAGGGTCATCATAAGGGCAAAGCCGGCCATCAGCCCCAGAGTGGCGTGGGTCTGGTGACCATTGCGGTGCGTTTCCGGGATCACCTCGTGGGAGACCACAAACAGCATGGCGCCTGCGGCCAGCCCCAGCCCTATGGGATAGGCGATGGCCATGCCGCTGGAGAGGCCGACCCCAAGCAGGGCACCGAGGGGTTCGAGCAAGCCGCTTGCTATGGCGACCAATACCGCACCCCAGGGTCTGAATCCGGCGGCGCACATGGCCAGCGCCACCGCCAGCCCTTCCGGAATGTCTTGCAGGGCGATGGCCGTGGTCAGCGGCAGCCCCACCGACATGTCCCCCTGAGAGAAGCTGACCCCGATGGCCATCCCCTCCGGCAGGTTGTGCAGAGCGATGGCAAACACGAACAGCCATACCCGGGAGCACTGCTGGTGACCTGGGCCGCAGGGGCCTGTCTTGTCGTGCTCATGGGGGGTGAACTGATCCAGCCCCAGCATCAGCAGTACCCCCAGGGTCATGCCGGCCACCACCACGGCCGCGGCGAGAAAGCCATCCCCTGTGATCCCTTCTGCTGCTTCGAGCCCCGGCAGCAGCAGGGAGAAGGCGCTGGCGGCCAGCATCATGCCGGCGGCAAAGCCCAGCATGGCGTCTTCCACTCGTTGTGGCACGGAATGCAAGAAGAGTGCCGGCAGGGCGCCGAGGGCGGTGGCGGCAAAGCCCGCTACCCCGCCGATGAGACCATAACGGACGCCTGTGCTCATATCGTCAGTCGCCAGCATGATGAGGCTCTGCAATAGCAGCAGCAAGACGGCGGCCAGCGCGATGAGCAGACCGAGGGCGGTCAGTGGGCGAGCCTGCACCTGCTCGCGCAGTTGGACTGACCAGGAGGAAACCGGCAGGGCCGATACGTTATCCATAAACTTGACCTCTCTACAGCAGATGAGGATGGCTTGTAACCATCCTGTGCATTACACCCAGCCTGACCGGCTTTGTCCATGCCCGCCCGTCGATTGTCCCCATCGGCTAAGTATTTGAAATGATTTGGTCGCTATAAAAAGTGCGTGATGAAAGTCTGGTTATGGGGAAAAACAACTTGCTTTCTCGCCGATAAATCCGGTGAAGGAGTGAGCGGTTTTATGGTAAAGTGCCGCCCTCGCGAAACCCGCCCTTCCCTTGGTCTTTCGCAACGTCCTACCTCCCGGCAGGAATGTCCGGGTATCAGCTCATACGGATGTGATCGCCACAGTGCACCTGCTTGTCAGCAGTTGAGGATCACCAGCCACCATGTTTTATAAAAATCTGTCTATCGGCAAAAAGATTGCCGTGGTTTTTGCGGTCATTGCCGCCGTCAATGTGATATTCGGTATTTTCCTTTCCAGCGAGTTGCGCGGCGTGCGCGACCGCGTGCTGAACTTTACCGACTCCACCCTGCCGAGCGTGCTCTCGGTAGAAAAATTGCTCTACGACGTCTCCTATGTGCGTCGTGCCCAGTTTGCCCTGTTGATGGTTGACGATGCCGCCGATCTGCAGGCCCGTCGTGGCCGCATCCAGGACAATGTCCAGAAGGTCGAGCGTGCTTTCCGTGCCTACGAGGCAACGGTCGGTGCCGATCATGAGCGCCAGGTATTCAATCGTGCCAAGCAGGACTGGCAACAGTACCTGAACTCGGTCAATGCCGTTGATCAGATGCTGGTGCAAGGTCAGCCTGCCGAGGCCAAGGCGTTGCTATTCCAGTCAAACGCCGCCTATGGCGCCCTGGAGCAGTCAGTCAACAACCTGGTGGAGGTGAATCTCGGCTTCGTGAAAGAGAATCGGGGCAGCCTGCTCGACAGCGTCAACATGGTGACCAGTTTTGCCATGGTGAGCATCGGCGGCTTGCTGCTGTTCATGATGGCCATGACCTGGTTCCTGACTCGCCAGATCTGTTTGCCGCTGTACGCCGTCGTGGCACAGGCCAACGCCATCGCCTCCGGTGACCTGACCCATCAGCTGGATCGTCAGCACATAGGTCGCGATGAGCTGGGCATGCTGGCCAAGGCATCCCTCAAGATGCAGGACAATCTGCGTGGTCTGATTGAAGAAGTGGTGGCTGCCGTGACTCAGCTTGGCGCCGCCATCGAAGAGGTGAGCGCCGTTTCCGAACAATCGGCGCAAGGGATCCAGAGCCAGCAGCAGGAGATCTCTCTGGTCGCGACCGCCATGACCCAGATGAAGGCGACCGTGGCCGACGTGGCCGGCAACACAGAGACAGCTTCCGAATCCGCCAGCTCTGCCAACGCCCTTGCCCGTCGCGGCAATCAGGATGTGCAGAGCTCGCTGGTGGCCATTACCCGGGTCGCCGAGGAGATTGAACAGGCGGGGACCCTGGTCGCCGAGCTGGAGCGTGAATCTGCCCAGATCAATCTGGTGGTGGACGTGATCCGCGGCATCGCCGATCAGACCAATCTGCTGGCGCTCAACGCCGCCATCGAGGCGGCTCGTGCCGGTGAGCAGGGTCGTGGCTTCGCCGTGGTGGCCGATGAGGTACGAACCCTGGCGGGTCGTACCCAGGCATCCACCGGCGAGATAGTGGCCATCATAGAAACCTTGCAGGCGCGCGCCAACCAGGCGAAAGAGGTGACAGGCCAAAGCTGTGACATGATCCGTCAGTGCGTGGTGCAGAGCGAGCAGACCAGCAACGGCATTCAGCAAATTGAAGAGGCGGTCGCCCAGATTGCCGACATGGCCATTCAGATTGCCAGTGCCTGTGGCGAGCAGGATGCTGTCTCCGATGAACTGGGTCGCAACGTGGAGCGGATCAATGAATCCTCCAACGAGGTTGCCATCGGCGCCGATCACACCGCCCGTGCCTGTCTGGAGCTGAGCCAGCTGGCCGCTGGCCTGAAGCAGACCATGGGTCGCTTCCGTCTGGCTTGATGACATGAGGGCAGTGCCGGGTCGGCTCACGCTGAGCTGGCACTGTCCCCGTTGGATTGATAACAAAACCCGGCTCAGGTCGGGTTTTGTTATTTGGCAAAGACGACAGTATTGAAAAGGCCGGCGCCCAGTGAATAAACTCCTGTTTGCGGCTGATTGAGCCAAGGTGGGCAGGTTGCAAAGGGGAGGGACTTGATATCGATTGCAAGACACTTGCTGAGTGCATGCGTATATCAAGCTCCCGGCTGAGGGAATGGTAGGTGCCGGGCAGGATTGTTTTGCGGCTTTGCAGATAAATTGCTTTGCAATAGACATAAAAAAACCCGGCCTGGACCGGGTTCAATGTGTGTGCGTTGCGGGTAACGGCTTACTTGGCCAGAGATTCCGGCAGGTTCTCACGGATCTTGCCGAGCATCTCTTTCAGGACGCGCGGGTTGGCAACCACTATGTTGCCGGAGTTTTCGTAGTTGTGACCACCCACGAAGTCGGTGACGATGGCACCGGACTCTTTGGCCAGCAGTTCACCGGCTGCGGTATCCCAAGGCTTGAGGCCGATCTCCCAGAAACCGTCGACGCGACCGGCGGCCACATAGGCCAGATCCAGCGCGGCAGAGCCGGAGCGACGGATGTCGGCACATTCGATGAACATGCTCTGGAACATCTTCAGGTAGGGCTCGATATGATGCTTCTGCTTGAATGGGAAACCGGTGGCCAGAACGGTACCAGCCAGCTCTTTGGCCTTGCCGACACGGATGCGGTAGCCGTTCAGCTGGGCGCCGTTACCACGGGTCGCGGTAAACAACTCGTCACGGATGGGATCGTAGACGACGGCTTGTTCTGTCTTGCCCTTGACGCGCAGGGCGATGGAGACGGCAAAGTGCGGAATGCCCTTGACGAGGTTGGTCGTGCCATCCAGTGGGTCAATGATCCATTGGTAGTCCGGATTGGTACCGGCAATCTCACCAGACTCTTCAGCAATGATGCTGTGTTCCGGGTAAGATTTTTTGATGGTGTGAATGATGGCCGCTTCGGCGTCACGGTCAACGTTGGTCACGAAGTCATTGCTGCCTTTCTGGATGGCCTCGATGTTTTCGGGCTGGGAAAAGGCTTTTACTACTACTTGACCGGCGTTGCGCGCAGCGCGCACGGCGATATTCAGCATCGGATGCATAGGTTCACCACTGGATGTTAAAGAACGGGGGATAAAAGGACGCGGTATGATACCAGTCTTTTCGATAATGGCAACCGTTATACGCCTTCTCCCCGACCTTGGCGACTGCCAGATCTGACGGCTCCAATACAGACTCTTTTTGGTCTAGTCTTATGGCAGTAGCCGAATAACAGGCTGCATGAGCATAGGGATGTGGATCATGAATTTGTCATTAGTCAGTCAAAAACCGTCGGCAGCAACTACCCAGGGACTGCTAGCGGCGTTGAGAGCATCAACCGGATATGGCGCTTACTTCGACGAGGTGAATATTACCCAGCCATCGCAGTGGCAGCCGGGTAAAGAGGAGGCGGCCATTCTGCTGCTCGATGGCGATACTGTCTGGCCCGAGTTCGGTTGGCAGCGAAGTGGCGATAGCTTCGGCTTGCCGGTATTGCCGCTGCTGATGCACAGGGGGGATGACTCCCTCACCATTCAGGGGCCGGATGTACGGGATCCCCGTTTTTATTTTGTCTCCAATGGCATAGCGCTGGCCGAGTCTGAACTGGCTGATCCCGCCTGCAGCCGGGTGCTATTAAACAAGCTTGAGTCCTACTTTCCGCTGCTGTCCCGCCTCATTCTGCTGCGCCAGCGCCAACCCATGGGGTTGTGCAGCTAACCTGGCGTCCTCTTTTATCGGGCTGTTCAAGCGGCGCAATATTTGTCATAACTGGCTGATATTGTGCCGCTGCTGCGAGATGCGCAGCCCACATCCAAGTTGTCTTATTGCATGTGTACATAGCACCAACCCGGATCCGGCACAAATGGGCCGAGGTTAGCCTCTGCGCCCGGGCCTGAATCACAAGGAGTCCATGATGATCGATTTTTATACCGCAGCCACCCCCAATGGTTTCAAGGTGGCGATTGCCCTCGAAGAGCTGGGCTTGCCCTATCGGGTGATCCCGCTCGATTTGTCGGCGCTGGATCAGAAAAAGCCCGAGTTTCTGGCCATCAACCCCAATGGTCGAATCCCGGCCATCGTCGATCGGGATAACGGCGATTTCGCGGTGTTCGAGTCCGGCGCCATTTTGCTCTATCTGGCAGAGAAGGCAGGCAAGTTGTTGCCGCAGGATCCCAAGCGTCGCTCCCAGGCCATCCAGTGGCTGATGTTCCAGATGGGCGGTGTCGGTCCCATGATGGGGCAGGCCAACGTCTTCTATCGCTACTTCCCGGAGAAGATCCCGGCCGCCATCGAGCGCTATCAGAAAGAGGGGCGACGCCTGTTCGAGGTGCTCGACACCCATCTGGCGGAGCACGAGTATCTGGCCGATGAGTACAGCATCGCCGATATCGCCACCTGGCCTTGGGTGCGAATCTATGACTGGAGCGGTATCTCCATCGACGGGTTGACCCATCTGCAAGCCTGGATGGCACGTATGGCGGCTCGCCCCGCCTGCCAGAAAGGGATTGCCATACCGCCGCGCAACGAGGATCCGGCCGATCTGGTCAAGCAAGCCCAGCAGATGGTGACTCGCTAAGCTGACAAGATGGCCCCGTGACGGGCCATCTTTTTTCTCGCTTCTCCCCCTTGTCTTCACATCACCATTTCCCGCCGTTGCATCATTCATGCTCGCTGAGAAGGATCGTCTGGCCCCGCTATTAACTCCCTACAAACGAGTGATTCATCAAGAGTGGAAAGTCATTCTGCCTGATTAATTGTTATGTTATAACGACAACCTTTCAGTTGATGACAATGATTATTCGGATGGAGACGATGACAAAAAAATACGCCTATTCAGGATGGTGTGCCCTGGCGTTGCTGGCAGGCATGAGTGCTGGTGCCCATGGCAAGCCGCTGACCATGGTGGGGCCATGGGAAATCCACAGCATCGACCCGGCCAGCAACGGTGTCTTTTTTACCCGTTTGCAGGTAGCCGAGACCCTGGTCGAAGTTGACAGTCAGGGAGGCTTGCAGCCGGGGCTGGCCAGTGATTGGTCCCGCTCAGAGGATGGCTTGCAGTGGCGATTCACGCTGCGCCCCCACGCCCATTTTCACGATGGCAGCAAGGTGAATACCGAGCAGGCTGCGTTTGCGTTGCAACAGGCCTGGCGCAAACCAGGGGTACTGACCAGCGCACCGATTACCGCCATTGAGGCCAAAGAGGGGGCACTGCTTGTCACCCTTGCCCACCCCTTCGCCTCGCTGGCGGCTGTGCTGGCCCATCCCAGTACCCAGATCCTGGCCAGGGGGGCCTATGACGACAAGGGGGAGGTGACGCAGGTGATTGGATCCGGCCCCTATCGCATTACCCGTTTGCAGCAGCCTCAGCGGATCGAAACAGCGCGTTTTGACCGCTGGGATGGCCCCCAGGCCGCCATCGAGCAGGTCAGCTACCTGACGGTCGGGCGCGCCGAGAGCCGTACCCTGATGGCAGAGAGTGGTCAGGCCGACATCGCATGGGGGCTGGATCCGGTCAGCATACGCCGCTTGCAACAAGCGCCCAGGGTGAGCATCGCCTCTGTGACCTTGCCACGCACCATACAGCTCAAACTCAATGGGGCCGATCCACGCCTGAGCGATCCGGCCGTGCGGCGTGCGCTCAGTCTGGCCATCAACCGCAGCGGCATGGCGGCAGCCCTGCTGCGGGATCCCGAGATGGCGGCGACCCAGCTATTTCCTCCCAGTCTGAAGGAATGGCATCAGCCCGGCTTGACACCGCTTGCCTATGACGTGCAGGCGGCGCAAGCGGCCTTTGCCGCGGCAGGCTGGCAGAAGGGGGCCGATGGCGTGCTGCACAAAGGGAAGGATCGCTTTACTCTGACCCTGCGCACCTTCCCGGATCGCCCCGAGTTGCCTCAGCTGGCGACGGCGTTGCAGGCTCAGTGGAAGGAAGTGGGTGTCGAGCTCAAGGTGGCGGTGGGCAACTCGAGCGAGATCCCGGCAGGTCATCAGGATGGCTCGCTCCAGCTCGGTCTTTATGCCCGCAACTATGCGTTGGTGCCGGATCCGCTGGTGACCCTGCTGGGGGACCTGTCCCCTGCCGGTGCCGACTGGGGGGTAATGAACTGGCAATCCCCTGTACTGACAGCTCAACTGGCGCGGCTTGGTCATGAAGCCTTGCCCACGCAAGAGGCCGCCATGCTGAGGCGTGACATCGCCGCTACCTTGCAACAGGAGTTGCCGCTGCTGCCCATTGCCTGGTATCGCCAGAGTGCAGCCGTCAGCCGCCAGCTCAAGGGTTTTGAACTGGATCCCCAAGAGCGCAGTTATTACCTGACCAGGCTGACTTGGGGGGCGCAATGACAGGCTTGCCCTTGTCTGCTGTCGTGGGCGTCCTGAGTCAGCGTCTGGTACAGGCACTGATGGTGGCGCTGCTGGTGGCCGGGCTCTGTTTTCTGATGGTGCAATCCCTGCCCGGGGATATCGCCTTTCGCATCGCCGCCGGTCGCTATGGGTATGACTATGTCACCGCAGAGGCGGCGAGCGCTGTGCGCCATGAACTGGGGCTGGCCGAGTCGGCCCTGTCCCGCTTCGGCGACTGGCTGGCCGCCTTGCTCCAGGGGGATCTGGGCAGCTCGCTGGTCACCGGGGCTCCGGTCGTCGGTGAGATTGGTCATCATCTGGGGGCGACTTTGTCGCTGGCACTGGCCGCCGTTGTGCTGGCCTTGTTGCTGGCGCTGCCCCTTGGCAGCCTGAGCGCCTTGCGTCCAGGGGGGCTCTTCGATCGGCTGACTCTGGCCTGGAGCGTACTGATGCGGGCACTGCCGCCCTTTCTGCTGGGTCTGGTGCTGATGGTGCTGCTCTCGGTGGAGCTGGGCTGGTTCAGTGCCGCCGGGCACGGGGAGGGGCACAACCTCTGGCTGCCCGCCCTTACCCTTGGGCTTGGCCTGTCCGGCGTGCTGGCCCGGGTCGTGCGAGAAAGCGTGCTCACTGTCGTGCAGTCCGATTATTACCGCTTTGCCCTCACCAAGGGGCTGTCGCCAGCACGGGTATTTCTGCGCCATGGGTTGCGCAATACCGGGGTCAGCGTCATTGCCTACACCAGCGTACAGCTGGTGCTCCTAATTGAAGGTGTGGTGGTGGTCGAGAGTCTGTTTGCCTGGCCCGGCATCGGCCATGCGCTGGTGCATGCCATCTTCTGGCGCGACGTGCCCATGGTGCAGGGCACAGTGCTGGTGCTGGCTGCGCTGTTTGTGCTGCTCAACACCCTGACCGATCTGCTCTGCCTCGCCATTGATCCTCGCGGTCCCAAGGAGTCTTGATCATGTCTCTCTCATTGAAAGCCGGCGGGAGCCTGCTCCTGCTGGTGGTGCTGTTTGCCTTGCTGGCACCGCTCATCTGGCCCGATCCTGCCGCCCAGGATCTGGTCAACTTTCTGGCCAACCCTTCCTGGCAGGAGCCCCTCGGGCGGGATCAGCTGGGGCGCAGCCTGATGGCGCGGCTGGCCGCGGCTACCCGCTTGTCGCTGCTACTGGGGATCCTGTGCGTCATGACGGCCGCCCTACTCGGTTCTCTGCTGGGTTGGCTCTCGGCCTGGCGTGGTGGTTGGGCAGACGGGCTGCTGCGCAGCCTGGCCGACGGTGTGCTGGCCCTGCCCAGCCTGCTGCTGGTGCTGTTGTTCTCCGCCATGGCTCAGGGCGGCTTTGCCATCCTCTATCTCGGTCTGGCCATGGCACAGTGGGTGGAATACTACCGGGTGGTGCGGGCCCGCAGTCGCACCTTGCTCGCATCACCCCAGGTGGAGGCGTCCCGTCTGCTCGGTTTTGGCAACGGCTATATAGTGCGCCGCCACCTCTGGCCCGAGCTGGCACCCCAGTTGCTGACCATGATGGCGTTCGGTCTGGCGGGGGCCATTCTGACCCTCTCCACCCTGGGCTTTGTCGGGGTGGGCATTCAGCCCCCCACCCCCGAGCTGGGGCTGATGATGACGGAGGCGTTGCCGCACTATCAGGAGGCTCCCCGTCTACTGCTGGCCCCCATCATGGTGATGGGATTGATGTTGCTGGCATTGGTGCTGCTCAACCAGAAGGCAGTGCCCCATCCCCGTTCTGCACAAGGAGCCAGGTCATGACTGCTATTCATATCAAGGGCGTGCAGGTTGGCGATGGCAAGCAGACCCTGCTGCAAGCGCTGGACTTGACCCTGACTCCCGGCAGTGCCCTGACCCTGGTGGGGGAGAGTGGCTCGGGCAAATCCCTGCTGGCCCATGCCCTGATGGGCACGCTGCCTGCACCGCTACTTGGGCAAGGCCAGCTTGAGGTGGCCGGTCATCACTACGATCTGGCCGAGCCCCATCAACTTCGTGCCCTGTGGGGGCGGGAGTTGGCGATGTTGCCGCAAGAGCCTGTGATGGCACTCGACCCTACCATGGGGCTGCTGTACCAAGTGGAGGAGGGCTGGCTTGCGGGATGTCAACAGGCCCGCTCGCGGGCGAGAGCCTCCCTCGAGCACCTGGGGCTTGCAGGGCGTGAGCGTCATTTCGCGCACCAGCTTTCCGGCGGCATGGCCCAGCGCGCCGCCTTTGCGGCCGCCACCCTGGGGCAGGCCCGACTGCTCATTGCCGACGAGCCCACCAAGGGGCTGGACAGTCTGGCCCGCGCCAGGCTGCAAGGGCTGCTGCTGGGCTATCTGGCGCAGGCTCGTCAGTTGTTGACCATCACCCACGACCTGACTCTGGCCCGGGCGCTGGGTGGCTGGGTGTTGGTGGTCAAGGGGGGCGAGATAGTGGAGCAAGGGCCCGCCGAGCGGGTGTTGCATCACCCGGCCCACGACTACACCCGGGCCCTGCTGGCGGCAGAGCCGGCGGCCTGGCCCAGGAAAAGTGCACCGGCCACAGGCGACTGGTTGCTCAGGGGCGAGGGGCTGACCATGGGGTATGGCGAACAGACCCTGTTCCAGGGGCTCGATGTGCAACTGGCACAAGGGGAGCGGCTTGCCATCATGGCGCCGAGCGGTGCGGGCAAGAGCACCCTCGGCAATGTGCTGCTCGGGCTGCAGCGTCCCTTGCAGGGGCATGTGCTGCGCCGGGAAGGGGTCGCTCACCATCGCTGGCAGAAACTCTATCAGGATCCTGTGCAGGCGTTTGCCAGTCGGGTGCGCCTCGGGACCCTGTTTGACGATCTGCTGCGCCGCCATCGGTTGCCCCGTCAGCGTCTCATCGATTATCTGGCGAGGCTTGGGCTCGATGAGAGCTTGCTGAGGCGTCTGCCGGGTCAGGTATCAGGGGGCGAGTTGCAGCGGTTGTCGCTGATCAGGGCCCTGTTGCTGCGCCCCGTTCTACTGTTTGCCGATGAGCCCACCTCCCGGCTCGATCCCCTCAGTCAGCAGCAGACCATGACCTGCCTGCTGGAGGAGCTGGGAGAGATCGGCTGTGCCCTGCTGCTGGTGACCCATGACGAAGCCCTGGCCGACAAGGTGGGGGAACGCTGTCTGCGGCTGGGGATGACGGCAGGCACCCAAGATGAGGGGCTGGATGTTGCCCGCGTGCGGCGGACAGTATGATGACGAGGTCTGAAGGCATCTTGTCGATGATAACCCCTTGATTTGTGTCGCTGACGGGGTGAATAACCCCGTCACATTAGAAAAACTAGGGAAAGCTGATTATAAAGATTCGTTCGTTTTTCGTGATCTGAATCACTAAGATCACCCCAAGCCAAGGGAGTGTCCTGCTCCCGGCCGGTGCGGGTTCTCCGCCTTGTATTTTCACCTTTGATTGACTCTGTTTTTTGGATCCCCTCTGCAGATTATCTGCCAGGGGAGCGGCAGCTTTTGATGATTTGCGGGACTGAGATATGTATCGGCACAGTTTTTACCCTCTGTTTTTTCTGACCATTCTCATGGTCGCTGTGGGCCAGATGACCCAGACCCTGTATGTGCCCTCCATTCCCATGATGGCGGGGGACTTCAACGTGGCCTCCGGCCAGTTGCAGGCGGTGATGGCCTGTTACCTGATCCCGTACGGGCTCTCCCAGTTTGTCTATGGTCCGCTGTCGGATCGCATCGGCCGTCGCCCCGTGCTGCTTGTCGGCATGATGGTGTTTCTGGTGGGGACACTGACCATTCAGCTGATCCCGAGCTTCACGGCCCTGCTGATCGGCAGCCTGATCCAGGGGCTGGGTACCGGTGCCGGTGGTGCGATGAGCCGGACCGTGATGCGCGACCGCTACAGCGGCGCCGAGCTCAATCGGGCCAACAGTCTGGTGAGCATGGGGGTGATCTTCTCCCCGCTGCTGGCCCCCGTGTTGGGCGGCTGGTTGACCGAGCTGTTCAACTGGCGTGCCGGCTACTGGTTCCTGTTTGGTTTTGGTGCCGTGACTACCCTGGCCCTGCTGGCCTGGTTTGGTGAAACCCTGCCGGTGGCGGCGCGTCAAGAGCGGCTGCGGGTCGGCGCCGCCTACCGCCACGTGCTGGGCAATCCACGCTTTCAGGGCAACCTGCTCTGCCTGATGGCGACCTTTGCAGGACTTGCCGTGTTTGAAGCGGCGGCAGGCGTGCTGCTCGGCGATGTGCTCAAACTGAGCGCCCGCACTGTCAGCGTATTGTTCGTGCTGCCGCTGCCCGGTTATCTGTTTGGTGCCTGGCTCTCTGCCAAGCTCAGTTTTCGCCTGAGCCAGGGCAAACTGATGCGCCTGGGCATCGCCTTCCTGGCGCTGGGGGCGCTCATCATACTGCTGCCAGGCCTGTTCGGGGTGGTGAGTGCCGCCTCTTTGGTGGGAGGCGCCGCTGTTTACTTCATCGGTAGCGGCATCCTCTATCCGACCGCGACTTCCTGCGCCATCGAACCCTTCCCGGGTCAGGCAGGGACGGCTGGCGCCATTCTCGGCGGGATGCAGAATCTGGGGGCGGGGATAGTCACCCTGCTGGCGGCTTGCTTCCCGATGGAGGGCCAGGTGACCCTGGGGGCCATCATGACGATCATGGTCCTGCTGGTAGCCCTGAGCTTTGCCTGGCTGCGCCACCATGGATCGCCCCACGAGCAGATGGCGACCTGATCCTGTCTGTGCTCCTTGCATAACGAAGAAGCCCGCCATTGGCGGGCTTCTTCGTTATTGCCCCCGGCCTATGGTGGCGTCTTCTGCCACCAGATCCAGAAAGGCCCTCATGGCGGGGGTGATGCTGTGCTGGCGAGTGAGGAAGACGGTGCTGCCGGCTTCGATCGGTTCTAGGGGGTGACAGACCAGATCAGAGAGCTGGCTGGCGGAGTGGGCGAGGCCAGCGCTGACGATGGCCCAGCCCAGCTGGTGGCGCACCGCACTCACCAGATGGAACAGGGAGTCTGTCTCCAGCACCACATTCAGGTTTATCCGTGCGCGCTCGGCGGCGAGATCCAGGTATCGGCGAAACTGCATGGAGCGGCTTGGCAGCACCAGTGGCCGGGTTTGCAGACTGGCCAGGGTCATGGGCGCAGAGGAGGGGAGGGGCTCCGCCGCGCTGCGGTTCATCAACACCGCCATCCGGTTATGACCCTGAGAGTAAAGGTTGAAGGCGTGCCTGCCGGGTTCACCGGGGGGCTCGTCAAACCCCAGACCTATGTCGCACTGGTGCAGCGCCAGCTGTGACAACAGGGCTTCGTTGCTCAGCACCGACAGGCGAATGACGATATCTGGGTAGCGCTGCTTGCACCTGGCAATGAGCGGCATGATGTCGACATTGGATTGGGGCACTATGCCGATGCGCAAGGTGCCCGACAGTTCGCCGTGAAACAGCGCCAGCTCCTGCTTGAGCGCCTCCTGTTCCAGCAGCATCCGCTCGGCGTACTGGCGCACCAGCTCGCCCGCCTCGGTGAGGGCGACGAACTGGCTGGTGCGCACCACCAGATCCGTGCCCAGGTTTTTTTCCAGTGCTGTTATGCTGGCCGACAGGGTCGGCTGGGTGATGTGGCAGGCTTTGGCGGCCTTGGCAAAATGCCGATGCCTGGCCAGTTCGTGGAAATAGTGCAGTTGCTTGATGTTCATCGCGATCTTGCGAGGCGTCTGGCGGGGTGATAGTTCAAATTAATCAATTGAAAATTCATCGTCAATAGAGTGATTCTATCGAGAGATAGATTTAATTCATTGGTTTTGCCGGTGCGGCCTCTCTAAACTTGAATGCAGTTTGCATTTTTAGGCCAACCTTTCATGCCAGCAGCCAACCCCATGGTTCAACCTGCCGTCCACCATGCCTTGCCTTCGCTGGATCATCTGGTGGAAGAGGTGGCGGTATCCATCAATATCAATGGCATCAACCATGCGGTGATGATGGCGACACCGGACGATCTCGACGATTTTGCCATAGGATTTCTGTTCTGCGAGTCGATCATCCGGCACAACCACGATGTGCACGATATCCGGGTATCCCCCGCTGAACATGGCTTTGTGCTGGATGTTACCATCGCCAATCGTTGTCTGGCGCAGCTACAGCAGCGTCGGCGCAGGCTGACCGGCGCCACCGGCTGCGGCATCTGCGGGGTGGAGGCGGTCGAGCAGGCGTTTCCCCCCTTGCCAGCACTGCCGCTCACCCCACCCCTTGATGTCGCCTTGCTGGCCGAACTGCGCCCGCAGATCGCCCGCTGGCAGCTCAAAGGGCAGCACTCTGGCGCCCTCCATGCGGCGCTGGCGCTGGATGAGCAGGGGCTGATCCTCCATTGCCGCGAAGATATAGGGCGCCACAATGCTCTCGACAAGCTGATCGGTCTCCTGTTGCGCCAACCACAGGCCTGCGACACCCTGGTGGTGACCAGTCGCTGCGGCAGCGAGCTGGTGCAAAAAGCAGCGCTGTTCGGCGCTCGCCACCTCGTTTGTCTGGCGTCCCCTAGCCAGCTGGCGGTCAGGCTGGCCCTCAAATACAACCTCAATGTCGTCCATATTCCCAAGTTTGATACCCCGGTCAGCTACTCCAGCTATCGCCCGGCGGATCCCATCGGAGAGTGCCATGAGTCATATTGAAAAACCTGCCAAAGCAGGCGGTTTCTCGTCCCTGCAGTCCACCATGAAGCAGGTGTTGCGCAGCCAGAAGACCCGCCAGAACATCAAAAATCTGCTGCGGGTCAACCAGACCGATGGCTTCGACTGTCCGGGCTGCGCCTGGGGCGACAACGATCACGGCGCCTTCCAGTTTTGCGAAAACGGGGCCAAGGCGGTGGCCTGGGAGTCTACCGGCAAGACGGTGGGGGCCGCGTTTTTTGCGGCCCACTCGGTGCGCCAGCTGGCCACCCAGAGCGACTACTGGCTGGAGTATCAGGGGCGGCTGACCGAGCCCCTGCGCTACAACCCGGCGACCGATCACTATGAACCGATAAGCTGGGATGAGGCCTTTTCGCTGATCGCCGATACCCTCAAGGGGCTCGACAGCCCGGATGAGGTGGAGTTCTACACCTCGGGGCGCGCCAGTAACGAGGCTTCCTACCTCTATCAGTTGTTTGGCCGCCTGTTTGGCACCAACAACTTCCCCGACTGCTCCAACATGTGCCACGAGGCGAGCGGGGTGGCGCTGACTCAGTCGGTCGGCGTCGGCAAGGGCACTGTGGTGCTGGATGATTTTGACCGTGCCGAGGCGGTGTTCGTCTATGGCCAGAACCCGGGTACCAACCATCCGCGCATGATGAATGCCCTGCGCAAGGCGGCGCGCAACGGCTGCAAGATTGTCAGCTTCAACAACCTCAAAGAGGTGGCCCTCGAGCGTTTTGCCAGTCCGCAGAGCCCCCTTGAGCTGCTGACCCCGGCGGCCACCACCATCAGCCATCAATACCTGACGCCCAAACTGGGCGGCGACATGGCCGCTATCCGCGGCATGGCCAAATACATGCTGGAAGAGGCGCCCGAGGTGGTGGATCGCGACTTCATCGCCCGCCATACCCGTCATTTTGACGAGTACGAGGCGCAGGTGCGCGCCACCGGCTGGGTCGAGATCGAGCAGCAATCCAGCCTTTCCCGCGCCGATATTGTGCAGGCTGCCCGGGTGTTTGCCGCCAGCCGCAGCGTCATCAGCTGCTGGGCCATGGGGCTGACCCAGCATCTGCACTCGGTCGACACCATCCGCGAGATAGTCAACCTGCACCTGATGCGCGGCCAGATGGGCAAGCCGGGGGCAGGGCTCTGTCCGGTACGGGGCCACAGCAATGTGCAGGGCAACCGCACCATGGGGATCAACGAGAAGCCGACCGCAGCCTTTATCGAGCGGCTCGAGCGCCATCTGCAGGTGAGCCTGCCCAGGGCTCGTGGTCACAACGTCTATGAGGCGCTCAAGGCATTGCACGAGGGCAAGAGCAAGGTGCTCATCTGCCTGGGTGGCAACCTGGCTGCGGCAGCACCCGACACCGACTTCACCTACGGAGCCATGAAGAGGGCCGCGCTCAATATACAGATCAGCACCAAGCTCAACCGCAGCCATCTGCAGGTGGGCAAGGCGGCGCTGATCCTGCCCTGTCTGGGTCGTACCGAGCTCGATATCCAGCGCACGGGCAACCAGAAAATCACGGTGGAGGATACTTTCAGCATGGTGCACGCCTCGACCGGTACGGCCGAGCCGGTGTCGCCGCTCTGCTTGTCAGAGACCGACATAGTGGCGCGGATGGCCCACGCTACTCTTGGCAGCGAGCGGGTCGATTGGTTGGCGCTGCGCGATGACTATGGCCGCATCCGCGATCTCATCGAGCAGACCATCGCAGGTTTCACCGATTTCAATACCCGCATCCAGCAGCCGTGTGGCTTTCATCTGGACAACGCCGCGGCGCAACTGACGTGGAATACCGCCAGCGGCAGCGCCGAGTTTCGCGCCAGCACCCTGCCGCGTTCTGTGTTGCCGGAGTGTACCCGCCATGCCGAACAGATGAGCGAACAGCCGGTCTTGCTGCTGCAAAGCCTGCGATCCCATGATCAGTACAACACCACCATCTACGGCATGGACGATCGCTATCGCGGCATCAAGGGCCAGCGCAACGTGGTGTTTATGAACGGGGCGGATGCCCGCCGCCTCGGTTTTGCCGAAGGGGATAGGGTCGATATGGCGGCCATCTGCAACGACGGGCGCGAGCGGATCGTTACCGGATTCAATGTGGTGATCTACGAGATCCCGCAGGGCAATATCGCGGCTTATTATCCCGAAACCAACCCGCTGGTGCCCATCGACAGCATAGGGGAGGGCTCGTATACCCCCACCTCCAAGTCGATACCCGTGCTGGTGACAGCCTCTCGTCAGCAGGAAAATCTGCTGCTGAGCAAATGAGATAGCGCTGCCGTGCCGGTTGGTGAGTGATCTTCAAGCAAAGAAAAAGCCCGTCATCGTGATGACGGGCTTTTTGCTGTTGGTACCCCGGAGATGCCGTTGCCGGTTTGGGCCCTTGAACCGTAGGTTCAAGGCGGGAATCGAATCTGACCGCAGGCTTCTCGGTCGTGCCGAGCATGCGCAATAGCCAGAAGGCCGATCCCCTGTTGGGTATGATTATCGGCTCGGGGACTTGAACCGGCTGACGCACATCCCAGGGAATTTTAAAACGTTGCGCGATTAGGGCTGCTGGCCCTGTTCGCTGGATTCGCCATACTGTCCGTGTTCGATCAGCGCCGCTTCTATGGTGCGTTGCAGCATCTTGATCCGCTTGTCCATGGTCTCAGAGTATTGGTGATTCTTCTCTTTTTCAAGGCAGAGCTCATGGCAAAAATTGAGTGCTGCCATCACCGCCAGCTGTTCGTTGCTGGAGACCTTGGAGCGCTGACGCAGCTCTATGAGTTTGTCAGTCAGCTGGTCGGCGGCCTGGCGCAGGGCGTCCTGCTGTCCCAAGGGACAGGATACCTTGTAGGGACGTCCCAAAATGACGATTTCTACGGCCTCTGTGCTCATGCCTTCCTCAATACGGCGGTGCTGATTTCCGCCTTTATCCACGTGGACAACTGGGCGGGACTATATAGCGCAGATGCAGAAGTTTCAAGGCCTTGCTGGCTCTGGAAGGGGGAGAATGCTAGGATCCTGACCATTAATTCTGCATATTTGCCTGAACTTTGAGCGGATCTTCGATGAGCAAAACGAACCCCCTGAAATACACGGCCGTGGCCGACCTGATGGAACAGCATGAGCTGATGGCAACGGCGGTAGAGGCCCATGGCGTGATCTGCGGTCTCGTCTGCGGTGGCGTGGCACTGGATGACAAGAGCTGGTTGCCGCCTTTCAACGATCTGGTCAACGACGGTTTCGGCCTGCCAGCCCCGGTGCGCCAGGTGATGACAGATCTCTATCACGAGATAGTCGAGAGCCTGATGGCCCAGAAGGGTGTCGAGCTGCTGCTGCCAAGCGACGAGGCGCCGCTCGACGAGCGCATCGATTCGCTGGTGGACTGGTCCCAGGCATTCCTGGCCGGTTTTGGTGTGGCGCAGCAGGAGCTGTCCAAAGCGTCTGAAGAGTTGCAGGAGATGATTCAGGACATCGCCAGCATCACCCAGGTTTCTGCCGAGTTCGATCAGGAGGATGACGAGAACGAAGCCTCCTTCCTGGTGCTCTACGAGCATGTGCGCCTGGGGGTCATGATGACCTTCGAGGAGTTTGGCAAACGCCCGGATACCCCGATCGCACCGCCGACCTTGCATTGATTGGCCCTTGCGATCGTCACTGCGACAGAAACAGCATAAAACAACGCAGAGCGCCCAGGTGGCGCTCTGCTTTTATCCGGCCGGGTTGCAGGTGTCGGCTTGCCGACATAGTCCGGCAGGTTTTCGATTGCGTCATGGCCGCCCCCCCGATTTTTGCCCGTGGCTTCGCATCCTGGCCCACTGCTTTGTGATAGCATGAGGCCACGTTTTAGCTTCTCCCTCTCATCTCATGTCTCAATCTGATCTGGTTCACGTCGATGTGGCTATCGTCGGCGGTGGAATGAGTGGCGCCGTGCTGGCGCTCTCCCTCGCAGCGCTACGAGGTGCTGATGGCAAGCCCCTGCAGATCCTGCTGCTGGAGGCGAGTGCCCCCGAGCTCACGCTTCACCCTGGCTTCGATGCCCGTGCCATAGCGCTCTCTGCAGGCACCTGCGAGGCGCTTGCCCGCCACGGACTCTGGCCTCGCTTCGCCCCTCACTGCTCCCCCATCACCCAGGTTCATGTCTCGGATCGGGGCCATTGTGGTCAGGCCAGACTGTCGGCGACGGAATATGGTTTGCCCGCGCTCGGTCAGGTGATTGAGCTATCGGCGGCAGGGATTGAGTTGCAACAGGCGATCGCAGCCTGCCCGCAGATCCGGATGCAGTGCCCGGCCATGCTGGCCAGGGTCGAGCCGCTGGAAGAGGGGGTGGATTTACTGCTGGCCAGCGGTGAGCGTTATCAGACCCGACTGCTGGTGGCGGCCGATGGCGGCAACTCCTTCGTGCGCCAGCACTTCAAGATGGCGGTGACCCGCCACGATTTTGAGCAGAGCGCCATCATAGCTACCGTCAAGACGGCGCAGGATCCTGCCGGTCGGGCGTTCGAGCGCTTCACCGAGGGGGGCCCGCTGGCCTTGTTGCCGATGCAGGAGGGGCTCTCCTCTCTGGTGTGGAGCGTCGGGCGGGATCAGGTGGATGAACTGATGGCGCTCGATGAAGCCGCGTTTCTCGCCCGGCTGCAACAGGCGTTTGGCTGGCGGCTGGGGCGCTTCGAGCGGGCCGGTCAGCGCCACGTTTATCCGTTGGTGCTAACGGCGGCTGACTATCCACTGGCCCAGCGCACCGTGCTGGTGGGCAATGCCGCTCACCTGCTGCACCCTATCGCAGGGCAGGGCTTCAACCTCGGCATGCGCGACCTTGACCTGCTCACCCAGGCGGTCGCTCGTGCGTTTGCAGTGGGGGAGGACATCGGCAGTTTCGGCGTGCTGAGCGGCTACTGGCAGCAACGCAAGGAGGATCAGGCCCAGACCATCTGGCTCACCTCCTCCCTGGCACAGCTCTTCTCCAATGGTCATGAGCCCCTGGTGGCGGGCCGCAACCTCTTGCTCTCCCTGATGGGGCGGCTGACTTGTCTCAAGGCGCCGCTGGCTTCCCGCACTCTGGGGTTTGTGGCCGACCTGTGCCGTAAATAAGGTGTGCCGCCCATAGGCGGCAGCAAACCGCGTATTGAACGGGGTCGATGCCAATGGGCGTCCCCTGCTGACCCTGTCGGTCAGCCACGAAAGGAACAGATGATGCAGATGCAAAACGTGGATGTGGTGATTGTGGGAGGTGGCATGGTGGGCCTGGGGCTCGCCGCCGCACTCAAGGAGAGCGGCCTCAAGATTGCCATCGTGGAGGGGCAGTTGCCCGAACCCCAGCTAGGCGAGGCACCGGACAACCGGGTCAGTGCCCTGAGTCTGGCCAGCCAGCGCATCTTGCAGCAGGTTGGCGCCTGGGCCGGTATCGAGGCGCGCCGCCTGCAGCCCTACGAGAAGATGCAGGTGTGGGAGCAAGACAGCTTCGGCCAGATTGGTTTTGATGCCGCCAGCCTGCGCCAGGCGGCGCTCGGCCACATAGTCGAGAATCGGGTCATCCAGCTGGCGCTGCTGGAGGCGATCCTCGGTGACAGTAACGGGGAGGCGAGCAACACGAGCAACACCAGCCTGCTGAGCCCCGCCCGGGCAGCCAGCCTGCAAAGTGGCGAGGCGGGGTCGCTCCTGCTGCTGGACGATGGCCGCGCGCTGTCTGCCAAGCTGGTGGTGGCCGCCGATGGCGCCCACTCCTGGGTGCGCCGGCAGGCCGACATTCCGCTCACCAGCTGGGATTACGGCCACCATGCCCTGGTGGCGACGGTACGCTGTGCCGAGCCCCATGAGGCGGTGGCCCGCCAGATCTTCACCCCGGAGGGGCCGCTCGCCTTCCTGCCCCTGTGGCAACCCAACCTCTGCTCCATCGTCTGGTCCGTGCCCGCCACCCGGGCCGAGGCGCTGTGCGCCTGCGATGATGAACAGTTCAACCGCCAGCTCACCACCGCTTTCGATGGGCGGCTGGGATTGTGCAAGGTGGAAGGGGCGCGCAACGCCATTCCGCTCACCGCCCGCTATGCTCGCGACTTCGCCCGCGAGCGGCTGGTGCTGGTGGGGGATGCGGCCCACACCATACATCCGCTGGCGGGGCTGGGGGTCAACCTCGGCCTGCTGGATGCCGCCGCGCTGGCCGAGCAGATAGTGCAGAGCCAGCGTGCTGGCATTGATATCGGTCTGCTGGCCAACTTGCGCGGCTATGAGCGCTGGCGCAAGAGCGAGGCTGCCCGCATGTTGGCGGCGATGGAAGGGCTCAAGCGACTGTTCAGCGGGGCCAACCCCCTCAAGAAGCTGGTACGCGGGGTGGGATTGTGCGCCTTCGATGCGCTGGTGCCGCTCAAGCAGGGAGTGATCCGGGCTGCCATGGGGCTCGATGGCGAACTGCCTGCGCTGGCCAAGGGTGAAAAAATCTAATACTACTCAGGTTTTTTTACAACAAAACTAATGTGACGAGGCTGATGACCCATTTTGGGCATCAGCCTTTAATCTGGGTGGCAGGCGAAACGTTTTTCTTCAAATTGTGACGAAACGGTAAAAATCAAAATTTAATCTCGTGTGAGTCGCTGTTCGACTGTTTTTATCACTGTTTTTACCTTAGTGTCTGGGGTCTGTTTACTGGCGGTGGATTAGTTTTTTTTGAGCGGCGCGCTCGCCCTCTTGTCATATAATCCGCTGCGTTCAAGGAATCACTCTTGCCCCGCGGGGCTGGAACGAGCACAGACTCCGACTGTCTCTTCTCTTTCTGTTGCACAGGCGATTGACCGTACTGTTGGCTGTCAGAGGAAGGCGGATTGCGAGTGTTGTCGCGAACGCTTAAGGAAACACAGCGATGATCCAGACTACAGTACTGCATCCCAAGCACCTGGAAGCCGGCGCCAAAATGGTGGACTTCCACGGTTGGGAAATGCCCATCAACTACGGCTCCCAGCTGGAAGAGCACCACGCGGTGCGCACCGATGCCGGCATGTTCGACGTCTCCCACATGACCATAGTCGACTTGACCGGCGAACGGGTCAAAGCCTTCCTGCAACACCTGCTGGCCAACGACGTGGCCAAACTCACAGTCCCGGGCAAGGCCCTCTACAGCGGCATGCTCAACCCCGATGGCGGCGTCATCGATGACCTCATTACCTATTATCTGACCGATACCTTCTACCGTCTGGTGGTGAACTCCGCCACTCGCGAGAAGGATCTGGCCTGGATCCGCCACCACGCCATCGATTTTGCCGTGAGCGTGACCGAACGCCCCGAACTCGCCATGATCGCGGTACAGGGCCCCAACGCCAAGGCCAAGGCGGCCAAGGTGTTCACCCCTGAGCAGAACGCGGCAGTAGAAGGCATGAAGCCCTTCTTCGGCGTGCAGGCAGGGGATCTCTTTATCGCCACCACAGGTTACACAGGTGAAGACGGTTATGAAATCGTGGTGCCGCAAGAGAAGGCGTGTGACCTGTGGCAGGCGCTGCTGGATAACGGCGTGGCCCCGTGCGGACTGGGTGCCCGCGATACCCTGCGTCTCGAAGCCGGCATGAACCTCTACAGCCAGGATATGGACGAAAGCATCAGCCCGCTCGCCGCCAACATGGCCTGGACCCTGGCCTTCGAGCCGGCCTCCCGCCAGTTTATCGGTCGCGCCGCGCTGGAAGCACAAAAAGCGGCGGGTACCCAGCCCAAGCAGGTCGGTCTGGTGATGGAAGAGAAGGGCGTACTGCGTGCCGGCATGCCAGTCACCTTCACCACCGCCAGCGGCGAGAAACGGGAAGGTGTGATCACCTCCGGCTCTTTCTCGCCGACCCTGGGCTACAGTATTGCCCTGGCGCGGGTGCCCCGCGATATCGGCGAGCAGGCCGAGGTGGAGATCCGCAAGAAGCTGGTCACCGTCAAAGTCACCAAGCCCGCTTTCGTGCGCAACGGCCAGAAACTGGTGTAACAACCCCATTGCGGCGAAGGGGATCGCCTTCGCCAGTACCCCTTGTACCCCCTCCAGGTACAAGTGATCCAAGTGAATAAGGAAGCACAAATGAGCCATATCCCGAGCGAACTGAAATATGCCACCTCCCACGAGTGGATCCGTGTTGAAGCCAACGGCGAGGCCGTGGTCGGTATCACAGAGCACGCCCAGGATCTGCTGGGAGACATGGTATTTGTCGACCTGCCGGAAGTGGGCAAGCAAATTGGTGCCGGTGATGACTGCGCCGTGGCCGAGTCGGTCAAGGCCGCCTCTGACATCTACAGCCCGGTGAGTGGCGAGATTGTTGCCATCAACGAGGAGCTGGAAGGCAGCCCTGAGCTGGTCAACTCAGACCCCTACGGCGCTGGCTGGCTGTTCCGCATCAAGCTGGACGACGCGGGTGAGCTCGCCAACCTGCTGGATGCTGAAGGCTACCAGAACCTGGTGGACGAAGAGTAATGCCCCCGGGCCCTGCCAACACGGCAGGGCCTGTTTGTATGTCTGCCAGCCGGACCCGTACCGGCCGGCATCAGGGTGAAGTCGCCCGCGCCCGCCGCTTGCAGGTATTGCCTGCCATCGGGCCAGTCTGTTTGTGCGCCAGGTTATGCGTAACAAGGTGCCCCCCTGTCGATGCTGTCGCAGCATCCGGTACTGCACTGTGCACACTGCCTGCGGTATTCAGAACATGAGTGGAGTCGGTATCAGCCGGCTATCAGGAACATCAGGTCTTGGTTACCAGGACTTATTACCAGGAATAGGGAAATGACCCAGTCACTGTTTGAACTCGAACAAAAAACCGATTTCATCCGCCGCCACATAGGCCCGGGTGAGGAAGAGCTGCGTGTGCTGCTGGCCGAGGTGGGCGCCGAGAGTCTGGATGACCTGATTGAGCAGACGGTCCCCGCCGCCATTCGCCGTCCGGGCCCGCTTGGCATTGGTGCCTCCATGACCGAAGTGGAGGCACTGGCCAAACTCAAGGGCTACGCCGCCCAGAACAAGATTGCCAAGAGCTACATCGGCATGGGTTATCACGATACCCATGTGCCCCATGTCATCTTGCGCAACGTGCTGGAAAACCCGGGCTGGTATACCGCCTACACCCCCTATCAGCCTGAGCTGGCTCAGGGCCGCCTCGAAGCCCTGCTCAACTTCCAGCAGCTCACGCTGGACTTGACCGGCATGGATCTCGCCAGCGCCTCCCTGCTGGATGAAGCCACCGCCGCTGCCGAAGCCATGGCGCTGGCCAAGCGCATGGCCAAGTCCAAGTCTCATCTCTTCTTCGTGGCCGATGACGTGCACCCGCAGGTGATCGACGTGGTCAAGGAGCGCGCCGTGCACTTTGGCTTCGACGTGGCCGTCGGCCCTGCCAGCGAGGCGGTGAGCGAAGAGGTGTTCGGTGCCCTGTTCCAGTATCCCACCACCACGGGGGAAGTGAAGGATGTACGGGCACTGGTCGCCGCCGTGCAAGCCCAGAAGGGGCTGGCCTGCGTCAGTGCCGACCTGCTCTCCCTGCTGTTGCTCAAATCCCCGGGTGAACTGGGCGCCGACGTGGTGTTCGGCTCCGCCCAGCGCTTCGGCGTGCCCATGGGTTACGGTGGCCCCCACGCCGCTTTCTTCGCCACCCGCGACGCCTACAAGCGTTCCATGCCGGGTCGCATCATAGGCGTCTCCAAGGATGCCCGTGGCAAGAGTGCCCTGCGCATGGCGATGCAGACCCGCGAGCAACATATCCGCCGCGAGAAGGCCAACTCCAATATCTGTACCGCCCAGGTGCTCTTGGCCAATATGGCGAGCTTCTACGCCGTCTACCACGGCCCCGTGGGGTTGAAAACCATCGCCTCCCGCGTGCACCGTCTCACCACCATCCTGGCGCTGGGGCTTAAAACCAAGGGCGTGGCCCTCAAACACGCCAGCTGGTTCGATACGCTCACAGTGCTGACCGCCGACAAGGCGGCACTGATCGCCAAAGCCGAAGGGCTTGGTATCAACCTGCGTGCCGATCTCGATGGTGCCGTGGGTGTGTCACTCTCCGAAACCACCACCCGCGCCGACGTGGCCGAGCTGTTTGATCTCTTCCTCGGCAAGGGACACGGCCTGGACGTGGAAGCGCTCGACAAGGCGGCCCAGACCCATCAGGGCATTCCGCAGGATCTGCTGCGCACCGACGCCGTGCTGACCCACGAGGTGTTCAACAAGTACCACTCAGAAACCGAGATGCTGCGTTACATCCACCGTCTCGAAGCCAAGGATCTGGCGCTCAACTACGCCATGATTTCCCTGGGTTCTTGCACCATGAAGCTCAACGCCACCGCCGAGATGATCCCGGTGACCTGGCCCGAGTTCGGCAAGCTGCACCCCTTCGCCCCGCTTGCCCAGGCCAAGGGCTACCAGCTGCTGCTGGCAGACCTCGAAGACTGGCTGGTGAAGGTGACCGGTTACGATGCGGTCTGCATGCAGCCGAACTCTGGCGCCCAGGGCGAGTACGCAGGCTTGCTCGCCATCAAGAAGTACCACGAGTCCCGTGGTGACGGTCATCGCGATATCTGCCTCATTCCGGCTTCCGCTCACGGCACCAACCCTGCTTCTGCCCAGATGGCGGGTCTGCGGGTCATCGTCACCGCCTGTGACAAGTCCGGCAACGTGGATCTCGACGACCTGCGCGCCAAGGCCGCCGAGGCGGGGGAGAAGCTTAGCTGTCTGATGGTGACCTATCCCTCCACCCACGGGGTGTACGAGGAGACCATCAAGGAGGTGTGCGACATCGTTCACCAGCACGGTGGTCAGGTCTACCTCGACGGTGCCAACATGAACGCCCAGGTGGGCCTCACGGCGCCGGGCTTTATCGGCGCGGACGTATCCCACCTCAACCTGCACAAGACCTTCGCCATCCCTCACGGTGGTGGCGGTCCGGGCATGGGCCCCATAGGCGTGAAGAAACACCTGGCACCCTTTGTGGCCGGCCACGCCGTGGTCAAGACCGACAAGGAGAGCCGCAACAACGGCGCCGTGTCGGCGGCACCGTTCGGTTCGGCCAGCATATTGCCCATCAGCTGGATGTATATCGCCATGCTGGGTGACGAGGGGCTGAAGAAATCCACTCAGGTGGCCATCCTCAACGCCAACTATCTGGCCAAGAAGCTGGGGGAGTCCTTCCCGGTGCTCTATTCCGGGCGCAACGGCCGGGTGGCTCACGAGTGCATCCTGGATATCCGTCCGCTGAAAGAGGCGTCCGGTATCAGCGAGATGGACGTGGCCAAGCGGCTGATGGACTACGGCTTCCACGCGCCGACCATGAGCTTCCCGGTAGCGGGCACCCTGATGGTCGAGCCGACGGAATCCGAATCCAAGCGCGAGCTGGATCGCTTCGTCGAGGCGATGACTGCGATTCGCGCCGAGATTGCCAAGGTGCAGGACGGGCAGTGGAGCCTGACCGACAACCCGCTGGTCAACGCGCCCCACACCCAGGATGACGTGATGGACAGCGAGTGGAATCGTGGCTACAGCCGCGCCGAGGCGGTGTTCCCGTCCGACGCCGTGCGTGCAGCCAAGCTCTGGCCGTCAGTGAATCGCATCGACGATGTCTACGGTGATCGCAACCTGTTCTGCGCCTGCATCCCCACCGAGGATTACGCCAAGTAATAACGGTGCAGAGTGAATGAGGGTTAGCTACCCGATAAAACCAAGGCCACCCCAGCGGGTGGCCTTGTTGTTTGTGGCGCATGTCTGACATGACATCACGCCGGAGCCTTCGCAGCCTAGGGTTGCGTCAGGACTTGGCCGGTGCGAGGATCGCCAGGGCTTTGGCCAGGGTATCGACGGATGCCTGATGCTTGCCTGCCTTGTGCAGGGTTTCCCCTTCGGCGCGCAGCCTTTTCACCTCGGCCAGTTGCTCTGCACTGAGGGCAGGGCCTTTTGCGAGGGCGTCATCGATGATCTTCATGTCTGCGGGGCAGTGAAAGGCGAGGGCATTGCCGGCAAAGAGCAGGCCGGTCATCAGCAGTTTGGTTTTCATGTTTGTTACCTCAAGGAAGGGGCTCATCAAGGATAGCGCGCCCCTTGCAGGACCGGTTGGGTTGATGTGGGCAGGAAGCAAGCGGTACCATGGCTGTTTAGCTCATTAATGAGCCACACAGGGAGACCCAATGTCACTCACAAGGTTGCTGTCACCCTTGGCCAGTCTGGTGATTTTTATTCTGGGCCACGGCATGTTCAATACCCTGCTGACGGTACGCCTCTCGGCCGAGCAGGTGTCGGTGCAAGCCATAGGCCTGGTGTCGGCTGCCTATTTTGGCGGTCTGGTGCTGGGCGCTTTCGTCAATGCGCGCCTCATTATCCGGGTGGGTCATATCCGGGCCTATGCGGCCTACGCCTCCCTGCTCTGTTTTCTGTTCCTGCTGCACGGCATGGTAGTGGAACCCGTCAGCTGGGCGGCGCTGCGGCTGGTGGGGGGCTTTGCCACCGGCGGTCTGTTCGTGGTGCTGGAGTCCTGGATGCTGGTCTCTAGTTCCCCGGCCAACCGGGGGCGGCTGATGTCGCTCTACATGATCCTGCTCTACGGATCCCTGGCCATGGGCCAGTTGCTGCTCAAGTGGGTGGATCCCATGGTGCTGACACCGTTTGCCCTGTGTGCCATGGCGGCCACCCTGTCGGTGGTGCCGCTTGCGCTCTCCCGGGTGGCGACACCGGCCATGGTGGCGCCCCAACCGGTCGGGGTGATTGAGCTGGTGCGGCTCACCCCGGCGGGCATGGGCAGCAGTTTCACCTCAGGTCTTATCCTCGGTGCCATCTACGGTCTGTTGCCGCTTTATTTTACCGACAGCGGGGCTTCGCTTTCGCGGGTGGCGGACATGATGGCGCTGGTGATCCTGGGGGGCATGTGCCTGCAGTATCCCATTGGCCGCATCTCTGATCGCTATGACCGGCGGCTGGTGATCCTGCTGCTCAGTGCCGTGCTGACCCTGCTCGCTTTGCTGATGGTGTTGTTGCCCGAGGATTGGCGCGAGCCGATCGCCGGCGTCCTGGTGTTCTTGCTGGGGGGGATGGCGTTCTCCATTTATCCCCTGAGTCTGAGCCATGCTTGCGATGAGCTGCGCCCGGATCAGGTGTTGGGGGCCAATCAGGGGTTGCTGCTCGCCTACAGTTTGGGCGCCATGATAGGGCCATTGTTGGCGCCTTTTGTCATGATGCAGTTCGGGCCACAGGGGCTGTTTGTCTACTTTGCCCTGTGCGGCGCCCTGCTGACGGCGTATCTGGGCTGGCGCAAGCGGCAGCGGGCACCCATTCCACTGGCCGAGCATCAGGTGTTCATGCCGGTACCGCCCAATACCCCCATGACAGCGGAGCTGGAGCCGAGAACGGATCTGGAAGGGGAAGCTGTGCCTGCGACCTTTGCCACGCCCGAGGCGGAGGATGTGAAGGCCAACTAGCACCTGGTGAATAACACGGATAAAAAAGCCGACTCCAGGGAGTCGGCTTTTTACTGGCACGAGGGCCGTTATCAGGCGGTCACGGCATCGGCCTTGGCGGATGTTTCTGCCGCTTCCGGCGCCGCATTGCGGATGAGGTAATCAAATGCCCCCAGCGCTGCGGTTGCACCGGCTCCCATGGAGATGATGATCTGCTTGAACGGCACTGTAGTGGCGTCACCGGCAGCATAGACACCGGGCAGGGAAGTGGCGCCCTTGGTGTCGATCTCGATCTCGCCGAAGCGGGTCAGTGCCACCTCGCTCCCCTTGAGGAACTCGGTGTTCGGCACCAGTCCGATCTGGACGAAGATGCCAGCGACCGCCAGGTGTTTGATTTCACCCGTGGTGCGATCTTCATAATCCATCCCCACCACCTTGCTGCCATCACCGATCACTTCGGTGGTGCGGGCGCTCATGATGATGTCGATGTTGCCCATGGAGCGGGCTTTCTTCTGCAGCACCTCGTCGGCGCGCAGGGTATCGGCAAATTCCACCACTGTGACGTGCTCGACGATGCCGGCGAGATCGATGGCCGCTTCGATACCGGAGTTACCACCACCTATCACTGCCACGCGCTTGCCCTTGAAGAAGGGACCGTCGCAGTGGGGGCAGTAGGCCACGCCCTTGGTGCGGTACTCGAGCTCGCCCGGCACGTTCAGGTCACGCCAGCGGGCACCGGTCGCCAGGATCACGGCGCGGCTCTTGAGGGTGGCACCAGAGGCAAGCTCCACATTCACATAGCCGTCCTTGCTGATGGCGGCGGCACGCTGCTCGGTGATCACTTCCACACCGTACTGCTTGACGTGCTGCTCCAGGCTTGCGGCCAGCTTGGGACCTTCGGTGTAGGGCACGGAGATGAAGTTCTCGATCCCGACCGTGTCCATCACCTGACCACCAAACCGCTCGGCGACGATGGCGGTGCGAATGCCTTTACGAGCGGCATAGATGGCTGCTGCGGCACCAGCCGGGCCACCACCCACTACCAGCACGTCATAGGGTGCTTTTTCGCTCAGTTCTGCGGCCTTGCGATCGGCCGCACCGGTATCGAGCTTGGCAATGATCTCTTCCAGCGAGATACGGCCCTGGCTGAACGGCTGACCGTTCATGTAGACGTTTGGTACCGCCATGATCTGGCGCTCGTTCACTTCGTCCTGGAACAGGGCACCGTCGATCATGGTGTGGGTGATACCGGGATTCAGGGTCGCCATCAGGTTCAGCGCCTGTACCACGTCCGGGCAGTTGTGGCAGGAGAGGGAGATATAAGTCTCGAAGTGAAACTCGCCCTTCAGCTGCTTGATCTGCTCCAGTACGGCCGGATCTGTCTTGGAAGGGTGGCCGCCGCTTTGCAGCAAGGCGAGCACCAGAGAGGTAAATTCATGACCCATGGGGATGCCGGCAAAATGAACGCGCGGGGCTTGGCCCTGTGGTGCAACGCTCATGGAAGGCTTGCGGGCATTGCTGCCATCAGTCATGGCAATTTTGGGGGACATCTCGCTGATTTCGCTGGCCAATGCCAGCAGCTCTGCGGATTTGTCACTGTCGTTGCCGGACACGCTGATCTCGATGGGATTGACGATGTACTGCAGATAGGTGTTCAGCTGTTGTTTGAGGTTGGTATCCAACATCTTCGAATTCCTTCTTAATGATTGCGGGTCGGCGATGACTGGCCTGGTGCTCCAAGAGGAGGCCAGAAAGCAGACCGGCCCTTGAATGGGCCGGTCTTGGAAGCGGGAGGCTTAGATTTTGCCTACCAGATCCAGGGACGGGGCCAGGGTGGCGTCGCCTTCTTTCCACTTGGCCGGGCACACTTCACCCGGGTGGGAAGCTACGTACTGAGCGGCTTTGACCTTGCGCAGCAGTTCCAGCGCGTCACGACCGATACCGCCTGCGTTGATTTCAACGATCTGGATGATGCCTTGCGGGTCGATAACGAAGGTGCCGCGGTCAGCCAGGCCAGCTTCTTCGATCATGACGCCGAAGTTGCGGGTGATGGCGCCGGTCGGGTCACCAATCATCGGATACTGGATCTTCTGGATGGTGTCGGAAGTATCGTGCCACGCCTTGTGAGTGAAGTGGGTGTCGGTGGAGACGGAGTAGATCTCGACGCCCAGCTTCTGGAATTCGGCGTAGTTGTCAGCCAGGTCACCCAGCTCGGTCGGGCAAACGAAGGTGAAGTCAGCCGGGTAGAAGAACACCACGGACCACTTGCCTTTCAGGTCTGCGTCAGACACCTGAACGAACTTGCCATTGTGGTAGGCGGTGGCGTTGAACGGCTTGATTTCAGTGTTGATATAGGTAGACATGTATTAGCTCCTTGGTGATGTACATATGCCTGTCTGGTATTGAAGAGTCTGTCCGGACCAGGCGTTTAACGTTCGATGGATTCATCATAGGGGCTTTTCTTAATCGATTAAAGCCGCAAAATTGAATCACTTCAATCTATCTATTAGATAACTCATCGCTGCTGTACCTAACATGAATATCTCTGGCGTACAGAGGTAACCCCTTGTCGAGATTCAACATCTGTGCGGCACATCGGCTTTTCAAGGTCCGAATGGCTATTTGTTTTGTGAGGCGGCAGGACGGTGCAGTGGCGTGCTACGCAATGGGAGCAGGAAGGGCAAGGCCGGGCAGGATAGTGCAGATAAAAAAATCCCGGCGTTGTCGCTATGACAAGGCCGGGTCATCAAACAAGGAATGGCTATATAAACAAAAGCTTTACAGCAAAGACTAACTACGGGGTGTGCAAACTTGCAGACATATGAGAGGAAGAGGCTGGGTGCACAATCCCTCGTCTCCCCCTCGGCAACTATTGCATGGGGGAGATAATAGTGTGATGCAGATCACAAAGCAAGGTTATGGTGTAAAACTTCAATCAAAATGAAAGCATTTCAGCTCTAATGCCGATTTAATATGCCGAAAACGCTTTTATTGTAATTTTATTACATTGTTTTCAGATCAGAAGTCGCTGGGTGGCTCCTGTTCTTCCATCAGTTCGAGCAGGTTGATGGCGACCGCAATGAAATCCGACTCTGTCACTATGCCGATCAGCTTGCGCCCCTTGAGCACCGGCAGGCAGCCATATTTGTGGCGCTGCAGGTAGAGGGCCGCCTCCTTGATGCCGGCGTGGGGATCCACGCTCGCCACCTGGCGGGTCATGATCTCGTCGAGCTGGACGCTGTCGGTGAATTCCGCCTCCCGCTCCGGGTTGATGAGCAGCAGTTTGGACTCGCGGGTGGCCAGGATGTCGGTGAGGGTGACCAGACCCAGCAGATAATGGTGTTCGTCGACGATGGGAATATGGCGTATCCGCTCCTGCTGCATCAGATCCATCGCCTGCTTGACGCTGTTTTCCGGACCCAGAGTGAAGGGATGTTCTGTCATGATCTCGGATAAGGTCATCATGGTGGGCCTCCTTGTGTATCTGCTTTCACCCTAGCCCAGCCCCCGCAGGCAAAACATGATCAGGGTCAATACAGATCATTAAAGAATCATTAACCGGATGGATGTCGCAATATTGCTCGCTATCCCTTGTCTCTCTTGGGTTTTTGGTCTTTTGGGTTGCCTTGGAAGAGGGGGATAACTAGACTAGCCGCCGATTCCCCAGAGGTGAAAGATGCAAGTATCCGATTTTCATTTTGATCTGCCAGACGAGCTGATTGCCCGCTATCCGATGGCAGAGCGTACCGCCAGCCGCCTGTTGCAGCTCGATGGTCAAAGCGGCGCCCTGCGCCATGGTCAATTTGTGGATGTGCTGGACCAGCTCAACCCCGGCGATCTGCTGGTATTCAACAACACCCGTGTCATTCCGGCGCGCATGTTTGGCCAGAAGGCCAGCGGTGGCAAGCTGGAGGTGCTGGTGGAGCGCATCTTGGACGAGCACAGCGTGCTGGCACATGTGCGGGCCTCCAAGGCGCCCAAGCCGGGCACCCGCCTTATCCTGGATGGCGGCCCCGATGGCGAAAAGGTCGATGCCGAGATGCGTGCCCGCCACGATGCCCTGTTCGAGATCCACTTTCTCGACCCGCGCCCTGTGCTGGAGATTCTGGAAGCCATAGGCCATATGCCGTTGCCCCCCTATATCGACCGTCCCGATGAGGACGCCGACAAGGAGCGCTACCAGACCGTTTACAATCAGAAACCGGGCGCCGTGGCGGCGCCGACCGCCGGCCTGCACTTCGATGAGCCGCTGCTGGCAAAGATCCGCGCCAAAGGGGTTGAAACGGCCTTTGTCACCCTGCATGTAGGGGCGGGGACCTTCCAGCCGGTGCGGGTGGACAAGATTGAAGATCACCACATGCACTCCGAATACGCCGAAGTGCCGCAGGAGGTGGTGGATGCGATCAACGCAACTCGCGCCCGGGGTGGCCGGGTGATTGCGGTGGGCACCACCTCGGTACGCTCCCTGGAGAGCGCAGCCAAGGCAAGTCTGGCCCAGGGCAAGCCGCTGGCGCCCTTTTTCAGCGACACCGACATCTTCATCTTCCCCGGCTACCAGTTTCAGGTAGTCGATGCCATGGTCACCAACTTCCATCTGCCGGAGTCGACCCTGATCATGCTGGTCAGCGCCTTCGCCGGGTACGATCAGGTGATGGCGGCCTATCAGGCGGCCGTGGCCGAGCAGTACCGTTTCTTCAGCTACGGGGACGCCATGTTCGTCACCCGTCGCCGGGCAGTGGCATAAGCCTCGCCCTTTATACCGGGCCTTCGGGCTCTCTATTGTCAGACTGTTTCTCTGACGCAACGAGGTAGCAATGAAATTTGAACTGAAAACCACCGACGGCCGTGCCCGTCGCGGTCAACTGGTCTTCGAACGTGGCGTGGTACAAACGCCAGCCTTTATGCCGGTCGGTACCTATGGCACCGTCAAGGGAATGACCCCGGAAGAAGTACGCGAGACCGGCGCCGAGATCCTGCTTGGCAACACCTTCCACCTCTGGCTGCGGCCGGGGCAGGAAGTGATGCGCGCCCACGGCGATCTGCACGACTTCATGAACTGGCAGGGCCCGATCCTGACCGACTCGGGTGGTTTCCAGGTGTTCAGCCTGGGGCACATTCGCAAGATCACCGAGGCGGGCGTGCACTTCCGTCACCCCATCAACGGTGAGAAGATCTTCCTGGACCCCGAAAAATCCATGGAGATCCAGTACGATCTGGGCTCCGACATCGTGATGATCTTCGACGAGTGCACCCCGTATCCGGCCACTTACGAAGAAGCGCGCAAGTCCATGGAGATGTCCCTGCGCTGGGGCAAGCGTTCCCGCGACAAGTTTGATGCGCTGGGCAACAAGAACGCCCTGTTCGGTATCATTCAGGGTTCCGTGTATGAAGAGTTGCGGGATGTGTCCCTCAACGGCCTGCTGGAGATCGGCTTCGACGGTTATGCGGTCGGCGGTCTGGCGGTGGGTGAGCCCAAGGAAGACATGCACCGCATCCTCGAGCACGTCTGCCCGAAAATTCCGGCTGACAAGCCGCGCTACCTGATGGGCGTGGGCAAACCGGAAGATCTGGTGGAAGGGGTGCGCCGCGGGGTCGACATGTTCGACTGCGTGATGCCGACCCGCAATGCCCGCAACGGCCATCTGTTCACCACGGATGGGGTGGTCAAGATCCGCAACGCCAAGTATCGCAGCGACACCAGTACCCTGGATGCGGACTGCGATTGCTACACCTGCAAGAATTACACCCGCAGCTATTTGTACCATCTGGACAAGTGCAACGAGATCCTTGGTGCCCGTCTGAACACCATTCACAACCTGCGTTATTACCAGCGAGTGATGCAGGGTTTGCGGGACGCGATCGAGCAGGGTAAATTAGACGACTTTGTAACTGAGTTTTACCGTCGGCAAGGGAAGCCCGTGCCTCCGTTAGCTGAAAATGACGTGAAATAACAACGATATATAAGTTAGTTATCAAATCTACATCAAATGAGAGGTTGTTAAATGAGCATTATCTCCAAGGCGTATGCAGAAGGCGCAGTTCCGGGTGCACAGGGTGGTGGCATGGAAATGATCATCATGCTGGCCGTGTTCGGCCTTATCTTCTACTTCATGATCTACCGTCCCCAAGCCAAGCGTGCCAAGGATCACCGCAACCTGATGAGCTCCCTGGCCAAGGGTGATGAAGTGCTCACCTCAGGTGGCCTGGTTGGCAAGATCGCCAAAGTGTCCGCCGATAGCGAATACATTGTGCTGTCCCTGAACGATCAGACCCAGGTCACCATCAAGCGTGATTTCGTCTCTGCCGTACTGCCCAAGGGTTCTATCCAGTCCCTTTAATCTCCTGAGGAGCACAGCGTGTTAAATCGCTATCCGCTGTGGAAATACCTGATGGTGGTCTTCGTGATCGCCATCGGTTTTCTATATGCAGCCCCCAATCTTTACGGTGAAGACCCGGCCTTGCAGGTGTCTGCCAGCCGTGGTGCCGAAGTCAAGCTGGACACCCTTGACTTGGTCAAAGAGACCCTTGAGGCCGCCAGCATTCCGGTCAAGCATGCTGCATTTGAGCATGGTCTCATCCTCGTTCGTTTCCAGAATACCGAAGATCAGCTCAAGGCGCGTGATCTGGTTGCCAACAAGCTCGGTGACAATTTCATTACCGCCCTGAATCTGGCGCCGTCTACCCCTGCCTGGCTCGAAGCCATCGGTGCAGCGCCGTTGAAGCTGGGTCTTGACCTGCGCGGCGGTGTGCACTTCCTGATGGAAGTGGACATGGCCGAGGCGCTGACCAAGCAGCAAGAGCAGATGGTGCAGGATTTTCGCACCGAGCTGCGTACCCAGAAGATCCGTTACTCCGGCGTACGTCGGGTCGGTGATCAGGTACAGGTTCTGTTCCGTGATGAAGCTGATCAGGAACGTGCCGTCTCTTATCTGCGTCGTCAGAACCCGGATTTGACCTTCACCACAGAGCAGAAAGGGGATGAGTTCGTTCTCAACGCTGCCCTCAGTGATGCCAAGATCAAAGAGGTGAGAAAGTATGCTCTCGAGCAGAACATCACCATCATCCGCAACCGGGTTAACGAGCTGGGCGTGGCTGAGCCGCTGGTTCAGCAGCAGGGTGCCGAACGCATAGTGGTGCAGCTGCCTGGTATTCAGGATACCGCCCGTGCCAAGGAGATCCTGGGCGCGACAGCGACTCTGGAATTCCACATGGTCGATGAAACGGCCGATATCCAGGCTGCTGCCGATGGTCGTGTACCGCCGAGTTCCAAGGTGTACAACGACCGCAACGGTCGCCCCGTCGTGTTGCAAAAACGGGTGATCCTGACCGGTGACCACATAGTGGGTGCCCAGTCCGGTTTCGATGAATACAGCCGTCCCCAGGTCAACATCAAGCTTGATGGCCAGGGTGGCAACAAGATGGCGAACTTTACCAAGGACAACGTTGGTAAAGGCATGGCGACCGTCTTCATCGAATACAAGCCTGTGGGCCAACCCGGTCCGGATGGCAAGCGCAAGTTCCGCAAGCAGGAAGAGGTGATCAACGTCGCCACTATCCAGTCGCGCCTTGGCAGCCAGTTCCGCATCACGGGTATCGACAACGCCAACGAAGCCCATAACCTGGCGCTGCTGTTGCGTGCCGGTGCCCTGATCGCACCCATCCAGATCGTTGAAGAGCGCACCATAGGCCCAAGCCTGGGTCAGCAAAACATCGATAACGGTATGGAAGCCATCGGCTGGGCCATGCTGGTGATAGTGCTGTTCATGGGGATCTACTACCGCACCTTCGGCTGGGTGGCCAACCTGGCGCTGGTGTTCAACCTGGTATTGATCGTCGGCATCATGTCGATGATCCCGGGGGCCACCATGACACTGCCGGGCATTGCCGGTATCGTCTTGACGCTCGGTATGGCGGTGGATGCCAACGTGCTGATCTTCGAGCGTATCCGGGAAGAGATCCGCAATGGTCGCGGTGTGCAGCAGGCCATTCATATGGGTTTTGACCGCGCATTTTCGACCATCGCGGACTCCAACGTTACCTCGCTCATCACCTGTGTGATCCTGTTCGGTATCGGTACCGGTGCCATCAAGGGCTTTGCCTTGACCCTGGGTATTGGTCTGACGGCTTCCATGTTTACTGCCATCACGGTTTCCCGCGCCATTATCAATCTGGGCTGGGGTGGACGGCGTATCGACAAGCTGCCGATCTAAGGAAGAGACATGTTTCAGATTCTACATTTTGAAAAACCTATCCCGTTTATGCGCTATGCCAAGCCGGGTGTGGTCTTCTCTACCCTGCTGATGGTGATCTCCCTGTTCTTCCTGTTCGATCGGGGCCTGAACTGGGGTCTGGACTTTACCGGCGGTACCACCATAGAGGTGGGATTCCAGCAGTCGGTGAGCCTGGACAAGATCCACGAGGTGCTGGATGAGCAGAAGATTGAAGGGGCGACCCTGCAACACTTCGGCTCCAGCCGCGATGTGCTGGTGCGCATGACCCCAGAAGAGGGGGTCAAGGTGGAACAGCAGGGCAACGAAGTGCTGGCGGCAGCCAGGCAGATCGATCCTGATGCCGTGCTCAAGCGTGTCGAGTTCGTCGGCCCCTCAGTGGGTGATGAACTGGCCACCGATGGCGCCTTGGCCATGCTGGCTTCCATCCTCTGCATCATGGCGTATGTAGCGGTGCGCTTCGAGTGGCGTCTGGCGTTGGGGGGGATTGTTTCCCTGGTGCACGACGTTGTCATCACCCTGGGCGTGTTTGCCTACTTCCAGTACGAGTTTGACTTGACCGTGCTGGCGGCGCTGATGACCCTGGTGGGTTACTCCTTGAATGACACCATAGTGGTGTTCGACCGGCTGCGGGAAAATTTCCGCAAGGTGCGCAAGGGGGATACGGAGTACATCCTGGATCTCTCCATGACCGAGACCCTGAGTCGGACCATCATTACCTCGGGTCTGACCTTTGTGGTGGTGCTGGCACTGCTGCTCAAGGGCGGTGCCCTGATCCACGGGTTTGCGGTGGCCATGGTGATAGGTGTTGCTTTCGGTACCTACTCCTCCATCTATGTGGCGAGTGCCTTCGCCATGTTCCTCGGGGTCAAGCGGGAGCACATGCTGCCGACCCTGGTGGAAAAAGAGGGCGCGGATCAGCAAGAGATCCTGCCGTAATCGACAAGGGCGCCGTGAGGCGCCCTTTCTCTTATGGGGCGGGTGAGTCATTATGCTCCCCGATGACCCATCTTCCATTACCTAAGGCAAGGAGCAAGCCATGCAACACAATCCCCGTTTTCTGGCCCTGGTCGAGGCCATTCGCCCTCAGGTGCAAGAGACTGATGTGCACCAGATCAAACGTTGGCAGGATGAGGGGCGTGCTTTTCACCTGATCGACGTGCGGGAAGAGAGCGAGTGGGCCAGAGGTCACCTGCCAGGGGCGGCCTACCTTGGTCGCGGCGTGATTGAACGCGATATCGAGACCCGCTATCCGGATCCGCAGACTGAACTCTATCTCTATTGTGGTGGGGGTTTCCGCTCCATCCTGGTGGCGGAAAATCTGCAAAAAATGGGTTATAGCCGGGTTGTCAGTGTCGATGGCGGTTTTCGGGGCTGGTGTGAGGCCGGATACCCTGTCGAATCCTGATTTATTTGAGGGAGAGGGGAACCGCCACATGACAAAGTGGCGGTTGACCTTTACCATATGCGGGGTCAAGCGTAAGCGTCGGAGTGTTCATTGAACGTCAGGAAAGGGATTGGATACCTCCTTGGTGTCCTGTTGTTGCTCCCCATGTGGGGTTGCAGCAGTAGCAGTCAGGTTAAAGCGCCTCAAGTTCCCAAGCCGCAACCCGCTTCACTGGTATTGGCGACCCCCCTGCAGGTCTCTTACCAGAGCGAGTTGGCGTTGGCGCGACTCGGTCAGATGCTCGGTGAGATGGAATTGACCACAGAGCAACGTGCCGAACTGTTTTATGAGCGTGCCGTGGTGTTTGATCGGGTCGGCTTGCGCTCCCTGGCGAGGCTGGATTTCAACCGTGCCTTGCGGGAGAAACCGGATTTTGCCGAGGCCTATAATTTCATCGGCGTCTATCTGGTGCAGCAGCAGAATTATGACGAAGCCTACGAGGCATTTGATTCCGCTCTCGAACTGGCTCCCGACTATGACTATGCCTATCTCAACCGCGGGATCGCACTCTATTACGGTAATCGCCCCGAGCTGGCCGCCGCCGACATGAAACGCTTCTATGAAGCGCAGCCGGAAGACCCGTATCGGGTGATGTGGCTCTATCTGGCTGAGCAGAAGCTCAATGCGCCGGCTGCCATGAGCAGGATGCGAGAGCGTCTCAACAAATATGACGACGACGCCTGGAACTGGGATCTGGTTCGCCTCTATACCGGTGAGCTCAATGCCACCCAGTTGATGGGCAATGTGGTGAAAGGAGTGAAGGATAACCGGGAGCTCGCCGAGCGCCTGTGTGAAACTTACTTCTATCTGGGCAAGTTTGAACTGGCCAAGGGCAACCGCAAGGAAGCCATCAGCTACTTCAAGCTGGCGCTCGCCAACAACGTGTATGACTTCATCGAGCACAGATACGCCCTGCTGGAGCTGGAGCTGATGGCGCGCAAACCCTTGCCGCCGGGCGCCCAGAGCTCACAGGGCAAGAGCAGCAAGCAGGCCTCCTGATTTGCCTGTGTCTGCGATGTAAAAAAGGCCTCTTGATGAGGCCTTTTTGCTGTCTGCGTGCTGGCATTGGTACGGTGTTATTTCATCAGAGCTTATGCTGGGGATATTTGACACCAGCAGCCGTGGCCGCCGTGCTCAGATCCGGCATTGGTGCTGTGTTATTCCACCAGACTTATGCCGGGGATATTTGACACCAGCAGCCATAGCCGCCGCGCTCAGATCCGGTATTGGTGCTGTGTTATTCCATCAGGACTTATGCCGGGGATATTTGACTCCAGCAGCCGTGGCTGCCGCGCTCATGTCTGGCACTGGTGCTGTGTCATTCCACCAGGCTTAAACCGGGGATATTTGACACCAGCAGCCGTGGCCACCCCGCTCAGGTCCGGCATTGGTGCTGTGTCATTCCACCAGACTCATGCCGGGGATCTGGCGCCAGTAACCGTTGCAGTCCCGCTCCTGTTGCAGTGGCAGAGGGGCCTGTCCCTGCTGGTTGGCCTTGAAGCGGGCCAGCATATCAAGGGTGTCCAGTCCCTCCGGGGAGAGGCGTACCACATCCACCAGATCCGCCATACTGCCAAGCTCGTTGCCGAGGTTGTAACAGTAACCGGACTGGGTCTGGATGCCGTTGAGATTGAACACCTTCTGCCCTTCGCGGCTGCTGGCCAGCCGGCCAGTGGGGTAATGGATGCAGGCGAGCTCGCAGTTGTCTTTGGGCTTGTCGAGGGAGCGGGCGGTAAAGCAGCGCGCCGAATAGGCGAGCGGCAGATGGCCGTAGGCAAACACCTCCACTTCAAACTGCTGACGGGCAGCGCCCAGATCCTGACTGAGCTGAACCAGCCAGTCGCGGGAGAGCTCCACCGGCATCACCCAGCGTGTCATCCCCTGTTTGAGCAGCATGCGCAGCACATCGGCATTGTAGGCGTTGATGGCGGGGCCACAGACAAACGGGAGCCCGGCCTCGCTGGCGAGTTGAACAGTGCCCAGATCGTTGGCTTCGACCAGCAGGTCGCCGTTGTCGACCAGCCGCTTCACCTCCTTGAGTTCGGAGGGGGCAGAGATGAGGGCCAGGGTCGAGAGCACCACCTGCTTGCCGGTGCTGGCTACCTGGCGGGCGAGGGCAATCCAGTCATCTGCTTTCAGCTCGCGGCGTTTGCTGCAGACGGTTTCTCCCAGATAGATGATATCTGCCTGGCTGTCGGCAGCGGCTTGGTAGAAGGCCTGGGTGTCGGCCTTGGGCCAGTAGAAGAGCAGGGGCCCGAGAGAAAATTGCATTAGTTGTGCTCCTTGTGGCGACTGAAGGGGCTGAAGGCAGCATCGGTTGTTTCGGGACGAAATGGCATCGGGCCTCCTTATTGCCACTGACGGTGATAGGCGCCCAGGGTAGTCTGACTCCCCTCCGAGACGCGGGCGAGCTGGGCATCCCATTCTGCCTTGACCTGATAGGCCTCGGGATTGGCCTGATAGGCGTCGATGGCTGCGCGCCAGACCCGGGTAACCTGCTCCACATAGGCGGGGCTGCGCTGGCGCCCTTCAATCTTGACTGACTGGATGCCGGTCTGGAACAGCTCGGGCAAGAGCCCAAGGGTGTTGAGACTGGTCGGCTCTTCCAGTGCGTGGTAGGTCTGGCCATCCACCTCGAAGCGCCCCTTGCACAGGGTCGGATAACCGGCGTTTTCACCCGGGCCGTAGCGGTCGATCAGCACCTCATTGAGGCGGGATTCGAGGCCCAGTGGGGTCTCTTCCCAGCGGACGAACCTGGCCGGTGAGCAGGCGCCGACCGTGTTGGGGCTCTCGCCAGTCATGTAGGAGGAGAGGTAGCAGCGGCCCTCCGCCATGATGCAGAGGCTGCCGAAGGCGAACACTTCCAGGCCGACGTCGGTCTCGCGGGCCAGCTGCCGGACCTGGTGCATGGAGAGCACCCGTGGCAAGACCACCCGGCCGACGTTGAAATGCTGCTGATAGAAACGGATGGCGGCGGCGTTGGTGGCACTGGCTTGCACAGAAACGTGCAGCTCCATGTCCGGATAATGGCGGCTGGCGTAATCGAGCACGGCGAGATCGGCGATGATAAGCGCATCTGCACCCAGGGCAACCCCCCTGTCTACTGCCTGTTTCCATCTGGTATCGGAGCCCGGGTGGGCGAAGGTATTGATGGCGATGTGCAGCTTGCGGCCATGTTGATGCACGTAGTCCACCGCCTTTTCCAGCTTGCTGTCGGTGAAGTTGAGACCGGCAAAGTGGCGGGCATTGGTGTCATCCTTGAAGCCGATATAAACCGCATCGGCCCCGTTATCCACGGCTGTTTTCAGTGCCGGCAAGCTGCCTGCCGGACAGAGTAATTCCATCGGGTACGCTCCGAGAGTGGAAAAATGCAAAAGTGGCCCGATTGTATTCATCGATGCCTTCCCACTTTTTGACCTGAGGCAGCTTTGTGTGGCTTTACCCTTCTTGAGGTAAGTCGGCACAAGTTTGATTTCCCACAGGATCCAGAGTGCAACCCTGTGCTTGAATGCGTAAAAACTTGGGAGTTCATCGTGTTTCAACAACTGCAACGTCGTCTGGTCGAACAGGCCCCCCGCTTTTTGCGTCACCCCCTCAAACTGGTGCCTTTTACCCTGCAGCAGAACCTGATGGAGCGCCTGCTGGCGCGGGTGTTCAAGGAGGCCATCGAAGATGGCGATTTCGAGTTTCTGGCTGGCAAGTGGCTGAAAGTCGAGGTATCGGATCTTGAGCTTTGCTGGTTTATCAGCGAACAGAATGGAAAGCTGGTGGTGGCACGCCATTGCGATCATGCGGATGTCTGTTTCAGCGGAACCACCAACGACCTCATCCTGATCGCTGGTCGCAAAGAGGATCCTGATTCCCTTTTCTTTCAGCGCAAGCTGAAGATTGAGGGAGATACCGAGCTGGGACTGGAGGTGAAGAACCTGATGGACAGCCTGGATCTGGACGGTTTGCCGAGGCTGATGCGCTATCCCCTGATGGATCTCGCTACCTTTATTGAAGGGGCGCGTGCCCTGTCAGCGCAGGAGTCGCACCCTGCGCCGACGGGCGGGATCCCGTCTCAAGTGTGAAGCCAAGCCAGCGGCATGGTGGCGGTAGTGACTGCGCACCCACAGGCAGCGGCATGCCCAGGCACAAGGAAGCAAGGCCATCAGGGCCATGGCATCGGGGAGGTGAGAGAGCAGCAACCCCAGCGCCAGCCAGATAAAGGGCTGGGCCTCGTAGAGCCATTCCGGCTGGAACCAGCGCTTGGTCGGAAAGATGACCAGGTCGGTACGCCGATAGCTGGAGCGCATCATCCAGCTCGCCGCACCGGCCACAAACAGCAGGGCACCTGCCAGCCAGAGCAAAGGGGAGTCGGTGAGCATGATCATGCCGACTGCCGTCAACAAATAGCAGGCAGGCAACCTCTCATAAAGCCAATGTGGGCACATGTCTCCTCCACTCGTTTCCTTCTCCATCCTCCAAGTTTAGCCAGCCTCCCCGGTTGGCTAATGATGCTTTGTTCTACAAAATGACGGTTTTGTTGTGAAATGGGACGCCATTTACGGTGCCAAAATAGCGATTGGCTATGTTACAATTGCGCGCCATTTTTGACTGAAGATTGACTGGGCATGTTGGATCAGATTCGTATCGTTTTGGTAAACACCTCTCACACAGGCAACATGGGATCCGCGGCGCGAGCCATGAAGACCATGGGGCTGACCCGGTTGGTGTTGGTTGATCCGCAAACCTTGCCAGATGACAGCGCTCATGCGCTGGCTGCAGGTGCCAGTGACGTGCTCGCCAATGCCCGTATCGTATCGACACTGGATGAGGCCATTGCTGACTGCGGTCTGGTCATCGGCACCAGTGCCCGTTCCCGTACCCTGAGCTGGCCCATGCTGGATCCCCGTGAAGCAGGGGAAAAAGCCGTGGGGGAGGGGATGCAGCACCCGGTTGCCTTGGTGTTTGGCCGTGAACGCACTGGCCTCACCAACGACGAGTTGCAGAAATGCCACTACCATGTGGCCATTCCGGCCAATCCGGAATACAGCTCCCTCAATCTGGCCATGGCGGTACAGACTATCTGCTATGAAGTGCGGATGTGCTGGCTGAAGGATCAGGCTCCCGAGGTGGAGAGCGAGGCGGATTATCCCAGCGCCCATCAGCTGGAAGGCTTTTATCAGCATCTGGAGCAGACTCTGCTCAAAACAGGCTTCATTGCCGACGACCACCCGGGTCAGGTGATGAGCAAGCTGCGCCGCCTGTTCAATCGGGCCCGTCCGGAAGCGATAGAACTCAATATTTTGCGCGGCATTCTGACCTCGATCCAGAAGCCAAAGCCGCAGGATTAAACCCGACTGTATTACTCAACCATATACTTGACTGTTTTAGTCGGGTATGTGACCATGTGCCCATATTGATTGGTTCGCAAGACGGTAAGGCATATGAGACTGACCTCAAAAGGACGTTACGCTGTGACTGCCATGCTCGACGTGGCGTTGCATGCAGAGCAGGGGCCTGTGCCCCTGGCTGATATTTCAGAGCGCCAGGGCATCTCCTTGTCCTATCTCGAGCAACTGTTTGCCCGCCTGCGCAAGCATGGTCTGGTGAGCAGTGTGCGTGGTCCGGGCGGTGGTTATCGCCTCGGTCTGGCCCCTGATGCTATCTCTGTCGGTCAGGTGATCACTGCAGTCGACGAGTCGGTTGATGCCACCAAGTGTCTCGGCAAGGGTGGCTGTCACGGCGGTACCCAGTGTCTCACTCACTCCCTGTGGCGTGATCTCAGCGAGCGTATTTCCAGTTTCCTGGGGGATATCACCCTGGCTGAGCTGGTGGGTCAGGCGGACGTGCGCCGGATTGCCGGCAAGCAAGATGAACAAATGAAAACCGTGTTGTCCCTGGTTGATCGGGTAGAACACGGCGATGTGAGCTTGAAAGTCCAACTATAAACAAACGTGCTTTCCACAGCCGGTCGATGTGTGACCCTGGCTGTAACGGAGAAAAACATGAAACTGCCTATTTACCTTGATTATTCGGCAACCTGTCCGGTGGACCCGCGTGTCGCAGAAAAAATGATGCAGTGTCTCACCATGGATGGCCTGTTCGGCAATCCAGCTTCCCGTTCCCACCGCTTTGGCTGGCAAGCCGAAGAGGCGGTAGACCTGGCCCGTAATCAAGTGGCAGAGCTGATCGGTGCAGACCCGCGCGAGATCGTCTTTACCTCCGGCGCGACCGAATCCAACAACCTGGCCATCAAGGGCGTTGCCCATTTTTATGCTGGCAAGGGCAAGCACATCATCACCTCCAAGACAGAGCATAAGGCAGTACTCGATACTTGCCGCCAGCTGGAGCGTGAAGGCTATGAGGTGACTTACCTCGAGCCGATGCCCAATGGCCTGTTCACTCTGGAGCAGATCGAAGGCGCCCTGCGCGATGACACCATTTTGGTGAGCATCATGCACGTCAACAACGAAATTGGCGTTGTGCAAAACATTGCCGCCATCGGCGAGCTGTGCCGCTCCCGCAAGATCTTGCTGCACGTGGACGCAGTCCAGAGCGTGGGCAAGATCCCGGTGGATGTGGAAGCGCTGAAAGTTGACCTGCTCTCTGTTTCTGCGCACAAGGTATACGGCCCGAAAGGGATCGGTGCCCTGTTTGTGCGTCGCAAGCCCCGCGTTCGTCTGGAAGCCCAGATGCACGGTGGTGGCCACGAACGTGGCATGCGTTCAGGCACACTGCCGACTCACCAGATCGTTGGCATGGGTGAAGCTTTCCGTATCGCCAAAGAAGAGATGGCGAGCGAAGGCCAGCACATCATGGCCCTGCGTCAGCGTCTGTGGGATGGCATCAAGGATATTGAAGCCGTCTACATCAACGGTGACCTGGAACAGCGTGTACCGGGCAACCTCAACGTCAGCTTCGCTTATGTGGAAGGGGAATCCCTGATCATGGCGCTGAAAGATCTGGCGGTCTCTTCCGGTTCTGCCTGTACCTCGGCTAGCCTGGAACCCTCCTATGTACTGCGCGCGCTGGGCCTGAACGACGAGCTGGCGCACAGCTCCATCCGTTTCAGCCTGGGTCGCTTTACCACAGAAGAAGAGATTGATTACGCAATCAAGCTTATCCGTGACTCCATCGGTCGTCTGCGCGAGATGTCTCCCCTGTGGGAGATGTACAAAGACGGCGTCGATCTGAACACGGTCGAATGGGCTCATCACTGATCCATCGGACCAGTGATCAACGGAATTAGCAGGAGTTAGATATGGCTTACAGTGAAAAAGTAATCGACCACTACGAGAATCCCCGCAACGTAGGTGGCTTCGACAAGAACGATCCCAACATAGCGACCGGTATGGTCGGTGCTCCGGCGTGTGGCGACGTGATGAAGCTGCAACTGAAGATCAGCGACGACGGCATCATCGAAGACGCCAAGTTCAAGACCTACGGCTGTGGCTCCGCCATTGCCTCCAGCTCCCTGGTGACCGAGTGGGTCAAGGGCAAGACCCTAGACGAAGCCGCCGGCATCAAGAACACTGACATCGCCGAAGAGCTGGCTCTGCCACCGGTGAAGATCCACTGCTCCATTCTGGCTGAGGATGCCATCAAGGCCGCCATCGCCGATTACAAGCAGAAGAAAGGTCTCTAAGGTCAGGAGAGCAGTATGGCCATTACCATGACAGATGCCGCAGCGGCACGGGTTTCCTCTTTTCTGACCAACCGGGGCAAGGGCATAGGCCTTCGCCTCGGCGTCAAGACCACCGGCTGTTCGGGTCTTGCCTATGTGCTCGAGTTTGTCGATGAGCTGGCGGATGAAGATCAGGTGTTTGAGCAGAACGGTGTCAGAATCATCGTCGATGCCAAGAGCCTGATCCATCTGGATGGCACCGAACTGGACTTCGTCAAGGAAGGCCTCAATGAGGGCTTCCAGTTCAATAACCCCAACGCCAAGGGCGAGTGTGGTTGCGGCGAAAGTTTCAGTGTCTGACAGGTTTGACATACATGATGTCCTGCCGGTTGAACTGGTCGAAAACGACCAGTTCAACAACACCCGGCTCAGCGTTTTTGGCGAGTTTGGTGGCGGTGAAAACGTCTGTGTCTAAGAGGTTTGCATGAATCATTTCGAGCTGTTTGGGCTGGTTGAAGGCTTCGAGCTCGATACCCGTCAGCTGGCGGACACCTACCGTCAGTTGCAAACCCAGTTCCACCCCGATCGTTTTGCCACGGCGCCCGAGCGGGAACAACTGGTTGCGGTGCAACGAGCCGCCCAGATCAACGATGCCTATACCACCCTCAAGACGCCCCTGCGCCGAGCCGAGTATTTGCTCTCCCTGCGAGGCACCGATATTCGTGGCGAGCAGCAAACCCTGCAAGACACCAGCTTCCTGATGCAACAACTTGAGTGGCGTGAGCGCCTGGCCGACTTGAAAGGGGAAGCCGACCCTGAGGGTGCCATCAAGGATTTTCGCCAGGAAATAGGGCATGATCACCAGCTGTTGATGCAACAGCTGACACTGACGCTTGCCGCTGGTGATGATCTGATCGCGGCTGATTGCGTCCGCAAACTCAAGTTTGTCGACAAGCTCCTCGAAGAGCTGGAACGATTCGAAGACTCACTGTTCGAGTCTTGATCCTTTAACGCTGGAATTTTGATTACCCATGGCATTACTGCAAATCGCCGAGCCCGGCCAGAGCGCCGCACCTCATCAGCATAAACGTGCCGTTGGCATCGATCTTGGCACCACCAATTCTCTGGTCGCGGCAGTGCGCAGCGGCCACGCCGATACCCTCTGCGACGAGCAGGGGCGGGATCTGCTGCCCTCAGTGGTGCACTATCAGGTTGATGCTATTCGTGTCGGCTTTGACGCCAAGCGTGAAGCCTCACTCGATCCTCACAACACCATCGTCTCCGCCAAGCGGATGATGGGCAAGGCCCTGGCCGACATCGATACTCGCCAGCAGCCTTACCAGTTTGTGGCCGCCGATAACGGCATGCCCCAGCTGCAGACCCGTCAGGGGCTGGTCAACCCGGTACAGGTTTCAGCCGAAATTCTGAAGAAACTGGCAGAGCGTGGTGCCGCCGCACTGGGTGGCGAGCTGGATGGCGTTGTCATTACCGTGCCCGCCTATTTTGATGATGCCCAGCGTCAGGGTACCAAGGACGCGGCCCGTCTGGCCGGTCTGCACGTACTGCGCCTGCTCAACGAACCCACTGCCGCCGCGATTGCCTACGGCCTCGACTCCGGTCAGGAAGGGGTGATAGCAGTGTATGATCTCGGCGGCGGGACCTTTGATATCTCCATCCTTCGTCTGCACCGCGGTGTGTTTGAAGTGATGGCTACCGGTGGTGACTCGGCGCTGGGGGGCGATGATTTCGATCACCTGCTGGCGGACTGGATCAAGGCACAAGCCGGCCTTGAAGGTCAGCTCGATGCCAGCACCCAGCGCGAATTGCTGGATGTGGCCGCCGCCGTCAAACACGGCCTGACCGATGCCGATCTGGTGCCCTGTGCCTTTGCCGGTTGGCAGGGGGAGGTGAGCCGCCACCTGTTTGAGGAACTCATCACTCCGCTGGTCAAGCGTACCTTGCTGGCCTGTCGCCGCGCCCTGCGTGATGCGGGGCTGGAGCAGGTGGAAGTGCTGGAGGTGGTGATGGTCGGTGGCTCTACCCGGGTGCCGCTGGTACGCGAGCGAGTGGGGGAATTCTTCCAGCGTACGCCGCTGACCAGTATCGACCCGGACAAGGTGGTCGCCATTGGCGCCGCCATCCAGGCCGATATCCTGGTGGGCAACAAGCCTGATGCCGAGATGCTGCTGCTGGACGTGATCCCGCTCTCCCTTGGCCTTGAGACCATGGGTGGCCTCGCCGAGAAGGTGATACCGCGCAATACCACGATTCCGGTGGCCCGCGCCCAGGAGTTCACCACCTTCAAGGATGGCCAGACAGCGATGGCAATCCACGTGGTGCAAGGGGAGCGTGAACTGGTGGCCGATTGCCGCTCTCTGGCCCGTTTCACCCTGACCGGGATCCCCCCTATGGCGGCGGGGGCTGCCCACATTCGCGTCACCTTCCAGGTGGATGCGGATGGTCTGCTGTCGGTCAGTGCCATGGAGAAATCCTCCGGCGTGCAGGCCGAGATCCAGGTAAAGCCTTCCTACGGGCTGGGGGAGGAGGACATACTCACCATGCTGAGTGCCTCCATCGCCAACGCCCAGCAAGACATGGATGCCCGCATGCTGGCAGAGCAGCAGGTGGAGGCCGACCGAGTGGTCGAAAGCCTCAATGCTGCCCTGGCCGCCGATGGCGATGCACTGCTGAGCACCGCCGAGCGCGCTGCCATAGACAGTGCGATCACCCATCTGCTGTCTGTGCGCGCCGCAGGGACAACCAATCAAATCAAAGATGCCATCGAGGCGGCGGACGCTGTCAGTGGTGAATTTGCAGCCCGCCGGATGGACGCCTCCATCCGCAAGGTGCTGACCGGACAAAACGTCAACAAGGTGTAATATGCCAAAACTGATTATTCTGCCCCATCCCGAGCTCTGTCCGGACGGTGCCGCGCTCGAAGGCAAGAGTGGCGAGACCATCCTGGATGTGGCGCTGCGCAATGGCATCGAGATCGAGCATGCTTGCGAGAAGTCCTGCGCCTGCACCACCTGTCATTGCGTGGTGCGGGAGGGGTTCGACTCCCTCGAGCCGAGCGATGAGCTGGAAGATGACATGCTGGACAAGGCATGGGGACTGGAGCCGGAATCCCGTCTCAGTTGCCAGGCCAGACTGGCAGACGAGGATCTGGTGGTGGAGCTGCCCAAGTACACCATCAACCTCGCTTCAGAACGCCATTGATGGCACCTTAATTACACATGAGTGAATTGAGCGTGCAGCATCCCATGGTGCAGTAATGATATGGTGAAGGCCGTGACCCTTGAGGGGAACGGCCTTTTTTGTGCTCGTTATTTCCCTATTGATTAATGAAAGTGCCAATAAAAAGGAAGCAAGAGAACATGGCTGACATGATGAACGTACGCTTGTCCCTCCAGGCCGCCGCCGCCCAGTGGGGCGAAGGTGCCCAGCTCAGTTTCAACGGTGACGAGGCCCGCATTCATCTGGGCGCTATCGCCCAGGAAGATGACACCTTGCGCACCATACAGCGTGCGGCCCGCCGTCTCGAGTCCAGCGGCATCAAGCGGGTGAAGCTGGCCGGTGATGATTGGGATCTGGAACGCCGTTACGCCTTCGCCCAGGGCTTCTACGCCGCCAAGGGGGCGCGTGAGCTGGACTTCGGCCCACAGAGCGAGTCCGATGCCCGCGAGCTGGATGCGCTGATCAAGGCGACCCGCTGGGTACGCGAGGTGACCAACGGTTGTCCGGAAGCCATTTATCCCATGAGCCTGGCGGAATCAGCCTTGCTGCTGATCCGTGGTCTGGGTGGGGATCAGGTCACTGCCCGTATCACAGCCGGCGAGGCGTTGCGTGAGGCCGGCCATATCGGCATCTGGTCGGTAGGTCGTGGCAGCGAGCGAGAGCCCGTGCTGCTGGAGCTCGACTACAACCCGACCGGGGATCGCAATGCCCCCGTGGTGGCCGCCCTGGTGGGCAAGGGCATCACCTTCGATTCCGGTGGCTATTCCATGAAGTCCTCTGACAACATGCTGCCGATGAAGTCCGACATGGGCGGTGCAGCCATGGTGACAGGCGCTCTGGCGTTGGCCATCAGCCGTGGCCTGAACAAGCGGGTGAAGCTCATTCTCTGTTGCGCCGAGAATCTGGTCTCCGGCCATGCCTTCAAGCTCGGCGACATCCTCACCTACAAGAACGGCATCTCGGTCGAGATCCAGAATACCGATGCAGAAGGGCGTCTGGTGCTGGCCGATGGTCTGATGGCCGCCTCCGACAGTGGCGCGACCTACATCCTGGATGCCGCTACCCTGACCGGCGCCGCCAAGACGGCGCTGGGTCGTGACTACAACGCCGTGTTTGCCCTCGATGAAGTCGAGCAGCAACGGGCACTGGCAGCCGCCAAAGCCGAACACGAGAAGGCCTGGGCCCTGCCACTCGAACCCTGGCACGTGGGCCAGCTCACCTCTGCCTTTGCCGAGCTGGGCAACGTGGCCTCTGCCGAAGGCACGGCCGGGGCCACCACGGCGGCCGCTTTCTTGTCCCGTTTCGTGCGTGACGAGGGCAAGGGCTGGGTACACCTGGATCTGGCGGCTTCTTATCAAAAATCAGGCAATGATCTCTGGGCAACCGGGGCCAAAGGCCACGGTCTGCGCACTATCGCACGCTGGCTGCAGGAGGTGAGTGCATGAAGGTCAGCTTACATTGCCGGTTGCAGGAGGTACTTGAATGAACATCTGGTTAAGCCGTGAGTTTGCTTCCGCCGAGTGGGGGGAGGGGGCGCTGCTCTCTCACCGTGCCGATGGCATGGTGATCCATCTGGTGACCGCTACGCCGCTGATCGATATCCAGCAGGCGGCGCGTCGCCTGTGCAGCCAGGGGATCCAGAAAGTGGCCCTGGCCGGTCATTGGGAGCGCGAGCAGCAGTGGGCCTTCGCCCAGGGACTGCAGACCCCCAAGGCCGAAGTCGAGCTGCAATGGGCCACCTCGTCTGAAGAGGACAGGGAGGAGCTGGAGGCTCGCTGGCTGTGCGGACGCTGGGTCCGCGAGATGACCAATGCCACCCCGGAGCAACTGGGGCCGCTGGAGCTGGCGGTGGAGGCGGCGGCCTTTATTACCGAGCTGGCGCCGGACAGGATCAGTCATCGCATCCTGAAAGGAGAAGCGTTGCAACAGGCTGGCTGGGTCGGTCTCTATCAGGTTGGCCGTGGCAGCGATCGCGAGCCCGTGCTGCTGGAGCTGGACTACAACCCGACCGGGGATCGCAACGCCCCGGTGGCGGCGGCCCTGGTGGGCAAGGGCATCACCTTCGACTCCGGTGGCTACTCCATGAAAACCTCCCAGGGCATGCTCACCATGAAACATGACATGGGGGGGGCGGCCATAGTGACCGGTGCCCTGGCGCTGGCCATACTGCGCGGCCTCGACAAGCGGGTGAAGCTCATCCTCTGTTGCGCCGAGAATCTGGTCTCCGGCCACGCCTACAAGCTGGGTGATATCCTCACCTACAAGAACGGCACCACGGTCGAGATCGTCAATACCGATGCCGAGGGGCGCCTGGTGCTGGCCGACGGCCTGCAACTGGCAAGCGACAGCGGGGCGTCGCTCATCATAGATGCAGCCACCCTGACGGGCGCCGCCGTCATGGCGCTGGGGGGGCGTTACAACGCCCTGTTTGGACTGGACAAAGGACTGGTGAGTCGTGCCATGGCTTACGCGGATGCCGAGCAGGAGCCCGCCTGGCCGCTGCCGCTGGAGCCCTGGCACCGCCAGCAGTGCCCGTCTCACTATGCCGACACGGCCAACAGCCGCCCAGTGCCGGGCGGTGGCCCTGGCGGCGCCTCCAACGCGGCGGGCTTCCTCTCCCGCTTCGTCGGCAATGAAGGACGGGGTTGGTTGCACGTCGATCTGGCCGCCAGTTTCAGTGAGAACGGTGACAGCCTGTGGGCGCCGGGCGCCAACACCCTGGGGATGCGCACCATAGCGCATACCCTGCTGGCGGAAGCGCGCTGAGCAGGATGACAATCGTCAAGGAAGGGCACCTGAGGGTGCCCTTTTCAGCAGTGCTGCATTAGTCAGCAATAGGCAGGGTTTCAGGGGCTTAACACGGCTATCGTGCACAAGCGCACATTTTTTCCTGCCGCACTGGGCCAAGATGAGTGGTGATGTTGTTTTAAGGACGTGTTTGTTTAATAAAAAGTTGCTTTTTTGTGTGTTATTTCGGTTTTTGTTTACGTATAATCGCCGCCGAACATGGATTCTAACAATAAAACTCTGTAGTTAAGGAAAGATCTCAATGGCCATCGAACGTACCTTTTCTATCGTCAAGCCGGATGCAGTCAGCAAAAACTTGATCGGTGCCATCTATAACCGCTTCGAGAGCGCGGGTCTGAAAGTCATCGCCGCCAAGATGCTGCACATGAGCAGCGAGCAAGCCGCTGGTTTCTATGCCGAACACCAGGGCAAGCCTTTCTATGACGGATTGGTCAGCTTCATGACGTCTGGTCCTGTCATGGTACAGGTGCTGGAAGGGGAAGATGCCATCCGCCGTCATCGTGAAATCATGGGGGCGACCAACCCGAAAGAGGCCCTGGCCGGCACCCTGCGTGCCTGCTACGCCGAGAGCATCGACCGCAACGCCGTGCACGGTTCCGACGCGCCGGCCTCTGCCGCCCGTGAAATCGCCTACTTCTTCTCCGACGACGAGATCTGCCCGCGCGGCTGAGTCTGGCGTTTGAAGATGATCAAGGGAGCCTCGGCTCCCTTTTGTTTTTTGGCCTTTTGGTCAATATCCCCTTATTCTCCGGGTAGAAAGCCAGACCCATTATTTGTACAATGCCGCCCCCTGACATCGTCAGCCAATAATTTATGTAGTTTGTGGACTGAGGCCTTTGATGAGCGAAATAAAAACCAACCTGCTGGATCTTGATCGGGATGCCATGCGTGCCTTCTTCGTCGAACTGGGCGAGAAGCCATTCCGGGCAGATCAGATCATGAAGTGGATTTATCACTTCGGTTGTGATGATTTCGATCAGATGAACAACGTCAACAAGGTACTGCGCGAGCGCCTGAAGGCGATCGCCGAGATCCGGGCGCCGGAAGTGAGCCGTGAACAACGTTCCTCTGACGGCACCATCAAGTGGGCGCTGCAGGTGGGCGGTCAGGAAGTGGAAACCGTCTACATCCCGGAAGAAGACAGGGCGACCCTGTGCGTCTCCTCCCAGGTGGGTTGTGCGCTGGCGTGCAAATTCTGCTCCACCGCTCAACAGGGTTTTAACCGCAACCTGAAAGTGTCCGAGATCATCGGCCAGGTGTGGCGCGCCGCCAAAATCGTCGGTGGCAAGCGCCCCATCACCAACGTTGTGATGATGGGCATGGGGGAGCCGCTGCTCAACCTTGCCAATGTGATACCGGCCATGCGCCTGATGATGGATGACTTCGGTTACGGCATCTCCAAGCGTCGTGTCACCATCTCCACCTCGGGTGTGGTGCCTGCACTGGACATTCTCGGCGATCAAATTGACGTGGCCCTGGCCATCTCCCTGCATGCGCCGAACGACAAGCTGCGCTCCGAGATCATGCCGATCAACGACAAGTACAACATCGAGGACTTCCTCGCCGGTGTGCGCCGTTATCTGGCCAAGTCCAATGCCAACGGCGGTCGCGTGACCGTGGAGTATGTGCTGCTCGATCACATCAATGATGACATGCAGCATGCCCACGAGCTGGCCAAGGTGCTCAAAGACACCCCGAGCAAGATCAACCTGATCCCGTTCAATCCCTTCCCGGGCAATCCCTATGGCAAGCCGAGCAACAGCCGCATCGACCGTTTCTCCAAGGTGTTGATGGAATATGGCTTCACCGTCATCGTCCGCAAGACCCGTGGTGACGACATCGATGCCGCCTGTGGTCAGCTGGTGGGGGAGGTCATCGATCGCACCAAGCGCACCATGAAAAATCGGATGCAACAGGATGGGATTTCCGTCAAAATGGTTTAACTTGCTAAGCCATTGTATAGTCAGGGAATGGATACACGTACATTGATCGTAGTGGCAGCGCTCAGCGCGCTGCCCGGCTGTGTTACCGAGACCACTTACGCTGGCCAGAACTCTACCCAGCGTGAAGTGGGTCCCGACCTCAAGGCGGCTGCTCAGACCCGTCTGGATTTAGGTATTCAATATCTGCGGCAGGGCAATGCCGAACAGGCCAAGTTCAACCTTGATCGCGCTCTTCAATACGACCCCGACAACCCCAAGGTCCAGATCGGCTTCGCCTACTTCTACCAGCAGGTAGAGGACTACAAGGCGGCCGAAGAGAGCTACAAGAAAGCCCTCGCCATGGATCCGTCCAATGCTGACGCAATGAACAACTATGGTGCCTTCCTGTGCAACCGTGGCCGCTTCGACGAGGCGGAGAAGGCATTCCTGCAGGCCGTGAGTCAACCCGACTATATCCGGATTGCCGATACCTATGAAAATGCGGCACTTTGCGCCGCTCAAAATCGCAGAAATGATAAAGCAAGCGAGTACTATCGCTTGGCCTTGGGGTATAATCCCCGCAATCCAAGGTTATTGCTGGACATGGCTGAGCTTTCCATGAAAGATGGCAAGCTGCCTGATGTGCAAGCCTATCTCGTCCGTTTTGCCAATGTGTCAGACGAGAATGAAAGCAGTCTCTGGTTGAGATTGCGGCTGGCTCAGGCCATGGACAAACCGGCACTCCTTCACCAATTCGGGACTGAGCTGGTAAGGCAATATCCCACTTCGCAACAAGCCAAGCGTTACTTAGCCAATGACTACTGAACAGCCACACGATATTCAAGACGACTCTCAGGCAGCAGGCCCAGGCCAGCTGCTGCGCAACGCCCGTGAACAGCTTGGCTGGACACGAGAACAGGTTGCGTCCCGCATTCACCTTCGTCTGACCCTGATTGCTGCGATCGAATCAGATACGTATGACAAACAGACTTCCCATACTTTCATTCGGGGTTATCTGCGCACCTACGCCAAGCTGGTCGGCATCCCGGATGAAACCATTCTGGCTGCCTACGACAAGCTGGGGCTGACGCCACCTGACAACATCGACATGCAGAGCTTCTCCCGCCGTTCCCGCCAGCAAGCCAACGACAGTCGGCTCAAGGTAGTGACCTGGCTGGTGATCCTGGTGCTGATCGCGCTCTCCGTCGCCTGGTGGTGGCAGAGTACGGCGCGTCGCTCCGCCGGTGACGAGGCTCTGGCGGCAACAGAAATGAGCAGTACGACCGACATGGGTGTGACTGGCAATATGCCGGGCGCCACCCTGGCCCCTGCGATGGAGATGGCGGATCCTGCCGTCATGCCGGCGGTCTCTGATGCGGCGGCAACTGCCGTTGAGCAGACCGTGAGCAGTGCTGCTGCAACCGCTGCGCCAGCGACCCCAAGCAGTGCAGCTGCAACGGATGTGTCCGCTGAGGTGGCAACATCGGCTGGGGAAGGCGAGACAGCGAGTGATGCAGCCACTGCCTCCCAACTCAAGATAAACTTCACAGCAGACTGCTGGCTGGACGTCAAGGATGCCAATGGCAAGACGCTGTTCAGCGGTCTGAAAAAAGCAAATGATCAACTGGTATTGGAAGGATCCGAGCCGCTCAAGCTCATCATTGGCGCGCCCATGGCGGTCAATATCGAGTATCAGGGCAAGTCCATCGACATGAGCCGTTACAACAACGGCCGGACTGCTCGCCTCTCACTGCCGCAGGAGTAATCTGTCCGCCATGTCCGCTCACGAATCTCCCATTATTCGTCGTAAATCCAGGCAGATCATGGTCGGTAACGTGCCGGTTGGGGGCGATGCCCCCATCACTGTGCAGACCATGACCAACACCAAAACCACGGACGTGGCCGCCACCGTCGAGCAGATCCGGCGGATCGAGCGGGTCGGCGCCGACATAGTCCGGGTCTCGGTGCCCACCATGGAAGCGGCTGAAGCCTTCAGGCTCATCAAGCAGCAGACCCGCATTCCCATCGTCGCCGATATTCACTTCGACTACCGCATCGCCCTGAAAGTGGCCGAGTACGGCGCCGACTGCCTGCGCATCAACCCGGGCAACATCGGTAACGAAGAGCGGGTACGGGCCGTGGTCGATTGCGCGCGCCACTACAACATCCCGATCCGCATCGGCGTCAACGGCGGCTCTCTGGAGAAAGACATCCAGGAGAAGTACGGCGAGCCGACCCCGGAGGCCTTGCTCGAGTCAGCTATGCGCCATGTGGACTATCTGGATCGCCTCAACTTCGATAACTTCAAGGTGAGCGTCAAGGCGTCTGACGTCTTCCTGGCCATCGGTGCCTATCGCCTGCTGGCCAAGCAGATCGAGCAGCCGCTGCACCTTGGCATCACGGAAGCGGGCGGTTTTCGCGCCGGCGCGGTGAAATCCGCCGTCGGGCTCGGCATGCTGCTGGCCGATGGCATCGGCGATACCATCCGCATCTCCCTGGCGGCTGACCCGGTGGAAGAGATCAAGGTGGGCTTTGATATCCTCAAATCCCTGCGCATCCGTTCCCGCGGTATCAACTTCATCGCCTGTCCCTCCTGCTCCCGTCAGGAGTTCGATGTGATCGCCACCGTCAATGCTCTGGAAGAGCGGCTGGAAGACATCATCACGCCGATGGATGTTTCCATCATCGGCTGTGTGGTGAATGGTCCGGGTGAGGCGTTGGTCTCTGATCTCGGGCTGGCGGGGGCGGCCAACAAGAGCGCCTTCTACGAGGGCGGCCAGCGGGTCGACCGGCTCGACAACAAGGATCTCATCCCGATCCTGGAGCGCCGTATTCGCGCCCGGGCGGCCATGCTGGATCCAGCCAACCAGATCCAAGTGGATAAAGGTTGAGCCAATGTGGGGCCACCTAGGGTGGCCCCGTCTTTAGGTTGCTGATTTTAAATCCCGCTTTGGAACACCCTGATTTTACCTCAGGGTCGAAAATCCCTATAATGCGGCCAAATTTCACGTCTTTTCTCGAGTATCAACGTGGCAAAACAGATCCAAGCTATTCGCGGTATGAACGATTGCCTGCCGGAGCAGAGCCCGGTATGGCAGAAAGTAGAACAGATACTGCGCCAGGTTGTTGCCAGCTATGGCTACAGCGAAGTACGCATGCCGATTGTCGAGCAGACTCATCTGTTCAAGCGTGCCATCGGTGAAGTGACCGATGTGGTCGAAAAAGAGATGTATACCTTCGAGGATCGCAACGGCGACAGCCTGAGCCTGCGTCCTGAAGGGACAGCCAGCTGCGTGCGTGCCGGCATCGAGCATGGCCTGCTCTATAACCAGGAACGCCGGATGTGGTACATGGGTCCCATGTTCCGTCACGAGCGTCCCCAGAAGGGCCGTTACCGCCAGTTCCATCAGTTCGGTGTCGAGCTGTTTGGCATCAAGGGGCCAGATATTGACGCCGAGCTCATCATGCTGACCCACCGTCTGTGGCGTCTGTTCGGCATCAGCGATCATGTTACCCTGCAGCTCAACACGCTCGGCCAGAGCAGTGAGCGCGCCGCTTACCGCGATGCGCTGGTAGCCTATCTGGAGCAGTACAAGGATCAGCTGGACGAAGAGAGCCAGCGCCGCATGTACAGCAACCCGCTGCGGGTGCTCGACTCCAAGGATGAGAAGGTACAGGCCATGCTGGTGAAGGCTCCGCGCCTGTTCGACCATCTGGGGGAAGAGAGTCTGGCCCATTTCGAGGGGCTCAAACGCCTGCTCGAGTCTGCCGGCATCAAATATGAAGTGAACGAGCGTCTGGTTCGGGGTCTTGACTACTACAACCTGACCGTGTTCGAGTGGGTCACCACCAGCCTGGGTGCCCAGGGGACTGTCTGTGCCGGTGGCCGTTACGACGGTCTGGTGGAGCAACTCGGTGGTCAGGCGACTCCGGGCGTGGGCTTTGCCATGGGCATGGAACGTCTGGTGCTGATGCTCGAAACGCTGGAACTCAATGCCGATATCCGTCCTGATGTGGATGTGTATCTGGCCATGGTGGGTGAGGGTACCGAGCAGGCAGGCTTCCAGCTGGCAGAGCGTCTGCGCGATGCCCTGCCGGATTTGCGCCTGATGAGCCACTGCGGTGGCGGCAATTTCAAGAAACAACTCAAGCGTGCCGACAAGAGCGGCGCGGCCATTGCCCTGATCCTTGGCGAGACCGAGGTGCAAAACGGGGAGATCACCATCAAATATCTGCGTGGCCAGGCTGAGCAACAGACCGTCACGGTCGACGCCGCCATTGCCCTGCTGGCAGCCAAAGGAGACTAAGCAGTGGAAGTTTATACCACCGAAGAACAACAGGTTGAGGTCATCAAGAGCTGGTGGAAAGAGAACGGAACCTCGGTGCTCGCAGGAACTGTTATCGGTCTGGTCGGACTCTTTGGCTGGCGCTATTACAACGATTATCAGCTCACCAATCAGGAAGCTGCCTCCCAGGCTTACAACGAGATCTCGGCCCAGCTGGCCAAGGGTGATGCTGCCACCTTCGAACAGGTGCAAGCCTTCATCACTGATCACAAGGGTGAGGCTTATGCCGAGCTGGCTGCCCTGCAACTGGCTGCGGCGGCCGTCAAGGCGAACAAGCTGGATCTGGCTGCCGAACAGCTGACTCAGGTCGCGAGCAATGGCGATGAGAGCATTCGTCCCATCGCTGCTTTGCGTCTGGCCCGTGTGCTGAACGATCAGGGCAAGGCTGACGAGGCTCTGACCCAGCTTGGCAAGATCAACAACGATGCCTTCAAAGCCCAGGTGGCGGAAGTGCGTGGCGACATACTCTACAAGCAGGGCAAGGCCGAAGAGGCCCGCGATGCTTATCAGGCAGCGGCTGATGCCGGTGGTCTGCAGGGCAGCGCCGAGCTCAAGCTGAAGATGGACGATCTGGCGCTGCCAGCCGTGACCACGGGTGGTGCTCCGGATGCGTAATTTGTTCAAAATGGTGGCCTTGGGGGCGGCAGTCTCCTTCGCCCTGCAGGGGTGTTCCCTGTTCAGCTCGGAAGAAGATCTCAACCCCATGGCGCCTTTGCCCGTGGTTGAATCTGCCTTCACCGCTGATACCGCCTGGTCCTCGTCTGTCGGCGATGGCATCGGCGACTTCTACTCCCAGCTCAAGCCGGTGGTGGAAGAGGATCGCATCTATGCCGCAGCACGCGATGGCGACGTAACGGCCTTTGATCGTGCGAGCGGAAAAGAGTTGTGGAGCGTGGATCTGGCCGATTTGCCGGTCAACGCCGAGAAGCGCAGTGCCCGTCTCTCCGGCGGCCTGGTTGCCCGTTATGGCAAGCTGTTCCTCGGATCCGAGAACGGGGTGGTTTACGCCCTGAACGAAGAGAACGGGGAAGTGCTGTGGCAGACCACTGTGCCGGGTGAGGTCGTGGCCAGCCCCGCCGTCGAAGACGGTCGCGTGGTGGTGCTGACGACATCCGGTCGTCTGGTGGCCCTCGATACCGATGAAGGCAAGTTGCAGTGGACCCTGGCTGAAGAACAGCCGCCGCTGACCCTGCGCAGCGCCGGTGCTCCCGTCATTACCAACGGCGCCGTGCTCTATGGCCGCGCTGATGGCAAGGTGGGCATAGCCTTGCTGAGCAACGGTCAGCCGGTGCGTCAGTCCAAGGTGGCGGATCCGCGCGGTGCGACCGAGCTGGATCGCATGGTGGACGTGGATGCAACGCCGCTGATCGCCGGTGATGAGCTCTATGCCATCGCCTATAATGGCCAGCTGATGGCACGCAAGCTGATGACCGGTGACGAGGTGTGGAAGCGCAAGTATTCCGGCTACCGCGACATGGCGGTGACCGGCAATGCCATAGTGCTGACCGACAGCCGCAGCCATCTGTTTGCGGTCGACCGTCGCAACGGGCTTGAGTTGTGGTCCAACACCCAGCTGGAAAATCGCACCGTTACGGCCCCTGTCATCCTGGGTGACTATGTGGTGGTCGGCGATGTGGAAGGTTACCTGTATTGGCTGGATCGTACCGACGGTACCATCAAGGCCATGCAGCAGCTCGACAGCAGTGGTCTCTACGCCGCCCCCCTGGTGGACGGTGACACCCTGTATGTGCAGAGCCGTGGCGGCAAGTTGTACGCTATCCCGCGTCCCTGATCGTCCGTCAATGTGAATATCCGGCTCCTGGTCTTCGGACCCGGAGCCTTTGTCGTCTTGAGAATGAGGCTTTTATGACTCCTGTAGTAGCCCTGGTGGGCCGCCCCAACGTGGGGAAATCCACCCTGTTTAACCGCTTGACCCGTACCCGGGATGCCCTGGTGGCCGACTTCCCCGGTTTGACCCGGGACCGTAAATACGGTCAGGCGAAGTTGGGCGAGCTGGAATTTATCGTGGTTGATACCGGCGGTATCGATGGCACCGAAGAGGGGATCGAGCTGAAGATGGCCGAGCAATCCCTGCTGGCCATCGAAGAAGCCGATGTGGTGCTGTTTATGGTGGATGCGCGCGCAGGATTGACGGCAGCCGATCAGGCTATCGCAGCGCATCTGCGCAAGACCCACAAGAAGGTGTTTCTGGTGGCCAACAAGACCGACGGCATCGACGGTGATTCCGCCGTGTCCGAGTTCTACAGCCTGGCGCTGGGCGATGTCTACCAGATCGCGGCCGCTCACGGTCGTGGCGTGCTGAGCCTGCTGGAACTGGCCCTGGCTCCCCATCTGGAAACCCTGGTTGACGCCGCTGCCGAAGAAGATGCGCAGGATGAAGAAGAGGAGGACTTCGACGAAGAAGCCCTGCTGCGCATGGTAGCCGCCGGTGATCTCGATACCAGGGAAGATACCAAGGAGACCCCGTTCGCCGACTTGCCCATCAAGTTTGCCATCGTCGGTCGCCCCAACGTCGGCAAATCGACCTTGACCAACCGCATGCTGGGTGAAGACCGCGTCATCGTCTATGACATGCCGGGCACCACCCGCGACTCCGTCTATGTTCCGATGGAGCGTGACGAGCAGAAGTACGTCATCATCGACACCGCCGGTGTGCGTCGTCGTGGCAAGGTGCACGAGACGGTGGAGAAGTTCTCCGTCATCAAGACCCTCAAAGCCATTGAAGATGCCAACGTCTGCCTGCTGGTGATCGATGCCCAGGAGACCATCACGGATCAGGACTTGAGCATCCTCGGCTTCGTGCTCCACTCAGGCCGCTCGGTGGTACTGGTGGTGAACAAGTGGGACGGCCTGGATCAGAAGGTGAAAGAGGACGTCAAGAACGAGCTGGACAGACGCCTGGGCTTCATCGATTTCGCCCGTGTTCACTTCATCTCCGCCCTGCACGGCAGCGGTGTCGGCCACTTGTTCGAATCCATTCAGGAGGCGTACCAGTCCGCCACCCGCCGTACCAGTACCGCCATGCTGACCCGAATCATGCAGATGGCGCAGGAAGATCACCAGCCACCGATGGTGAACGGTCGCCGCGTCAAGCTCAAATATGCTCACGCCGGTGGTTACAACCCGCCCCGTATTGTGATCCACGGCAACCAGTTGAATGACCTGCCGGATTCGTACAAGCGGTATCTCATCAACTACTTCCGCAAGTCGCTCAAGATCATGGGCTCCCCGATCCGGGTCGAGTTCCAGGAGTCTGCCAACCCGTTCGAGGGTCGGAAGAACACCATGACCCTGAGCCAGGAGCGTCAACGCAAGCGCCTGCTCAAGGCCAAAACCAAGAAATAAGGCCCAGCGGCTGCCCTCACCGGCAGCCGTTTTTTCTTGGGAAGAGGCGAGGGGGATCTGCTGTGGGTTGGCTCACAGCAGATCCACTTTGAGAGGAGTCGAGTATGAATTCCCTGATTTGCCCGGCCTGCAACACAGCGCTGGACAGCCGTAGCCGCGAGGTGAGTTGTAGCCAGTGTCAGGCCCGTTATCGAGTCCGGGCCCTGTGTCCTGGCTGCCAGCAGGAGCTGGAGCGGCTCAAGGCGTGCGGCGCTGTGGATTACTTCTGCAATCACTGCAACTGTCTGGTATCGAAGCGGTCGGTGATCTTTGAGGCGACCCCGGCCGCGCAACAGTAAGAGAATAAAAAACCCGGCAAATGCCGGGTTTATGCTGTGTGTTCTGCTATCAGCAAGGTGTAGGAGCGGTTTCTGCGCCAAATCTTGCGTTTGATGTCATTGAGCTTGAGTTTGCGTCTGGGGCTCCAGGCGCTCTTGGCTTTTCTGACCAGAGTGGTTCTTCTGCGAGCTCGCATCTTGGTCTCCTCCCATTGGGTGGCCATTTGGTACTACGAATGGAGCCTATCCGAAAATGCTGTCTACCAGTAGTTAACTTGATGAAATAAAGCGATAAAAACAATTTCGGACAGGCTCCGGTCTGTCCGGATGGTAACAGAGAACTCACCCGGAAAACAAATCTGTCAACAAGGACTCAACGCAGTGTGATCTGCTTGACCACTTCGGCGATGACGGTGGGGCGCTCTGTGCTTTGTGGCTCGCTGCTGTCGTCCTCATCCAACTCTTCACGTCTGTGTGCTTTTTGCTGTTCGTTGTCGAGCCAGAGCAGGCTCTGGTAGTACTGGCGAACGTTGTTGACGTAGTTGCGCGCCTCACCGCCACGGGCATAGCCGTAGCGGACCTTGCGGTGCCAGCGTGCCTGCTGCAGCAGAGGCAGCACCTCTTTCACATCGCTCCAGGCATCGGGATTCTTGCCCAGCTCCTTGGTCAGACGACGGGCATCCATCATGTGGCCATAGCCGATGTTGTAGGCGGTAAGTGCAAACCACACTTTCTCGTCTTCGGGCACAGAGGCGGGCACCTTCTCCATCATATGTTGCAGATAGCGAGCCCCCCCTTCGATGCTCTCCTCCGGATGAGTTCTGTCTTTGACCCCCATCGCCTTGGCGGTGGGCTCGGTCAGCATCATCATGCCGCGCACCCCTGTGTAGGAGCGGGCCTGCGGGTCCCAGTGGGACTCCTGATAGCTGATGGCCGCCAGCAGACGCCAGTCCACCGTGCGGGCATGAGTCTTGAACAGATCCTGATACTTGGGCAGCAGGCTCTTGGCCCGCTGTAAAAAGGTGCGGGTGTCGACGAAGTCGAAGTTCTGCACATGGCCGAAGTATTTCTCGTCCAGCTTGGCGATGGCGCCATCCATGAAGCGCTGGCCGAAGAAGTCGATGATGCTGGCGTAGAGACTGTCATCGGGCAGCTTGGTCATGGCCCAAGCCACCGTCTGGTTCTTGGAGAGCGTCAGCCCCTCGGTGAGCTCGGGGTAGTAGCGCTGGGTGCGGGCCAGCACTGTGTCCTGCACCACCGTATAGTCAATCTTGCCGTCGGCCACCTGCTTGAGCAGCTCCTCCACGTCGGCGTCCCGGTTGGTACTCCATTTCAGCCCGGGGTACTCCTTGGCCAGCTCCCTGAGCAGATCCTCACCGGTGGAGCCTGCCGGTACCACTATGGAGCCCTTCAGATCACCAATGTCCTTTGGCTTGGGCGAGCCATAGCGATACACCAGCTTGGGGGAGACCTGATAAAAACCGGGGCCGAAGCGAAACAGGGCACGCCGCTCCGGGGTGACTACGATGGCGGCGGCGGCGAGATCCAGCTTGCCTTTCTCAAGCAGCTCGACCAGTTCTGCGATGGAATAGACGGGGACTATGGTGAGCTTGACCCCCAACCAGTCGGCATAGCTCTTCGCCAGCTCGTAATCGAACCCCTGGGCGAGGTCGTCACGCTGGTAATAAGAGGTGGAGCCATAGATGGTGCCAACCCGGATCTCGCCCCGTTGGCGGATCTGTTCCAGCTGGCTGGAGGGGGTGTAGAAGTCGCAGCCGACCAGGGTCAGCAGCAACATCAGCCCGATAAACAGTCGAAAAATGCAGCGCAAGTAGGTGAGTACCCTTGTTGAAAAAATCGGCATTTGTCAGAAAAGAGGGACCTTTATACCAGAGAGTGTGCACCGAGTCACACTCGGTAAATCAAGAAAAACGTTTGTCCGGCGTGAGCCAGATCCCTATAATACGCGCGTCTCAAATCCCCCCACACTTTAAAACTTGGTGAGAAAGGTCATATGGAAATCTTGCGAGGTGCGCCTGCACTGTCTGAGTTTCGTATCCAAAAACTGTTGCAACGCTTTGCACAGATGGCAACGGCGAGTGGAGTAGAGAGCGGAGTAGAGATAGAGAGCGTTTACGCGGAATACGTGCATTTTGCCGAGCTGTCGGCCCCCCTGTCGCCGCCCGAGCGAGCGACCTTGGGCCAGCTTCTGCGCTATGGCCCGACCATTCCTGAACACACCCCCAGCGGTCAGCTGTTTCTCGTTACCCCCCGTCCTGGCACTATCTCCCCCTGGTCTTCCAAAGCAAGCGACATCGCCCATAACTGCGGCCTGACCCAGGTCAAGCGGCTGGAGCGCGGCATTGCCTATTACGTGCAGACCAAGGGTGAATTGAGCGCAGCCCAGCGCAATGAGGTCGCAGCCCTGCTGCACGATCGCATGATGGAAGTGGTGTTCGGCGACATGGAAGAGGCGAGCGCCCTGTTTGCCCACCAGGCGCCGCGTTCTTTCACCCAGGTGGATGTACTGGGTGGTGGTCGCCAGGCGCTGGCAGAGGCCAACGTGGCGCTGGGTCTGGCGCTGGCCGATGACGAAATTGACTACCTGGTGGAGAACTTCACCCGGCTGGGTCGCAACCCCAACGACATCGAGCTCTACATGTTTGCCCAGGCGAACTCGGAGCACTGTCGTCACAAGATTTTCAACGCCGACTGGACCATAGACGGCGAGCAGCAGCCCAAGTCGCTGTTCAAGATGATCAAGAACACCTTCGAGCAGACGCCGGATCATGTCCTGTCTGCCTATAAAGACAACGCCGCCGTGATGGAAGGGAGCCAGGGTGGCCGTTTCTTCCCGAGCCCTGCCAGTGGTGAGTACCAGTATCATCAGGAGCAGGTCGACATACTGATGAAGGTGGAAACCCACAACCACCCGACCGCCATCTCCCCCTTCCCGGGAGCGGCTACCGGCTCCGGCGGCGAGATCCGCGACGAGGGTGCAACCGGCCGTGGTGCCAAGCCCAAGGCGGGTCTGGTGGGCTTTACCGTCTCCAACCTGCGCATTCCCGGTTTCGAACAGCCCTGGGAGCAGGATTTCGGCAAGCCGAGCCGCATCGTCAGTGCCTTTGACATCATGCAGGAGGGGCCGCTCGGCGGCGCCGCCTTCAACAATGAATTCGGTCGCCCGGCCATTCTCGGTTACTTCCGTACCTTCGAAGAGGAGGTGCCGAGCCACAACGGCATCGAGGTGCGTGGTTATCACAAGCCCATCATGCTGGCGGGCGGCATCGGCAACATCCGCACCGATCATGTCCAGAAAGGGGAGATCCCGGTCGGGGCGGCCCTGATAGTGCTGGGCGGTCCGGCCATGAACATCGGTCTGGGTGGCGGTGCAGCCTCCTCCATGGCCTCCGGTCAGTCAGCCGAAGATCTCGACTTTGCCTCGGTGCAGCGCGACAACCCCGAGATGGAGCGTCGTTGTCAGGAAGTGATCGACCGCTGCTGGCAGCTGGGCGATGCCAACCCCATCGTCTTCATCCACGACGTGGGAGCGGGTGGCCTCTCCAACGCCATGCCGGAGCTGGTCAATGACGGTGAGCGCGGTGGCCGTTTCGATTTGCGCGCCATCCAGAGCGACGAGCCGGGCATGAGCCCGCTGGAGATCTGGTGCAACGAATCCCAGGAGCGTTACGTGCTGGCGGTGGCGCAGGACAAGCTGCCACTGTTCAAGGCTCTGTGCGAGCGTGAGCGCGCGCCTTATGCCGTGATCGGCACCGCCACCGAAGAGAAGCATCTCACCCTCTCTGACAGCCACTTTGACAACCAGCCCATCGATTTGCCGCTGGACGTGCTGCTCGGCAAGGCGCCCAAGATGCACCGCGATGTCACTACCCTGCCAGCTCAGGGCAAGCCGCTGCAACTGGACGGCATCACGCTGAACGAGGCGGCCGAGCGGGTACTGCGCTTGCCGACCGTGGCGGAGAAGTCCTTCCTCATCACCATCGGCGATCGCAGCGTGACCGGTCTGGTCAACCGTGACCAGATGGTCGGTCCCTGGCAGATCCCGGTGGCCGATTGCGCCGTTACTGCTGCCACCTACGACAGCTATCACGGCGAAGCCATGTCCATGGGCGAGCGTACTCCGGTGGCGCTGCTCTCCCACGCCGCATCCGCCCGCATGGCGGTAGCCGAAGCCCTGACCAACCTGGCGCCGACTCATATCGGGTCACTGAAGCGGGTCAAGCTCTCCGCCAACTGGATGGCCGCTGCCGGTCATCCGGGGGAAGATGCCGGTCTCTATGAGGCGGTGAAAGCGGTGGGTGAAGAGCTCTGCCCGGCCCTTGGCATTACCATACCGGTGGGCAAGGACTCCATGTCCATGAAGACCCGCTGGCAGCAAGATGGCAAGGAGCAAAGCGTCACCTCGCCGCTCTCCCTGCTCATCACCGCCTTTGCCCGGGTGGAAGATGTTCGCAATACTGTGACGCCGCAACTGCGTACCGATCTGGGTGAGACCGACCTTATCCTGATTGACCTTGGCAACGGCAAGCAGCGCCTCGGCGCCTCGGCCCTGGCTCAGGTCTACCGTCAGCTGGGTGACAAGGCACCGGATCTCGACAATCCGGTGCAACTGAAAGGCTTCTTCAACGCCATTCAGGCACTGGTGGCCGATCGCAAGCTGATCGCCTACCACGACCGCTCCGACGGCGGCCTGTTCGTCACCCTGACCGAGATGGCCTTCGCCGGTCACTGCGGTCTCGATATCCAGCTGGACCGCATCGGTGGCGAGCTGTTGCCGGCGCTGTTCAACGAGGAGCTGGGCGCCGTCATTCAGGTGCGTCGCGACGACAAGGAAGCCGTGATGACACTGCTGGCCGGTCACGGCCTGGCTGCCTGCTCCCATGTGCTGGGCACAGTGCGCGAGGGGGACCTCATCACACTGCAGCGCGCGGGTACAGAAGTGTATCGTGCCAGCCGCACCGCCCTGCGTACCCTTTGGGGCGAGACCAGCTGGCAGATGCAGCGTCTGCGGGACAACCCCGAGTGCGCGGATCAGGAACATGCCGCCCGTCAGGATGCCACCGACCCGGGTCTGCAGGCCAGGCTCAGCTACAACCCGTCCGAGGATGTGGCCGCGCCCTATATCGCCAAGGGGGTCTCCCCCCGTCTGGCGGTGCTGCGCGAGCAGGGGGTCAACTCCCATGTGGAGATGGCGGCTGCGTTCGATCGTGCCGGCTTTGCCGCTGTCGACGTCCATATGAGCGACATTCTCTCCGGCCGGATCAAGCTGGAAGCGTTCCAGACCCTGGTGGCCTGTGGCGGCTTCTCCTACGGCGACGTACTGGGGGCGGGCGAGGGCTGGGCCAAGTCCATCCTGTTCAACGACAACACCCGTGAGCAGTTCCAGCGCTTCTTCGAGCGTGGCGATACCCTCTCCTTGGGCGTGTGCAACGGCTGCCAGATGATGTCCAACCTGCGCACCCTGATCCCGGGGGCCGATCTGTGGCCGCGCTTTGTGCGCAACCGCTCCGAGCGCTTCGAAGCACGCTTCAGCCTGGTGGAGGTGCAGGACTCTCCGTCCGCCTTCTTCGCTGGCATGGCGGGCTCAGTGATGCCCATCGCCGTCTCCCACGGGGAAGGGCGAGTGGAGGTGCGCGACGCCGCTCACTTGAGCGCGTTGCAAGCCAGTGGTCTGGTGGGTCTGCGTTTTGTCGACAACCGTGGTCAGGTGACCGAGCAATACCCGGCCAACCCGAACGGTTCGCCGGATGGCATTACCGCCGTGACCACCACGGATGGCCGGGCCACCATCATGATGCCGCACCCGGAGCGGGTGTTCCGCACCGTGGCCAACTCCTGGCACCCGGACAACTGGGGCGAGGATGGCGCCTGGATGCGGATGTTCCGCAACGCCCGTGTACGACTGGGTTAAATCCCGTCACCCACGCTGCAGCGCATCAAAAACCGGCCACTTGGCCGGTTTTTTTATTGGCGGAGGCGTGGCGCAGGCATGTCCAGTGTGGGCATCCCTGCTATCTGTGGAGGAGACGAGCGTTGGTTCGATGCAGATAAAAAATCCGGAACCAACCGGGCTGGTTTCGGATTTTGTGCATCGGGCGCAGGGAGCAATGGATCTTGGCGCATGGTATCCCGGCTTGGTGAGCCATTTCTCTATGACGTGGTTTTCATGGACTAAAAACCCGAGCCGGGTTGCTGCAAAAAATCGGCTTCTTGTGGCGTGTCTGCGCGACCCAGTATGGCATTGCGATGGGGGAAGCGGCCGAAGCGCTCGATGATCGCCTGATGGCGGCGGGCAAAGTCGGCAAACCCTTCGAAGGTCGCTTGGGCCGGGGTTGCTGACTGTTCGGCCGCCAGCGCCTCGAACGGGGTCACGCTCCTGGCTTGCTGCTCGCGAGACTCGGCGTGCTCCAGCGGCAGGTAGAAAAAGACCCGAGCCAGCGGGGAGAGCGCCCTGTCTGCTCCAATAGACAATCCTTTCAGGCAGAGGTCGCGAGCATGGGGATCCCGGGTAAAGGCGTCGGGTGTGCCGCGATGTACATTGCGCGGCAGCTGGTCCAGCAGCAGGATCAGTGCCAACCGACCGACGGGTACCTCGGCCCAGTGGGCCAGGCTGCCAGCGGCCGCTGCCTCGGCCAGTTCGCCAAAGCGGCTCGCCAGCAGGGCATCGGTTTCGCGGTTTTTTCCCCACCAGAGTGAGGCTTGCCGCGCGGCACGGGTGGCATCATCGCCAAACCAGAAATCGAGCAGAGGCTGCCAGGGTTGCATGGGAACTCCTTGGATCAGAGGGTCTGGGAGGAAAACAAGGCCAATTGACCCTGATGTGGTAGCTGCCGAAATGGCGGCTTCTCGTTACACTGTGCCATCTTTTACCCGAAATGAGGAACCCTCTCTGGTCGGCATTCGCCTGTGGCGCCTGCCCGGCGAGATGGCCTGCGTGCCAGGGGGGAGTTTTCCACTGATATGAGGAATGCCTGATATGGCCGGAACCAGTTTGTTGGCCCTGCTCGATGATATTGCCAGCGTGCTCGATGACGTGGCGCTGATGACCAAGGTTGCGGCCAAGAAGACGGCCGGCGTGCTGGGGGACGATCTTGCCCTCAATGCCGAGCAGGTTTCCGGCGTGCGGGCAGAGCGAGAGCTGCCTGTGGTGTGGGCGGTGGCCAAGGGGTCGTTTCGCAACAAGCTGATCCTGGTGCCTGCCGCCATCGCCATCAGTGCCCTGGTGCCCTGGCTCATTACCCCCTTGCTGATGCTGGGGGGCGCCTATCTCTGCTTTGAGGGGGCGGAGAAGCTGGCCCACAAGTTGTTGCCACACGATGCAGCAGAAGATGAGCCGAGCAGCCAGGTTGTTCCCGACGATCTGGTGGCCTTTGAACAGCAGAAGGTTAAAGGGGCCATTCGCACCGACTTTATCCTCTCCGCCGAGATCATCGTGATCGCGCTCGGCACTGTGCAAGGCAGCAGCCTGGGTTTGCAGATCTCCGTGGTGGCAGGCATAGCGCTTTTGATGACGGTGGGGGTCTATGGTCTGGTGGGACTTATCGTCAAACTCGACGACATAGGTCTGCACCTGCTGCAAAAGTCCGACGGCAGCGCCTTGCGCCGCGCAGTCGGGCAGGGGCTGCTGGTGACGGCGCCCCGTTTGATGCATCTGCTGGCGCTGGTGGGGACCATCGCCATGTTCATGGTAGGGGGCGGTATACTGGTGCACGGTTGGCCCTTCGCCCATCACCTGATAGAAGGGGCGGCCGGGGCACTTGCCACCTTGCCAACAGTGGGTACAGTGCTGGCCGCCATCACGCCAACCCTGCTCAACGCCGTGGCCGGTGTGGTGGCAGGCCTGCTGCTGGTGCTGGCGATGACACTGGTGAGCAAACTCAAACCCGCCAGATAACGGCGGTTTGTCCACTCTCGGTGCCCGGCCGACAGAGGCCGTCGCACAGATGATTGTTTGTCCTGTTTGTTGACTCGGATGGGGGCTAGGCAAGTGCCGGCCCCCTTCGTACTATCCGAACTGGCACCCGCCCATAGAGGCAGGGTCACATGACATGGATGCAAACAAACAAGGACCATTATGAACCCACCCGAATGGCTGGATGATCACATCTATGCCGCCCCCGACTGCCCGGCGGTCGACGCCGATTTTCATCAGGCCCGCCATACGCTGACGACCTTGAGTCAATTGCTGGACGAGCTTCCTCAAACCACTGACGTCAATGGCTTGCGCCACCTGCTGCGGGCCATCAGAGCCTGCTGGACCGACGTGAATCGGTTGGTATGGAACAGCCAGACCTATGCCTACAACCGGCTCAGTCGCAATGGTTGCGACGAAGCGGCCAAGGTGCTGCTCTCCCGTGGTCAGCAGTTGCAGGCTACCCTGGCCCAGCTCAGCAAGCCGGTGACCCTGTTCTGGGCAAGCGCCCCCGAGGGGCAGGTTCGAGCCTTGCTGCAGGATGCCGAGCTGTTCGAGCTTGCCTACCTCATCCGTCATGATCGCCGCCTGCAGGATCAACGGCTGTCGCTCGAGAGCGAGCAGCTGATCGAGGGGCTCTCGGTGGATGGACTGCAAGGCTGGGGGGATCTCTACGACAGTCTGGTGGGCCGACTCAGGCCCGTGGTGGACGGAGAGCCCATGGGACTGGCCCAGGCGGACAACTTGCTGGCTCACCCGGATCGGGCGCGCCGTGCCAGCGCCTGGCACGGTATCCAGGCCGCCTGGCAGGCAGAGCAGGAGACGGTAGCCGCTATCCTCAACGCCATCAACGGCTGGCGCAACGAACTCGCCGCCCGGCGTGGCAAGACGCGTCGGCTCGATGCGCTGGATGTCTCCTGCCATCAGAGCCATATCGAGCGCGCCACCCTGGATACCCTGATGGCCGAGGCTGACGCCCACAAAGCGCTGGGACGGCGAGCCCTGCACGCCATGGCCAGCGCCCAGCAGATCACCGATTTTGCCCCCTGGGATCTCTATGCCCCTGCGCCCGCCGCGCCCTCGGCCCTGCTTAGCTTCGAGCAGGCACTGACCCTGGTGGCCGATGCCTTCGCCGGTTTTGACCCTGAAATGGGTGCCTTTGCCCGCATGATGGCCGAGAAGGGCTGGATTGATGCAGCCCCCAGCGCAAACCGGCGCAGCGGTGCCTACAGTACCGAATATGCCCATCCTCCCGAGCCTCGGGTGTTTCTCACTTTCGAGGGCACCATGGACAACCTCATCACCCTAGCCCACGAGCTGGGCCATGCCTGGCACAGCTGGCTGTTGCGGGACTTGCCGCTGGAGCAGCGCGACTACCCCAAGACGCTGGCCGAGACCGCCTCCCTGTTTGCCGAGGCCCTGGTGCGTGATGCCCTGTTGGCCGCCACCGACAACATGGAGCAGCGCAGGGCCATCGCCTGGCTGGACGGGGAGCGCGCCGCCAGCCTGCTGCTCGACGTTCCGGCCCGCTTCACCTTCGAGCGGACCCTGGTGGCGGCGCGGGAGCAGGGCTATGTGGGGGCAAGCCAGCTGCGGCAAATGATGAAATCCGCGCAGCAGCAGTGCTATGGTGACACCCTCAGCCAGTACGACGAGCTGTTTTGGGCCAGCAAGGGCCACTTCTCCATCACCGAGCTCGGGTTTTACAACTACCCCTACCTGTTCGGCTACCTGTTCAGCCTGGGGCTCTATGCCCAGAAGGAGCGGGCCGGGGGCGATTTTGCCCACGCCTATCGCGCGCTGCTCACCGACACGGGCCGCATGAGCGCCGAGGATCTGGTGGAGAAACACCTGGGGGTCGACATTCGCGAACCCGCCTTCTGGCAGGAGAGCCTGCGCTATGTGGAGGAGGCGGTCGAGCGCCTCGAACGACTGGTGTGACGGGCTGGCCCGTCTATCGCATTGGCTGATCAGACCGGCCGTTCGGGGGCGCCCCGGCGGCCCTTGTTTCTTTCGTGGCGGGCCCGCAGCGGCCCGGCCATGTGCATTTCACCCTAGGCAGCCTCTGCCCCTGATATTGATGACGAGCGTTTGATGCAGCAACGAATTTATCCACAACAGTGGCACAACCAGCATATCTATCCCGCCCTCGACTGCCCCGAGCTGGAAGCGGACATGAGCCTGGCCCGTGCCAACCTCGCCGTGCTTGCCGGTTTTATCGACGGTCTTGAGCAGGTATTGGGCAATACCGACGCCTTGCCCGATTTTTTGCGCGAAGTACGCCTGCGGGCCCAGCGGATCCGCAATATCGGCTGGAACGTCGCCGTGCTGGCGGCATCAAAGGGCAGTCAGGATGCCTGCGATCCGCTCGCCAAGCAGCTGGCCTCCCGCGCGAGGGCCCTCAATGCCGACCTGTTCAAGGCACTGGCGCCGGTCGAAGACCTGATGCTGGGACTGCCCGAGCCCGAGTTTGAGCGGCTGATGCAGGATCCCTTGCTCGGAGAAGAGGCGTACCGACTGCGCCATGAGCGCCGCTTGCGGGATCAGCGTCTGCCGGTGGAGGCGGAGCAGCTGGTGATCGGCCTTGGTACCGACGGCCTGCATGGCTGGGGCAACCTCTACAACGATCTGGTGGGCAAGATCCGTCTCGTTGTCGACGGTCGCGAGATGGGGCTGGCCGAGGCAAGCAATCTGCTCTCCAGCCCAATACGGGCACTGCGCCGCGAGGCCTTTGATGCCATCAGTGCCGGCTGGGAAGGGGAGCAGGAGACGGTGGCCGCCATCCTCAATGCCCTCAACGGCTGGCGGCTGGAGCTGGCGCGCCAGCGTGGCAAGGTGCGAACCCTCGATGCGCTGGATCTCTCCTGCCACCAGAGTCATATCGAGCGGGCCACCCTGGATACGCTTATGGCCGAGACGTATCAAGCACGGGCGCTGGGACAACGGGCGCTGGGGCTGATGGCCCGGCAGCTTGGTATCACAGATCCGGGACCGGAGGATTTGTTTGCACCACCCCCGGCGGCCAGCAGTCGCGAGATCCCGTTTGAAGAGGCGATCGAGATCATAGCCGCGGCCTTTGCCCGCTTCGATCCCGAGATGGGGGAGTTTGCCCGCATGATGGCCGAGAAGGGCTGGATTGATGCTGCGCCCACCCCGAACCGGCGCACTGGTGCCTACTGCACCAAGTTTGCCGAGCCGGTGGAGCCGAGGGTCTTTATCACCTATGCCGGCACCATGGACAATGTCATCACGCTCGCCCATGAGCTGGGTCACGCCTGGCACAACTGGCTCATTCGCGATCTGCCCATGAGCCAGCGTAGCTATCCCATGACGCTGGCGGAGACCGCCTCCATCTTCGCCGAGACCCTGGTGCGCAGCGCCCTGTTCGAACAGGCGCAGACGCCGGAGCAGCAGCAGGCCATCGCCTGGGCCGAGGCGGACGGCGCCGCCACCTTCCTGGTCAACATTCCGGCCCGCTTTGACTTCGAGCAGGCGCTGGTGGCGGAGCGGGCGCAGGGCTATGTGTCGGCAGAGCGACTCAAGGTGCTGACCGACGAGGCGTGGGGCCGCTGGTATGAGGGGAGTCTGGTGCGTTATTACCCTCTGTTCTGGGCGGCCAAGGCGCATTTTTCCATCGCCGGGCTCGGTTTTTACAACTACCCCTACCTGTTTGGCTATCTGTTCAGCCTGGGGGTCTATCAGCAGTTGATGAGCCGTCAGTCCGCAGGGGAAACGAATGTGGCCGAGGCTTATCGCGCCCTGCTGCGCGATACCGGCCGTATGAGCGCCGAAGATCTGGTGGCAAAACACCTGGGTCAGGATATCCGCGAGGCTGCCTTCTGGCAGGGCAGCATGGCGCTGGTGGCGGCGGCGGTGGATCGCTTCGAGCAGACCTGCTGCTAGGGGTCTTTGCCGCGTAAAAAGCCGCCGGGCAGTGTGTCTGCCCGGCGGCTTTTTTATGGTTTCCCACAGATGATGCTGTGCAGGGGGTGGGGCTGATCATGGCTGATAAAGAGGGCTGCCTTGTGGTACTGAACAACCGTGGTGGGCAATCGTTTGCTATCCCATGGCACAGCCACTTGCCTCGCTAGCCAGGTGATCCCTTCGCCACAGCGGGTGCCCACTTTCATTGCCGAACGGAGCAGGTGAGGTATCTGATTGACTTAATCTGGTTTCATCCGCAACTGGAGGCGTGATCCAAAGCAAGAAAGTGGGATGTTTTGGTGGCGCAAGGCCCCGCCGCTGGGGTAGTTTCGATAGAACCGACACAGTTTTTGAGGTCTTGTCCATGATCATCTATCTGCATGGCTTTGATGCCACCAGCCTCGGCAATCATGAAAAAGTGCTGCAGTTGCAGTTTATCGATGATGATGTGCGTTTCGTGCACTACAGCACGGTTCATCCCCGTCATGACATGAGCCACCTGCTCAAGGAAGTGAAAAAGCAGCTCGACATGAGCACAGACCCCAAGCCTCTCATCTGCGGGGTGGGGCTGGGAGGTTACTGGAGCGAGCGGATCGGCTTCTTGTGCGGCATCAAACAGGTGATCTTCAACCCCAATCTGCACCCCGAGATCACCATGCAGGGCAAGATAGACAGACCGGAAGAGTACGAGGATATAGGCACTAAATGTGTGTCTGAATTTCGTAGTAAAAATTCAGGAAATTGCCTCTGCATCCTTTCCGTTCAGGATGAAATCCGCGATAATGGCGACATTGAGCGTGAATTGAAGAATTATTACAACATCGTGTGGGATGAGCGAGAGACTCACAAGTTCAAAAATATCTCTCATCACCTGCAACAGATGAAGGCTTTCAAAGAAGCCTGATCGATTGTCACGTCATGGATTCAACTATCAAGGGAGCCGATGGCTCCCTTCGCTTTAATGGAACCGAGGTAATTAACCATGACCAATATTGTTGTCGTCGGCGGTGGAGCTGGCGGTCTGGAGCTGGCTACCAGCCTGGGTCGCAAACTGGGCAAGAAGAACAAGGCCAAGATCACCCTGGTCGACCGTAACCGTACCCACCTGTGGAAACCCCTGCTGCACGAAGTGGCCACCGGCTCCATGGACGCGGGTATCGATGCCCTGAGCTACCAGTCCCATGCCAAAAACCACGGTTTCGATTTCCAGCTGGGCAGCCTGACTGACATCAAGCGCGACGAAAAACGCATCGTGCTGGGGAAGATCGTCGATGAGAATGGCGACATAGTGGTGCATGAGCGGGAGGTGCCGTACGACATCCTGGTGATGGCCATCGGTTCCGTTTCCAACGACTTCAACACCAAGGGCATCAAGGATCACTGCATCTTCCTGGACAGCCCCTCCCAGGCGCACCGTTTCCACAACAGCATGATGAACCGCTTCCTGCAGTTCGCCACCGAATACCAGCCTGGTGACAAGGTGAAGATCGCCATCGTTGGCGGCGGTGCCACTGGCGTCGAGCTCTCTGCCGAGCTCTATAACGCTGTGGAGCAGCTCTATGCCTACGGTTTCAAGAACCTCACCACAGAGAGCCTGAAGGTGACTCTGGTGGAAGCGGGCCCCCGCATACTGCCAGCGCTGCCGGAGCGCATCAGTGGTGCGGCTCATCAGGAACTGGTCAAACTGGGGGTGGATGTGCGTACCGCCACCATGATCACCGAAGCCACCAGCGATGGGCTGCACACCAAGGATGGGGAGCTCATCGAAGCTGATCTCATGGTGTGGGCTGCCGGTATCAAGGCGCCGGATTTCATGAAGGATATCGCCGGCCTTGAAACCAACCGCATCAACCAGCTGGTAGTGAAAGAGACACTGCAAACCAGCCGTGACGAGAACATCTTCGTCATCGGTGACTGCGCTGCCTGCCCGCAGCCGGATGGCAAATTCGTGCCGCCACGCGCCCAGTCCGCCCACCAGATGGCGACCCAGGCATGCAAGAATATCCTAGCCAAGCTGGAAGGGGGCGAGATGAAGCCTTACCTCTATCACGATCACGGCTCGCTGGTCTCTTTGAGCCGCTTCTCCACAGTGGGCAGCCTGATGGGCAACCTGATGCGCGGCTCCATGATGGTAGAAGGCTACATAGCACGCATGGTTTACATCTCGCTGTACCGGATGCACCAGGTCGCTCTGCACGGCTACATCAAGACGGGTCTCATCATGCTGGTGGGCCGCATCAACCGGGTACTGCGCCCGACCCTGAAGCTGCACTAAGCTGCCATCAGCACACGAAAAGGAGAGGCCTGGCCTCTCCTTTTTATCGTTCGGGCCCAGGTTCCGGCGATGAGCGCGAGCCAAATGGCGGCATGGTCGCCTGCAACGGCAACCATTATCGTGCAACTGGCTATTAGGGGGCGGGGGATGTTGTCCGGCCGAGGTTTGGGGTAGTCTGAAACCCATTTTCACCTCAGGAGCGCAAGATGATCCTCTCAACCACCCCCACGCTGGAAGGCAAAACCATTCGTGAATACCGCGGCATCGTCGTTGGCGAAGCCATTCTCGGTGCCAATATCTTCAAGGATCTGTTTGCCGGTATCCGCGATATCATTGGTGGCCGCTCCGGTGCCTACGAAAAAGAGCTGGCCCGCGCCCGCGAGATTGCCTTCGATGAACTGAAAGAGCGCGCGCAGGCGCTGGGCGCCAACGCCGTGGTCGGTATCGATATCGACTACGAGGTGGTGGGGCAGAACGGCAGCATGCTGATGGTCAGCATCAGCGGTACCGCCGTTGTAATCTAAGCCCTGTCAGCCATTGAAAAACCGGCAACCTTCTGCCGGTTTTTTTGTTTCTGCCCCGGCGTTGACCGGAACTGTGACAAATCCGGTGATCTTGCTGGCCAGCCTGCATACGCAGGGTTGCCCACTGCCGCCATACTGAAGCAAGGGAAACAGGCAGAGAGGTCAATCATGTGGCATTTTCGGTGGTTATTGTTGTGGTGCTGGCTGGGCAGCGTCGTGGGGGCCAACATTCAGGCGGTAACAGAGGAGCTTCCTCCTTACAACTATCGGGACAGAGACGGTCTGGTAACGGGTCTGTCGGTGGATCTCCTGCAACGGATGGTCGACAGGAGCAAGCTTTCGCTCGACAGCAAGGGGGTGCAACTCCTGCCCTGGGCGCGGGCCTATCAGATGGCATTGCATCAGCCCAACACCGTCATCTTCAGCATTGTACGTCTGCCGGAACGAGAGGCTCTCTTTCATTGGGTTGGCCCCATAGCGCCTCGCACTCTCTGGTTTTATCGCCTGGCGAAACGGGAAGAGGTGACGGCCAGCCATCTCTCTGAGCTGACGCCCTGGCGGATTGCGGTGGTGCGTAATTCCGCAGCGGCACGGGAGCTTGCCGAGATGGGGCTCAACCTGGTGCTGGTGCACGATGAGGATGACAAGTTTCGCATGATGCTGCGCAGGCGAGCGGACATAGCACCTGCCCTGCAGATGGGGCGGCCTATCACATAGAGTCGCTGGGCCACAGCTATTCGGATTTTGTCCCCCTGTTTCAGTATCAGGACACCAAGCAGTTCTACTTTGCCTTCAGCCTGGAGACGGACGAGGCCATCATCAAGGCACTGCAAGGGACCCTGGACAGCATGCGCGCGGATGGGACTTACGATGAGATCACCCAGAAATGGGAGCGTCGCTTCTGGATCAGGCCGGCTAGCGAATGAGCGTCTGCGCGGTGGCCCATGTCAGTACTGAGGTGGCAAGGGGGGTTGTGATGGTTCGCCGCGTTTCGCCGAATCGCTCACCGGGGCCAAGCAGCTTATCCTGATGTCTTTAGGGTCATTTGCGGGTTACTATGAGTCCCTCAAGGTTGGCGCCATAATGCCAGATGGCCGCACTCGGGACAGGACACCTGACAATGACATCACTCAAGCCGCCAGGGCTCAAGCCTGGCGACACCATAGGTTTTTTCTCCCCCTCCAGCGCTGCCACGGCCTGGGCGCCAAACCGCTTTGCCCGTGCAAAGCGGTTTATGGAAGCGCAGGGCTTCAGGCTCAAGGCGGGCAGCCTCACCGGCCAGCAGGATCACTGGCGATCCGGCACCATAGCCGCGCGGGCTGCCGAGCTCAATGAACTGATTCGCGATCCGCACGTGCGTTGCATCATGTCGGTGATTGGCGGCAGCAACTCCAACTCCCTGTTGCCGTATCTCGATTTTGATGCGCTCAAACGGGATCCCAAGATCATCATCGGCTACTCGGATGTGACGGCCCTGCTGCTCGGCATTTATGCCAAAACCGGCCTCGTCACCTTTTATGGCCCGGCGCTGGTGGCCTCGTTCGGCGAATTGCCCCCGCTGGTGGATGAGACCCTGGCCGGGTTTAGCCAGATCTGCCTGGCGGGTGGGGGCGCCATGCCTCATACCTTGCCGACCCCTGCTTATTGGACCGACGAGCGGCTCGATTGGGAAAATCAGACTCGGGCCAAGCAGTGTCAGCCCAACCGGTTGATCTCGGTGGGGACAGGTCGGGTGCGGGGACGGCTGCTGGGTGGCAATCTCAATACCCTGACGGGGATCTGGGGCTCTCCTTACATGCCGGCCATAGCGCACGGAGATATTCTGCTGCTGGAAGACAGCCTCTTGACAGCTGATACGGTGGAGCGCTCCTTCGCCCATCTCAAGCTGTGCGGTGTGTTTGACCGCATCGGCGCCCTGGTTCTCGGCAAGCACGAGCTGTTCGATCATCAGGGCAGTGGCAAGCGGCCGCTCGATATTCTGCTGGAGGTGGTGGGGGAGCCGACCTTTCCCATACTGGCGGAGTTTGACTGTGCCCACACTCATCCCATGCTGACTCTGCCTCTTGGCATCGAGGCTGAGCTGGATCTCGATGCCCGGACCCTTACCTTGTGCGAACCCTGGCTTGGCGAGTGAGTTATCCCGTCAACCGCATTATGCAAAGAGGCCGCAACAGCGGCCTCTTTCACTTTCTCAGGTCCGGGATCAGGGCAGGGCATTGGCCCTGAAGCTGGCCCGGATCTGGGGCACAAGGGGAGAGACGTCGAAGCCTTTCTCCTCCCCCAGCACAGGGTGGAGCAGGGGGAGATCCGGGATCGGGGTCAGATCCCCTGCCAGCAGCTGGCGAGTGGCCTGGCCCATCTGATAGAGCTGGCGCACAGGGGCGAATTGCCGTTCGAGAGAGAGGGCACCATCATCGCGGGTAAAGGCCATCATGGGGATCTGGTAGCTGGCATCGCGGGGCGGTTTGTCGCCGTGAATGCCCTTGCCTGCCGACATCAGAAAGGGTTGATGATCGCCAAAGGCCACCACCAGATAGCGTTTGCCAGAATTGTCCAGCCGTTTGAGCAGCCGCTCCAGGGAAGCCATGGCATCCACCACCCCCGTGTAGTAGGTGTTGAGCAGCTGGCGGTCTGCCGCACTCTGATCCGGACAAGCCTTGTCGAGTTGCTGGGCCTGATAGCGATCCCCGTCGAAGGGGCCGTGGCCCTGCATGGTAACCGCGTAGGCAAAGAGCGGTGAGGCGTCCTGCTCGCTGCGTCTGAGCAGATGGTCGATCAGCGCATCGTCGGAGATGTAAAGCCCCTTGTGCTCGAGACTGGTAAAGCGGGTATCAAACCAGCGCTCTTCATAGCCAAGGGCCGGCATCGCCTTGGCACGGCCCCAGAACTTCTCCACGTAAGGGTGGGCAAACAGGGTGTGATAGCCGCTTTGCTTTGCGCTTTGTGCAAGGCCGGGCACCTGCTCGGACAGGTAGTAATAGGGCACGACGCCCTGCTTGAGCAGGCCCACCGGCAGACCCGTGTTCATCTCGAACTCGGCCAGCACCGTCATGCCGCCTGTGGTGGGGGAGTGGATGGTCTTTTGCCACTGCTGCACGCTGGCGGGCAGGCTCAATGTGGGAGGCGGGGCGCAGATCCTGCCCTGCCAGCCGAGCCAGAGCGACTCGTATTGCAGCACTATTACCAGATCGAAGCGCGGGGGCTGTCCCTGGCTCACATGGCTGATCTGTGGAGTGAACTCATTGATCTGCAAGGGATAGCGAAACACACTGCCGCTTTGCAGCATCTCGTCTACCAGATTGAACAGATAGAGGCCGGGGCCGGAGCGGATGAGATCCCTGTGATAGTTGACCGCTCTGTCCACGTAGCGAATGTTGGCCCCCAGCAGCTTGTTGCCGGTCTGGGTCGCGAACACACACAGGGCAAAAAAGGCGGCGGTGGCGGCGGTCGTGCGAAACAGGCCGCGCAAGACCCAGCGTGACAGGGCGAAACGCCAGCAGACAAACAGCAGCGCAGCGACGCCGAGCACAGGCAATACCGGATGCTGATCCAGCAGGATCCGCAGTAGTGCCAGCAGATTGCCAAGGTCGTCCCCCCCCAGCGGCACCCCGTAGATGGCGATCTTCATGAAGTTGGCGAGCAGGCCAATGCCGGAAAGCGCCGTGAACACCAGCCCCATATAGAGATTGAAGCCCGCCAGGGCACAGAGGCTCCAGCCCAGCACCATGCTGCCCCAGGCGAGATAGTAGTGCTCGGGCCTGAAGCCGGACCAGAGCAGAAACTCCCCCAGTTTGAATACCACAAAGCCGTGCAGCAGCACGAAGGTGAGGTTGCCGAGCAGCAGGCTGCCGATGATCCGCCAGCGCAAACTGCGCCTGAGCTTGGGCAGCAAGGCTTTGAGCACGGCGGCGCTCAGTGCCAGTACCAATAGCAGGCTGGTGAAGAGGTAGGTGAGGTTGAAACCCTGCTCCGGCAGAGTCTGCAGGATCTGGCTGAATTCAGCGCTCTCGGGTCGATCTGCCAGCAGCAGGCCGATCCGCAGCTGATAGCGACTGGCGAGGGCATCGTCCGGTGCCCGCAAGGTGCTGTTGAGATCCAGGGTGCAGCGTCCTTTATTGCATCGCTGGCGTTTTTCTACCGCCTGGCTCAGCTGATCTATGCGCTCCCCTTTGTCGTTGAGCAGCTCCACCCGCACTTTGTCCCCCGCTTGCAGCGGTTTGAGCAGCTGCCACTGGCTGCGCACCACCAGATAGAGGCCACGGTTGTCACTCTTGTAGAGCAGAGAGTGACGCGTGAGCGTCGCTATGGGTTGGTCAGCAGGTCCCAGCACCAGCGGCCGGGCCTGGCCGAGCCAGCTGCCGGGATTGATCTGCGGCAGTATCAGGGTCAGCAGCAGCAGCGCAGCCAGCAAGCCAAGCAGCAGGGAAGGCAGGCTGGGGATCCTGGCTGACCGGCGTGCTGAGGAGGGGACTTTCATATGAGCTCATCCTTTGAGCGAGTAACGACGAATGGCTGCTGCATTTAATGTGACCCGATGGTGAGGGGCTTGTTCCTTGTTGTCAATTTAATGACCAAACAATGAATATTTCGTGACCATGAAGCCATGCAAACTGTGATCCTGATCGGGCCGTCACACTCATTCTGTGATGAAAGCGTCATCATGACGCTTTGCTGCTGGTCTGCACCTGCCTTGCTGCTTAGTCTCTCAATAATGGATGGAGGTACATGTATGAATCCCAAGGTAGCGGCACGTCAGGCAAGATTGCTCCGCATGCTGGAGAGCAAGGAGGAGATCCGGATCGGGCGCGAGCAGGATTGTCCCTTGCCACTGGCACAGCTGGTGAGACTCAGAGAGGATAATCCCTCCGTGCTCAAGGTCTATCGTCACGGGCTCACCGCCGAGGTGTTTCACCTCAAGGTGGAGGGACATCACTGGTGCCTGAAACGGCGCAGGCATGACTCCCTGGTGGCCAATATCGACGGCAAGACCGCCTTCCTGACCGAGCTGGAGCGGCGCCGCGAGATAGAGGCGCTGCGTGAGCTGCATCCCACCATTCTCTCTCACGTGGTTTGTACCTGCTTTGGCTCGGCCAGGGCCGGGGTGCTCGTCTCTCCCTGGTTGCGAGGGGTGCCGGTACACGACCTCAATGAGCGCAATCTGGCCCAGATGCTGGCGGTGCAGGCCGAGCTCGCCCATTGGGGCTGGTTTGACTGGGATCCGAGCCCGGGCAACCTGCTCGATGATGGCCAGCAGATCGCCGTGTTCGATTTTGGCTACATGTGGCCGTTCGATCCCCGCCATGAATTCAACTCAAACGGCCTCTCCGATCCCCAGTTTCATGTGCCGGAACGGCTGGAGACCCGCACCCTCTCGGGTCTCTGGCTCGACGAGCCGGATCCGTTGCCGCAGTTTCGCTACTGGCGTGGACTCTGTCTGGGCTGGGTGCAGCGCGAATTGCAATATCTGACCCGGGAGGGGGCAAGCTCGGCAGTGCTGGCTCGATTGCAAGGGTTGCAGGGGGAGTGGCGCTCGGCACTGGCAAGCGACGACGCGCTGGCCGCCAACTGGTGGCGGGACATGTATCGCAGCCATCGGCTCGACATCATGGATGACCTCAGCGGCAAGAGCTGCGGCCCGCTCACCCTGCGCCGGCTCGACTGGCTTGAGAAGGCGGTGACCGACCATTTCGCCGAGCTGGCGGATAATCTGGGGCCTGACGAGGCAGGCTATAGCCAGGCAGCGCTGCTGGCCAGACTCGCGGGTCTGCGTGAAGAGATCCGCACCTGCCTGTTGCCGGTGCCGACTCTGGCGGGGTAGGGGCTGGTATCTGCATCGATGACATGGGCATCAACGACAAGAGGGGCACCCTGAGTGCCCCTCTTTTATACCGTGTCCAATCTCGGCTGACTCAGTCGAGCAGCTCCTGGTGGAGGCGATTGACGATGTGGCCCGCTTCTTCTTCCTTGACCAGGAAGCAGAGATTGTGGGCACTGGCGCCATAACAGATCATGCGGATGTTGTGCTCGCGAATGGCGTCAAAGACCTGACTGCCTACACCGGCCGCCTCGCTCATGCGGTTGCCGATGAGCGCCACCAGTGCCAGACCGGTTTCCACCTTCACCTTGCACAGCTGACCCAGCTCGGCCAGCACCTTGTCGCTGAGCACGGGCTCGCCGTTGCTCTGGCTGCCGGTGTGATCCAGGGTGAGCGACACGCTCACTTCCGAGGTGGTGATGAGATCCACCGAGATGCGGTGGCGGGCCAGGATGCCGAACACCTCGGCCAGGAAGCCGTAGGCGTGGAACATGTTGAGGCTGTGCAGTGTGACCAGCACTTGCTGGCGGCGCAATGCCACGGCGCGAAATAGCGGGTTGGTGCTGGTGCTGGCACGGATCCAGGTGCCGCCGGCGGCGGGATCCTTGCTGGAGCCGACAAAGACAGGAATGTCCTGGCGCACCGCAGGTTGCAGGGTGGCCGGGTGCAGCACCTTGGCGCCAAAAGTAGCCATCTCGGCCGCTTCCACGAAGCTTATTTCGGGAATGGGGCGTGCACGTGTCACCAGTCGCGGATCCGTGGTGTAGATGCCGGGCACATCGGTCCAGATCTCTATGCTGCCCGCATCCAGCGCTTCGGCGAGCAGTGCTGCGCTGTAATCGGAGCCGCCGCGACCAAGCGTGGTGGTGCGGCCATCGGCATCCGAGCCGATGAAGCCCTGGGTGATGATGAGGCTGTCGCCGAGCAGAGGCCCCAGCGTCTGTTGGCAGAGGTCGCGAGTGGCGGCGAGATCCACGGTCGCCTTGCCAAATCGGCTGTCGGTGCGCATCAGCTGGCGCACATCCTGCCAGTGGGCCTTGATACCACGCTGGTGCAACAGCTCGATGAAGAGGCGGGTAGACATCAGCTCGCCACAGGCGATGAGCCTGTCAGCCAGTTCCGCATCCGTATGCTGACTGGCCTGGCGGGCCATGGTGCGGATCTCGCCGAGGGTGGCATGGATCAGGGTACTCACGTCGGCGGGATCGCCCAGTGCCGTCAGTATGGCCTGCTGGATCTCGGCCAGTTTGGCCAGCTGTGCCTCCTGGCCTGCCTCGTCCAGATCGCCCTGGGCCAGTGCCACCAGCAGATTGGTGACGCCGGCGCTGGCGCTCAGTACCACCACCCGGGTTGCCGGATTGGCCAGCACCACATTAGCGCAATTGTTCATGGCCGCGGCATTGGCGACACTGGTTCCGCCAAACTTGGCGACATTGATCGGGCTCATTGCTTACTCCTGTCTTAATATAAAAATCCGGTTCCATCGGGCAAAAAGAGAGGAGGAGGCTGAAAATGGCAGGAATGAGAGAAGCTATCCCGGCCAGAAGCACTCCACCCGCAGAGCCCATCCCGTACCCGCCCCTGATGGGGCGCGGTGGGGGATGACCACTACCGATGACAACCCGGGGGATTCAGCCCCCGCAGCCGACGTTGAGGTATCCAGTTGCCTCACACATCTCGGCGCTGCTCCCCCTGACCCAAGTTCATCGGACGCTGGTGTCCTCCCTTGGGCTGCCTGGGCAGCGCTCCTCTTCTGGCTCCACCGCAGGCGGTGGAGTGCAATTAGAAATACCCTGTGCTGGATTGCACTGTCAATCGAGATTGTGAAAAAGTTAACAATCGACGACAACTCGGCACAAGATCAACAAGTTACGAAATGGTTTTTGACAAAACCTTGGAGCGGCGCTGCCAGTTGTAGAGCCGTTGCCGTTCCACCGGCAGGTCTTCCACCTCCAGCGGATCGAAGCCCCGTTCCCGGAACCAGTGAATGGAGCGGGTAGTGAGTACGAACAGGCGACGAATGCCGAGCCGCTTGGCCCGCTCGGCCACCTTGGCCACCAGCTGATCCCCCCGATTGGAGTTGCGATACTCGGGGTGAATGGCGACGCAGGCCATCTCCGCCATTGCCTCTTCCATGAAGCAGTAGAGCGCCGCGCAGCCGATGATGAGGCCGTCGCGCTCTATGATGGTGAACTTGTCTATTTCCATCTCCAGCTGCTCGCGAGAGCGGCGCACCAAAATGCCGTCCTCCTCCAGCGGGCGAATGAGATCCAGAATGCCGCCAATGTCTTCGATGGTGGCTGCGCGGGCCTGCTCGGCGCTTTCCCGCACTATCTGGGTACCGAGGCCGTCGCGACTGAACAGCTCTTGCAACATGGCGCCGTCATCCTGATAGCTCACCAGATGGGAGCGGGGCACGCCGCCCCGGCAGGAGGCAATTGCCGCACGCAGGTAACGGGCTGTGCCTGACATCTCTTCCCCCGCCTGCTCCAGCTCCACCAGCAGCTCCTCGGCCTGCTCGGGGAAGAGCTCCGAGATGGCTTCGCCGTGTCTGTCCATGACGCCCTGGGTGCTGCTGAAACAGATAAGCTTGTCGGCTTTGAGATCCACCGCCACCCGGCGGGCGACCTCTTCCGAGCTCAGGTTGAAGCTCTCGCCGGTGACCGAGCAGCCGATGGGGGAGATGAGCACCAGCCCCTTCTGATCCAGCTGGCGCGTGATCCCCTCCACGTCGATGCGGCGTACCCGACCGCTGTGACAAAAGTCGATGCCATCATCCACCCCCAGCGGCTGGGCGGTGACGAAGTTGCCACTCACCACGCTGATGCGGGCTCCCTGCATGGGGGTGTTGGCCAGCCCCATGGAGAGCTGGGCCGTGATGTCGTACTGCAGGCCGCCACACACCTGTTTGATGATGGCGAAGCTCTCGTCATCGGTGACCCGGATCCGCCTGTGGTACTGGGCTTCGATGCCCGCGCGAGCCAGTGCCTCGTCGTTTTGCGGACGTGAACCGAACACCAGCACCAAACGAATTCCCAGCGTCTGCAGCAGGGCGATATCGCTGACGATATTGGCAAAATTGGGGTGGCAGATGGCTTCCCCTCCCATCATCAGCACAAAGGTGGCGCCTCTGTGCACATTGACATAGGGGGTAGACTGCCGAAAGGCATAGACCAGGCTGGGTTCGCGTTCACGCACTTGAGGCTTCTTCCATAAAAAAACAGCAATGGGCTCAATATATGAAAATAAATTCACAAATCAAGACTAAATATTGATTTGGCCATTTTATGCCACCATTTTGTCCGCTTGATGACGCTGAAGAAAAACGAGAGACGAGAAGGCGGTGAAAAATACAGCAACACCAGTCTGGCTGTGGCCTTGGTTGATCCCGGCTCATAACCTGTTATCTTCGAGACTCCTTTTCGTCAGCTGTGCGATGACACAGGTTTTTATACAAGGACAGGGTTCATGGAACAGATTATTTCACCGGCAGATGCACTGCCGGGACGCCGCGATGCGATGGTGATTGGCCAGCAACATGCCGTCAATGGTCACCCGACTCAGGGCCCCTGGCCTGAAGAGATGGCAGTAGCCTGGTTTGGCATGGGGTGTTTCTGGGGTGTTGAGCGTCTGTTCTGGCAGCAGCCCGGTGTCTACTCCACCGCCGCTGGCTATCAGGGTGGCGTCACCCAGAATCCCACCTACAAGGAGGTGTGCAGCGGTCTGACCGGTCACGCCGAAACGGTACAGGTGGTGTTTGACCCCAGCGTCATCAGTTATGCCGCCCTGCTCAAGCTGTTCTGGGAGCAGCATGATCCGGCCCAGGGCATGCGCCAGGGTGGCGATGTCGGTACCCAGTACCGTTCGGTGATCTTCTATGGCGACGAAACCCAGCAGGTGATCGCCCAGCAGAGCCAGGCCGCCTATCAGCAGGCCATGATGGCCAGTGGCGACAGCCGTGCCATCACCACCCGCATCTTGCCGCTGGCGCCCTTCTATTACGCCGAGGATTACCATCAGCAATATCTGGAGAAAAATCCGGAAGGGTATTGCGGGCTGGGGGGGATCGGAGTCTGTTTGCCGCCGAGCCTCAATCGCTAACAGATGGTGCCATGCTAGATCACCCCTGCTTTGATACCAAAAGAGGCCGCATTTGCGGCCTCTTTTACGCCTGATGTCGACTGACTGTCGGCGCAGTGAAAAAATCGTAAAAAAAGATGTCATGAACGGGAACTAAATAGAATTGGCCCTGCCGAACTAAGTAGCTTCCAAGGATGGCAGCCAAGACCAGACACATTTCTTGCCTCGACCTTCACTGAACGCCACTGAAAAGCTGGATAGATTGAAATGATAGCAAGCAGGGCTGCCCATTGAGGCGGCCCTTTTCATGTGTGCTGTGTGCGGAAAAATACGGGCGTCTGGGTCGGCGCCACGTCGATCAGGTGTTTCGACGGATTAGCTGATGGCGCCGTCAAACAGGTTTTTGATGAGGTCGATGAACTCTTCGAGGAAGGCTTGCTGGGCCGGGGTAGGGGCACGCAGCCAGACGGCGGAGAGCACCTCTTCCAGATCGGCGACCACGGCATCGGCTTCCTGCATGATCATGAAGCGCAATTTGGGATCGAGCTGCGGGTTCTGTTCGCAGATGGCCATCAGGTTGCTCGCCACCCGGCTGCTCACCAGATCTTCGATGGTCTGTTCACCACCGCTCTGCTGCTGGGCTTCAAACAGTCCCAGACTCTCCACCAGATACTCAATCAGGGCGATATAGCCTTCGCTTTCTACAACCATGGCGGCCTCAATCCTCAACAATACGAAAAAACTGTGCGTATTTTAGTGGCTGGTCCTAGCTTGGCAAGCGGCAGTGCAGACGATAGCGGATAAAACTGACTCCACCCCGCTCCACGCTTTCCAATCCGGTCAGCTCAAAGCCATACCGTAAAAATAGCCCATAGCTGAAGGCGCTGGCTTCCGTCGTCAGAGTCTGGATGCCGAGCCGAGTCGCCTGGCTGAGGGCTGTGGCGAGCAAGAGGCCGCCAAACCCCTGCCGTTGGTGATCTGCGCTCACATAAAGCAGGCTCAGGTGACCATCGTCGCTGAGGGTGACGAAGCCGAGCACGGCGCCGGCTTGCTCCAGCACCCAGCCGTGGTGCTCACGCAACTGGCTGACAAAGCCGGGATGATGGGCACCGAGGGCCCACTGCGCTACCTGCGCCTCGCTGTAGTGCTCGGGGCCGCGTTGGCGAACCGACTGCTCGAACAGGGTAATGAGGGCGGGGATATGCGGCTCGCTCAGAGGGACTATTTTGGGCTGCTCCGGCATGGGATGGCTCACAGTGTCGGCGCTTGCGGCCGTTTGGCCTTGGGCAGGCCGGCAACCACCCGTTCATAGGAGTGGTGGACCCAGCCTTGCCAGAGATCGCTGGCAAGGGTGTCGCTCAGGGTAACCGTGTTCCAGTGCTGCTTGTTCATGTGCCAACCGGGTTTGACCTCGGGGTGGATCTCCCGCAGCAGCAGGGCGAGCTCGGGCTCACATTTGAGGTTGATGGTGAGCGGGTCTGCCTGCCAATTCACCAGCGCGAACATCTTGCCGGCGATGCGATAGACCAGGATCTCCGGGCCGAAGGGGGTGTCCTCCTGAGTGCCCGGCAGGGTCAGCAGAAAGGCTCTCAAACTCGTCAACTCCATGGTCACGCTCCTCGCCAGTTGCCATGCAAACGTATTTTTTGGGTGAAAATATCTGCTAAGATGCGCGCCTACTATACCCCAATGCCGTCGATGAGGGAGTCGCAAGATGCTGTATCACAAGACGTTCGAGCTTGGCCCCGACAGGGATTGGGTGGTATTCGTGCACGGTGCCGGTGGCAGCTCCTCCATCTGGTTCAAGCAACTGCGCGCCTATCGCGAGCACTTCAACGTGCTGCTGCTGGATCTGCGTGGCCACGGTCAGTCCCACCAGTTGCAGCAGGTGGTCAAGGGGCACTACAGCTTCCGGGCCGTGACCGAAGACATAGTGCGTCTGCTCGATCATCTCAATATCCGTTGCGCTCACTTTGTCGGCATCTCCCTTGGCACCATCCTCATTCGCCATCTGGCGGAGCTCTGCCCGGAGCGGGTCAAGAGCATGGTATTGGGCGGCGCCATACTGCGGCTGGATATTCGCTCCCGGGTATTGGTGCAACTGGGGCGCCTCGGTCAGCACATCCTGCCCTACATGTGGCTCTACCGTCTGTTCGCCTTCATCATAATGCCGCGCCAGCACCATCAGGAGTCGCGCAACCTCTTTGTGCGCGAGGCCCGCAAGCTCTGCCAGAAGGAGTTCAAACGCTGGTTCCGCCTCGCCACCGAGGTCAACCCCCTGATGCGCTACTTCAAGGAGCGCGCCCTGCCGATCCCGACCCTCTATGTGATGGGGGAGGAGGATCATATGTTCCTGGCACCGGTGCGCGAGCAGGTGGCCCGCGATGCCTACAGCCAGCTCGAGATCATCGAAAACTGCGGCCATGTTTGCAATGTGGAGCAGCCGGATCACTTTAATCGGCAGTCGTTGGCGTTTATATCCAACCAGACGGCTGCGATATAAGCCATTTAATAGATAAGGTTTGGCGTAGGTTGGGTTGAGCGGAGCGAAACCCAACACGGTAATATTACTTTCAACAAGTTGAACACAGGTTTTGATTATTTCGAGTAGGTTCGATTAGCGAAGCGTAATCGAACGCACGGAAAGGAAATATCTATCTTTGGTTGCGTTATTTACTCTTATCCAAGGATGGTTTTTAATATATGGATACACCCCCCCTGATTTTACTGGAAAGGGGCGTTTCGCTAATCTAACCTACGAATTTAATTAATTCTATACGCCTAAACTTCCACTTACATGCCATTTGCTTATGTTAGGAAATGGCATGTTTTTATTTTTAAGGCGAATCCTTACATCATCCCAATCAAGAATTACTGAGAACTTCTCAGCAATTTGTTCAGAGGATATTTCTGATTTAATGCTATACGCATAAATTCCAATGGCGTCTCCATTATTGGAATTTTTGTATATGTTTATCATGTTTTGAATACATTCTCTTGCCGCTGTGACATTACCTTCGATAAGTTTTCTGATCTTATCGTGCACATTGCTGAATGAACCAACGTAAACTCTTGTTGCTCTTACTAAATCTGTCTTTTCTTCTATTTCTTTAAAGACAGATTTTTTAAATTTTTCATTTTCTTTAAGCTCATCTTTCAAAGAAAATAATCTTATGGTATTAATCATTTGCTTTCCATCACCCTCACCGATCCACCGACTAGGCAATGATAAAGAATGTACAGCGAGCCCATAGTGTTGAACATGATTTCTTAATGCCTCCATGAAACGATATTCTTGGTGATTATCATACTCTTCACTAAAGTAATATTTAGCCAGGTTTCCCGATGACTCGCAGCCATGCTGACAGGTACGAACATGCTTTTCAATCTGATCGTAATACAGTTTTGTAGATGTGAGAAGGTTAATTACTCTTCGGTTAAACACACTGATGATATCGTGGCTTTCATTATATGAGTTTTGAGAGAAAACCATCTGCTGAGCAACTTGAGTCAATAATTCTTTCTCTAGCTCTAGAAAATTGGAGACCAATAAATCATATTTTTCTTCTATTGCCATTGCAGAGGAAAGAATGTTTCGTGATATCTTTAGTGTTTCAAATTGAACCTCATCAAGAGGCAGAGCAACTGTCTTACCAAGAATCATTTGCTTTATAAAATACTTCATAAGTATTCCTATACAGTATTGTTCATTCAGCTCAGCTCAACTCAGCCTATCAGTTCAATATCCCGTCATCTCCAGATAGCCCAGCCCTTTGGCATCTCCCTCCACCGTCACAGCCCCCTCCCAGTAGTCAAAGCGACCGGTCATGGCTTGATTGGGCTGGCGCGCCCGTATGGTGAGGGTCATCCCGGCGGCCTCAAGTTGCCACTCGACGGGGTAGGGCTGCCCCTTGGGGCCGCGCCAGGTGTTGCCCGGTGTAAGGCGAATAGCGTCGGGGGCGAGCACCCGGCTGCTGCCATCTTGTTCAATTAAAATGCCGTAGCGGTTTTCGGGATTAGCGCGGCCCGCCTTGGTGCGCAGGCGAAACAGCAAGGTAGGTTGGGCTGAGCTTGCGAAGCCCAACGTTTACCGAGACGTAAGGATAAGGAATTGCTCTATTCGCCATGTCTTTAAAATAAGGTGGTGGTGCAATGCGCTTCGCTTATTGACACCCTACGGCCGGGATAGCTACCGCACGGGGTTACAGCTCCCCGTGCGCTGCTTTTAACCAGATTGAAAATGGGTAAATCATGGGCTTACCTCGGCTGCTTTTGGGGCTGTTAGGGCCAGATGAGCAAGGTATCAAACACCGACCAACAAAAGTGAGTAAAAAGTTAGTTATCGCTCGGATTTTGAAAGGATTTTTGACAGGGATCAGACTTGAGCCAAGTTGGCAGCGGGTTGAGTGGGTGAGGGTGTTCGATAAATAAACAGATAAGGCAACTGGCGCCCAGTGACAGGAGTGGCTGGGCAATATCACTGTGATGCCCTGTTATAAGGGCTATTTGTTTCGGGTCATCGAGCAGACCGGCCACCCCGGTAGCCGGTATCTGCAGAGCGCCGCAGTCAGTGGTGTGGCAAGTGAGGATCAATCACGGCCCTCTTTTTTGAGGCTCAGCAGCCAAGGCACTATGGTCAGAATAAACAGCGCTATCAAGGTAGCGAGCACCGCAGTGGATTCTCGGCCCATCCCTGCGGCAATGCCGATGGCTGCCGTGACCCAGATACCGGCTGCCGTTGTCAGCCCCTGGGTTTCTGTCTGCCGGGTGCCCAGAATGATGGTGCCGGCCCCCAGAAATCCCACACCGGCAGTCAGACCCTGCAACACCCGGGTCAGGTCGGCGGTTGATGCCCCAGCTTGCTGGGGGATCAGAACGAACAGGGCGGCACCAATACTGACCAGCATATGGGTGCGGATCCCGGCACTTTTCCCTTTCTGTTCACGCTCGTAGCCTAATAGACCACCCAATAAGCCGGCTACCAGCAGACGTAATACAATCTGCGTCATCTGCTGGATATCTTGAATATCCGCAAATTCAGACAAGACAGTTTTCCATATTTCTTGCCACATAAATTCCATCCTTGTACTTGCAACTTACCGACTGAAGATAATGAGAAGTTCATTATGTCGCCATCAGAGACGAGCGCATGAGCTCTTCGTGGGCAGACATGCATGCAAGTTGAAAGGGTATCAAATGGTGATTGATTCTGTTGAACAAAACCTTATCCACCCCGTGGAATTTGAACGCAATTTTGATGGCAGTCTGGTTTCTGCCTGTGCTGGTGTGGGGATAGCTGAGTAGGGAAGTGTCTATAGGGGGAAGGTCTGATTCAATGGCCGGCCTTGTTGCTGCGTGACTCTTCGTTTGTTGCCAAGCGTGTTGGGTTGGCAGACGGGGTGAGCGAATGGCGCTCAACATTTCTTCCAGTCACCGGCCTTCCTGTTGCGATATTGGGTGCGCTGTCTGCGTCTTGTTACCCAAGTCCTTGTAACAGCTGGTTACAGATCTCCATTCGACTGGCGAACCCTCCCTCCAGTAAATTCAGCGGCGATTGAATGCACCTCACATAACAAAGCAATTGCAAGGAACAAGCGTCAATGAGAATGCACCACAAAGCCATGCTGGCCATTGCCTGCACCGCCGCCCTGTCTGCCTGTGACAGCGAGAAAGCCGCCAACAGTATTGCCAAGCGCGCGCCGCTGCCACTGCCTGACGCGGGTCTTTACGAAGCCAGCCTGTTGAGTCGCGATAATGACAAGGCGTCGTTCAAAATGATCAAGGGGCTGGAAGGGATGGCACTTATCTATCCCAAGGCGGATCGCGAGCAGCGTTGGGGTGTCTGGGTCGATAAGGATGCGGGCAAGGTGGCGACCAACAGCCAGTGGATCGGCAGGGCGGCTCAGAAAGAGAACAAGGATGGGATATATCCCGTCTTGCTGGAGCGTACCTCCGAGCGTGGCAACAAGGTCGATAGCCAGAGCAACGACCACAACCTCATCAGCTTCCGTGATCAGTCGGTGATTGACGTGAATGGTAAAGAGGCCAAGCGCTGGACCTTTGACTTTACCCGTACCGGCACCCAGTTCCGGGAGCCGGATCAGAGCACGACCCTCTACCCATCCTGGAGCGGCCACGTCGCCGTCAGCAAGCTGACTACCCGGGCGATCAGCAGCGACAGCTGGTCAGTTGCAGACGATGAGGGCTTCACCGACGCCATGGTGGGCCAGATCAAGAGCACCAACAATAGCGGCTCCCTGACGGTGGAGATGGAATTCCCCAGCGCCGGTTGCACCCTGACCGGCAAGGGCAAGGCCGATCAGCACAATGGCCTGAGCAAGCTGACCGTGAGCGGCTTTGACAAGTGCCGCTTCAAAGCCTCGAGCGATTTCACGCCGATTGAGAACAAGTGGGTGTTGAGTCTGGCCAACGCCAGGGACGGGGCTCTAGCCTATGCCGCCGCGTTCACCATCCCCAATACCAAGCAGACTGCATTGGTGGTTGGTTTCCCCGAGCAAAACGGTCTGGTGCTGATGGCGGACAAACAGCCCTGAGCCACTGTTGAAGCCGCCTTGGCTGACGCATAGCGCAGCCGAGGTGATGACCGACCGAAGTGTTTTATGTTCCACCCCGTGTTTACCCCGGCCATGCCGGGGTCTTTTTGCTGGAATGAAAGCTTGTGTCGGTGAGGACCAGGGTTGTTATGTGCAACCGTATGGGGGGATTGGCTGTGAGCGTTCGCACTCCCCTCGCTCAGTACCCCGTCATCTCCAGATACCCCAGCCCCTTTGCATCCCCTGATACCGTAACGGCCCCCTCCCAGTAGTCAAAGCGCCCTGTCATGGCCTGATTGGGCTGGCGGGCCTGGATGCTGAGCTTGAGATCCCCAGCGCTTAGCTGCCACTCGACGGGATAGGCTTGGCCCTTGGGGCCGCGCCAGGTTTTGCCGGGCACAAGGCGAATGCTGTCGGGGGAGAGCACCCGACTGCTGCCATCGCGCTCGATCAGGATGCCGTAGCGGTTCTCCGGTTCGGGACGACCTTCCTTGGTGCGCAGGCGAAACAGCATCAGCTCGCGGCCATCGGCGAGCTGGAGCGAAAACCAGTCCCAACCTGACTGCCAGTCGGCCAATACCGAGCTGCTCCACTCGTGATCAAACCAGCCCTGACCCGTGACCTTGCGCGCCTCGCCATCGAGGGTCAAAGTGCCGGTGAGCGTCAAGCGCGGGTAGGAGTAGTAAAACGAGGCATTGCCCGGGCTCTTCTCGCTGTAACCCTGCTTGCCCTGCAAGACCACAGGCTTGGCGGCATCGACCTTGAGGTTCAGCTCGCCAATCTTGCTCTGCACCTTGAGGGTGGCGGGAAAGAGTGGCTTCCCCTGTGAGGCAAGCACCCATTCCCTGAGCCAATACTCGCCGCCGCTGGCACCCGCGAGCCCGGGGCCCTGGCGGCTGGTGCGCTCATCCTGTTGGTGGCTGCCTTTGCCGAGGTCAGTGATGGCAAACTGGGCCAGCCAGAGCTGGGGAGTGAGCCAGGGGTTGTCCGTTTGTATCTGCTGTTCAATACCCTGGCGAAACAGGGTCCACTGCAGGCCATATTCGCGCCCCTGCTCATCCTTGAGGTTGCCGGTGAGATACCACCACTCGGAGCGGTAGTCGGGGTGGGCCGCGTGATCGGCGGGCAGCGTGATGGATTGACCCGGCAGAGCCTTTTTGAACTGATCGCTGCCGCCGCCGAGGATGGTGCCTAGGTCGTTGGCCCAGACTGCCCCGCCATACAGGGTGCAGGTGAGCAGCAGTAGCCAGACATTGCGTTTTTTCATACCAGTTTCCTTGCGGCAAACCAGGATGCGAGCGCCGCGCACACAGGGGCCAGCAACAGGGCCGTGACGGCATGCAAGGGGGCGGCCTCGAAGGCGAGACGCCAGCCAAAGGCGCGGGGGTTGACCACCTCAATCAGCACCCAGGCCAGCCCATAGCCTACCGGCAGCGCCAGCAGCGCAGTGAGCAGCCCCAGGCCCGCACCTTGCCACACCAGCAGGCGGCGACAGTGACGAGGGCTCAATCCCAGACTCTGCAAGGTCTGCAACTCGCTGCGCCTTGCCAGCCCCAGCACCATGAAGGCCGAGCCTATGCCGACGAAGGCGATGCCCAGGATCAGCAGTTTAAGCAACTCGGTCACCACAAAGGTCTGGTCGAACACCTTGAGGGCAGCGGCGTGAATGGCAGGGGCCGCCAGCAGGTTGACCCCTTCGCCAAAACGGGTGCGCAGGCTGTCGGCCAGCTGTTCCGGCATTTTGCTAAAGAGGGCGAGGGATTGCACTGGGCCATCTTCGAAGGCGTGCAGAACTTGCCCCTTGTCGCTGCCGTAATCCTGATAGACGCCGGTGACGGTGAGCTCCCTTGGGCCCTGTTCGCTGGTGATGCTGAGCGTCTGGCCCACCCTGACTCCGAGTCGCACCGTCAGGGGCTCGCTGGCCAGCACCTCGTCTGGAGTGGCGGGCCAGCGCCCGGCCAGCAGGGGATAGGCCGCCTTGAGGGGTGGGATAAAGTCCATTTGTGCCCACTCGATGGGTTGTCCCTGCCAGCGGGCGGGCTGCACAGAACGCCGCGAGGCTTGCTCCACGGCTGGGTTGGCGAGAATGGCATCCAGGGTGGCCTGGTTCAGTATGCCCCTGCTGCCCGCTGCGCCTTTGGGGGCGGTGACATAGAGATCGGCGGCGAGACGCTGGCCCAGCCAGATCTCCACGCTCGAGCGAAAGCTCGATACCATGACGCCTATGCCGATGGCTGCGGCGATGGCCAGTTGCAGTGCCATGACGGCGATGGCGGTGCGATCCAGATGATATTGGGTCTCAGCCACCGCCAGTTGGGCTGTCAGGTTGCTGCACCCGTGCTGGCGACCCATGCGCTGGCGTAACTGACCCAGCACCCAGCGCAGGGCATCCGGCAGCCAGAGCGCCATGGCCAGCAGCCAGCCACCGGCGATAAACAGGGCACCCGGCAACCCTGTCCGGGGCAGGGCGAGGCAAAGGGCGCACAGCAGCAGTATGACGATGGCGAGCCAGCGCCGACGCCACGGATGGGTGGCGGGGCGGCTGTTGCCCTCGCGAAGCGCAAGGGGGGACTGGCGCAGCAGTTGCCACCAGCCGGGCAGGTTGGCGGCAAGCGTCCCGCCAAGACCAATCAGCAGTGCCTTGAACAGGCTGATGGGGGAGAGGCGCAGCAGGTCGATGGGGTTGGGGCCATAAAGGTCGGCCAGCGCCTGGGTCAGTTGTCCCATGAGGGTGAGGGCCAGGAGGCTACCGAGCACCAGTCCGAGCAGGGTGCCCAGAGTGGCGAGAAGGAGCAGCTCCAGTACCAGCCAGTGCAGTACCCGGCGAGGCGGCAGCCCCAGAATGATCAGCTGGGCCAGCTGGGGGCGACGCACGCTCTGTACAAAGCGCTGGGCGTTGAACACCAGAAACAGTCCCACCGCCATGGCGAGCAGAGAGAGGGCGGTGAGGTTGAGCGCCAGCGCATCGCCGAGCTGGCTGGCATCGAGCGCCGGGCTGATGGGCTCGAGCCAGAGCGGCTGATGGGGGAGATAGGCTTGCAGGGTCGCTTGCAGTGTGCGGGCCTCGGCGTCACTTAGCTTGAACACGATGCGATCCAGCCTTCCCGCCTTGCCCAGCATGTGTTGGGCCAGACCTATGTCGGTCACCAGCAGCCGCTCCATGGGCACGGCGCCGGGCTCGAAGGTGCCCGCGAGCGTCAGGATCAGTGGGCGATCACCCTCGCCACCGCCGCCCAGCACAAAGGTGCGGGCCTGGCCCGGCAGCCAGCCTAGCCGTTTGGCCTCCGGCGTCGCCAGCCAGACGCTGTCTGCCTGGCTCAGTGAAAAAGAGGGGGCTTCTTCTTTACTCACGCTGGCAAACAGCTGGCTCAGGGGGCCGGTGTTGAAGAGATCCATTCCCAGCAACTGAACGCTGCGATCCTGCTCGTCTTTGAGCCAGGCGTGCAGCTGCGGCATGGCATTGAGGCTTGGTTGGCTGCGCACCAGTTTGACGTAAAGCTGCTCATCCAGGCCGCCGCTCGGGGCCAGTCGATAGTTGGCATCTCCCGCCAGCTGGGTGCGGGCGGCGACGAAGTTGGTGCTGGCGCTGTGGTTCAGCAGATCAATAGCCACCACCAGCGAGACCCCCAGCATGAGCCCGGTCAGACTCATCAGCAGCAGCCAGGGATGCCAGCGATAGAGGCGCAGCAGCGCCTTCAGCGGCAGCATAAGGCGGCCTCGCGATCACGGCTGGCCTCACTCATGGTGCGCCCCCTTGAGCTCAATCAGCTGGCCCCCTTCGAGGCGAAGCACTCTGTCAGCCAGGGCACCATAGGCCGGATTGTGGCTCACCAGCAAGAGACCCGCGCCGGTTTCACGCACCGCTTCCATCATCAGTGCCATCACCTGCTCGGCGTTGTGCTCATCGAGGCTCCCTGTGGGTTCGTCGGCCAAGAGCCAGCGGGGCTTGTGAATGAGGGCGCGGGCCAGGGCCACCCGCTGGCGCTGGCCGCCGGAAAGTTGCTCCGGCCAGGCGTGGCGCTTGTGGACGAGATCGAGCCTTTTCAGCAAATCGTCAATCTCTGTCTCATGGCGTGGCAGGCCGTTGATCGACAGGGGCAGGCAGAGGTTCTCCTCCACTGTCAGGGTCGGCAGCAAGTTGAAATCCTGATAGACGATGCCAAAATGCCGGCCGCGCAGGCGGGCCCGTTCATCCGGGGATTGGGTGTCGAGCCGGGTTTCCCCCAGCCAGATCTCCCCCTCATCCGGGGGGAGCAGGCCTGCTATCAGGTTGAGCAGGGTCGACTTGCCACAGCCGCTCTGCCCCAGCAGCAAGCTTGTCTCGCCAGCGGTCAGAGTGAGGTCCAGACTGTGGAACAGCGGCAGGCGTTCGCTACCGTTATCAAAGCTCTTGCAGAGGTTGCGCAGGGTCAGCATGGGATAACCGCTTGATGGTCAATGGCTTTCATCATGCCATCTACGCTACCACGGCCGAGAATGATCAACACGCCTTGCAACTGATCAAGAGCGCCAGTTAGTGATCACCCCAGCAAAAGAGGTGAGGATCCTCGCTGGATCCCGCTTGGCAGAGGTGGTTAGAATAGGAGCTTCCATGGGTCACAGGATGAGCAAGGATGTTACACAAGCAAGTCAGTTTTATCATCGATAGCAAGGGCAACAAGCAGGCTGCCGTCGTCCCCATCGAGATTTATAACGAGCTGATGACCCTTCAAAAGGCGCTCTCCGACAACAAGCCGGGGGAGCGCGAGCTCTACCACTTCAACGGCAAGGGGGCCGAAGCTCACGGTTACCCGGTGGGCAAGCGGCAAAACCCCGGCTTCATGGTGCTGGCGGGATCCACCGCCAATGGCGAGGATGCTGCCTCCCTGCGCGAAGCCGTGATCGAACTGCGCCAGGAGCTGCTGGGCAAGGGGATCCTCACCCCGCGCAGTGAAGGTGGGTTTGTGTTCACCGCCGATCAGCTGTTCAACAGCCCGAGCCTGGCCGCCAGTCTGGTGGCGGGCAACAACCGCAGTGGCCTGGATGCCTGGCAAAACAGCGCTGGCTACACCCTCAAGCTGTCGGGCTTTGGCAAGAAATAACCCTTTTGCCTCGACCATGCATTAATTGATAATTCATTGACCTGGATGAACTTTTGTTTTCATCCAGGTGCTAGCATCCCAGCCAGATGGTTCTATAAGGAAGAGGCCCATGTCTGTGCTCACCCGCTTTGCCGTATTGCTGTCCCTGTTCATCTCTCCTGCCCAGGCCAGTAGCGGCCCCATTCCGTTAACCCTGTCCACAATCGGCCTGTTTTGCGTGGGCCTGTTCGTATTGGCCTATGCGCTGGTGATGGCCGAAGAGTATTTGCAACTGCGCAAGTCAAAACCCGTGCTGGTGGCTGCCGGCGTGATCTGGATCCTGATCGGCATTGCCTATGCGCAAAATGGCATGAGCCCGGCCGCAGAGCAGGCATTTCGCCATACCCTGCTTGAATACGCCGAGCTGATGCTGTTTCTGCTGGTGGCGATGACCTACATCAACGCCATGGAAGACAGAAATCTGTTCGATGCGCTCAGGGCCTGGCTGATCCGGTCCGGTTTTCAGTTGCGAACCCTGTTCTGGTTGACGGGGGGGCTGGCATTTTGCATCTCGCCGGTGGCCGACAACCTCACCACAGCGCTTCTGATGTGCGCCGTTGTGCTGAAAGTCGCCAACGGGGATCGACGCTTCATCAATCTTGCCTGCATCAATATCGTGATTGCGGCCAATGCCGGCGGCGCCTTCAGCCCCTTTGGCGACATCACCACCCTGATGGTGTGGCAGGCTGGCAAGGTGCAATTTAGCCAGTTCTTTGCCCTGTTCATTCCATCCCTGCTCAATTTTCTGGTGCCCGCCCTGCTGATGAGTCTGATGGTGCCTCGCCATGTGCCTGAGGCGGCCAGTGAAGCGGTGGAGCTGAAACGGGGAGCCCGCCGCATAGTGCTGCTGTTCCTGCTGACCATCACCACGGCTGTGCTCTGCCACAGTTTCCTCCATCTGCCCCCTGTCCTCGGCATGATGCTGGGTCTGGGATATCTGCAATTTTTCGGCTTCTATCTGCGCAAGTCACTGCCGCTCTCCCTGGCGCGCAAGCGGGCACTCTATGAGCGCACCGGGGATCATGAACGGCTGCGCAGCCTTGGCTCCATAGTGCCATTCGATGTCTTCAACAAGGTGGCCAAGGCGGAGTGGGACACACTGCTGTTCTTCTATGGCGTCGTGATGTGCGTGGGGGGGCTGGGGTTCATGGGCTATCTGGAGCTGGTGTCACACTTGCTGTATGACGGTGGCAACCCGACGATGGCGAACATCTGTATCGGTATCCTGTCAGCCATTGTCGACAACATTCCTGTGATGTTTGCCGTGCTGTCGATGGACCCTGACATGGTGCAGGGGCAGTGGCTGCTGGTGACCCTGACCGCCGGTGTGGGGGGCAGCTTGCTGTCCATTGGCTCTGCGGCCGGGGTTGCCCTGATGGGGCAGGCCCACGGCATGTATACCTTCTTTAGCCATCTCAAGTGGTTACCGGCCATCCTGCTCGGCTATCTGGTGAGCATAGGTGCACATCTCTGGCTCAATAGTGCCATGTTCTGATATATGCAGCCAGGCCTGACCCCTGATGCAAAAAAGCCCTGTCATGCAGACAGGGCTTTTTCAGGATCAGAGTGAGGCGCAGGTCATCAGGCCACCGCAGATCGCTTGCCGGTCAGCAGCCAGTAACTGATGGCAGAGCCAAAGCCGCAGCCGGCGATGGCGATGGCCATGGGCAGCGGGGATTGTGGTGGGTCTAGGTTGACCAGGATGCCGACCACGGCGCCTATGCCAAAACGCAGGGTGCCGGCCAGCGCGGAGGCCGTGCCCGCCGATTGGGGAAAGTGCCCCATCAGGCCCGTCATGGCGTTGGCTCCCACCAGACTGATGTGACCGACGAACAGCACCACAGGGATGACGATGCCCCACAGGCCGCCGGTCTGGCTCCAGGCGTTGTAGATGAGCAGGGCGCCGGCACAGGGCAGCATCAGCAGCCCGTATTGCAGCATGCGCTCGGCGCCCACCCCCTTCACCAACCGGCTGTTGACGAAGGTGACCAGCATCATCAGCAGAATATTGAGGCCGAACAACCAGCCGTAGTGCTCGGTCGGCACCTTGAAATATTCGATGTAGACGTAAGGGGATGCGCTGATAAAGGCAAACATGCCGGAGCTCGACAGGGATCCGCACAGCACATAACCCATGGCACCTCGATGGGAGAGCACACTCCAGTAGTTCTTCAGGATCTGGCCCAGCTTGAGCGGTTGTCTGTGCTCAGGCTTCAAGGTCTCCTGAATTTTCCACTGCATCACCACGCAGACCAGCAGGCTGATCCCCACCAGCAGCCAGAAGATCACGCGCCAGTCGCTGTGGGCGCTGATGTAGCCGCCGATCACGGGGGCGACCAGCGGTGCCAATGTCATCACCAGGATGACGAACGACATGGCGCGGGAAAATGCATCCTTTTCAAACAGATCTCGCAGCAGTGCATTGACCACCACCGAGCCCGCCGCCCCGCCAGCCGCTTGCAGCATCCGATAAGCCAGCAGTTCGGGCAGGGAGTCTGCCATGGCGCAGCCCACAGAGGCGATGGCAAACATGGTGAGCCCCGCCAGGATGACCGGTTTGCGGCCATAGCTGTCTGCCAGCGGGCCGTAAAACAGCTGGCCGATGGCAAAGCCACCGAGGAAGGCACTGATGGTGAGCTGGGCCCCGTCTATGCTGGTGGCCAGATCCCGGGCAATGGCCGGAATGGCGGGCAGGTACATGTCGACCGCCAGCGGGGTCAGGCCCGCCAGGGCGCCAAGCAGGATAAACAGAAAGCGGGGAGAGAGGGGTAAGGGTTGGGGCATAGGATGTCCGATCGTGAGCAAGTTCGCGTGAAATAAGGTAACAGGGGTGAGTCTATCAGTTTTGGCGGACTTGGGCAGGACTATGCCCAAGCCCGCCCCCCGTCACGCTATCACCCGTGTCCGGGTCACACGCTTTTTGGGTTTTTTGGCCCCCAGGCAGGCGAGCACCAGCCAGCAGAGCCAGCCCAACAGGGAGAGCCCAATACCCCACCGCTCTGGCCAGCGTGCCGCCAGCTTGAGAGTGAGGGTGTGCTGACCCGCCGGTATCCAGACCTGCAGCAGTCCTTGCCGGTTTGCACTGACAGCGAGTGTCAGCGAATCATCCAGTCTGGCCTGCCAGCCGGGGTAGTCATATTGGTGCAGTATGAGTTTGGTGGGCTGCTGCGCCTTCACGTCCAGCTCCAGCCATCTGGGCTGCCAGCGAATGATCTTCCACGCAGCGCTCGGCTGCTCTGTGGTGACGGGGGGTTGAAACTCCCCTTTCCAGGCGAGCAAGGTCGGAGTGAACTGCCCTCTGGGCACCTGATTGGGGCGATATTCCTGGGCACTGCGCTTGCTGTCGAATTCGCTCTCAATCATGTCCTTGCGCGGTGCCTGGGTGAGAGGGGAGTAAGCCACATAGGCAAGGCTGGAGACGAGCGTGACCAGCAGCAGACCCCACCAGATCCACTGCCAGGGACGGTCGACAGGGGTGCCCAGTGCCACTACGGCCACAGTGGCCAGGGCTAGGATCAGGTTGCACCGCCAGGGAAATTGCACTCGTTGCAACGGTGGCAGCAGATGCCAGATGGGCTCGCTCAGGGGCAGCATCATGAGAAAGGAGACTGTCCCTATGATCCCCCACATCAACTCCATGGAGATGGCGCCTTGATCCAGCAGGGCAGGCAGCAGCAGGGTCGCAGCCATGACCAGCCCCAGCACTTGGGCCATTGCCACTAGCTGGATCGGAAACAGGATGCGGGATCGCCAGGCTTGCAGCAGGGCGCGCAGTGTGAGCAGCCCCATCATCAGCAGCAGGCTGGGGAGGTGAGAAAACGCCAGCAATGCCAGCGCCAGAGTCAGCAAGGGAAGTCCCTTGCGACTGCGCTGGTTGGCGAGATCTTGTCCCAGCAAGATCAGGGGAGCCCAGACGAAAGCCCAGAATTCGGCCAGGGCAAAGCGGGCATAGAGATCCATGCCCAGATGATAAGGCAAGGCGAGATAAAGCAGGGTGGCGGCCAGGGCCCGCAAGGGGGAGGCAAAACTGCGCAGCCAGAGATAGGCAAAGAGGCCGGACAGCAGCAAGGCCAGACTGGCGCTCCAGAGCAGGGGCGTGATGGCGTCATGCAGGGGGGCCTGGGGTCCGGCAAACAGGGCGCTGACATAGTAGGGCAAGGGGGGATAAAAGAAGAAGGTAGGGCTGCCAAAGCCGCCATTCATGGCCATCAACCAGCGTGGGTAGATCTCCCCCTGCCACAGTTGTTGTGCAAAATAGTGGCCGGAAAGCAGATGATGAAACAGGTCATGCCCCTGGCTTCCCCCCTGTAACCAGAGTGGCAATAGCAAGGCTCCGCTGGCCAGTATCAGTGTCAGGTGGATGAGAAACCACTCGCTTGATCTCTTCATGGATAGACTCACTTGTCACGGATGCGCAGTGAGTGTAGCCGACCGGGGCGCCAGAGCCGTTAGTCAAATGGTCGCCAAAGTGCGTTGCACTGCCAACTAAGGGTAAAAGTAGGTGGGTATCCCGAGCCAGATACCTGGCTCAGCACGAAAACGAGGTGAAAACCACTGCTGCTGGTTTGGTACCGGCATGTCAGCGGTGGCTATGGGTCGTCGGCTGAGACGGCAGGCTCCCTGTGCCAGTGCGAGTCGTGCATCCCCCCGATACCAGCCATCGGTGACGGCCAGGGGAGTGGTCTCTCGCAGCAGACGTACTCCCCACTGAGTCACCAGCGCAGGACACGCTTTCTCTGCCACCCTGGCCGCCTGCACCATAGCGGGCGGACGGGGCAGGGTGAAGGTCGTGCCGAGCAGCAGCAATCCGGCCACCGCGACCAGCCCCTCGCCACGGCGCGGCAGCCAGCCTGCCAGCAGCACTATGCCGAGCAGGGTAATGGGCGCCAGATGGCGGGGATTGTCGGGATTCTGGCCAAACAGTGTCCAGATCAGCAGGGCGAGCCAATAGAGAGACCAGAGCGGTGAGAGGGCAGTGGCTTGGCCTTTTGCTCTTTGCCTGAGCGGTAGCACCAGCAAGGCTCCGACAGCCAGTGGCCAGAGCGGGGTGAGCTGATCGTTGAAAGTGCGCGCCCAGCTCAGCAGTCGATCACCATGGGCCGCCGCCGTGTTGCCCCACAGGGTAAAGTGGCCGTCGGTAAAGCGCCGCCCCTCGCTGAAATAGGCCCAGCCATCGGCCTGCCAGACAAAGAGCAGGCTGGTGAGCCCCACCAGCGCGATGGGGAGCACAAACCTGACGCGCGTGCCCTGCTGCGCCATCCCGAGCCAAAGGGGCAGCAGGGCCAGCACAAAATAGGAGGGGCGCAGGGCTATCATCAAGCCAAGCATGAGGCCAGCCAGCGCTATCTTTCGATGCTGCAAGGCCAAGAGTGCCCCGAGCCAGGCAGCCAGTGCCGGCCCGTCCGAGAGACCGGAGAGGGCGAGCGTCGGGGTGAGCGGGAGGGCCAGCACCAGCAGCCAGATGGGGGTGAGCAGGGCAGGGCGATGCCACAGCCTGACCGCCAACAGTGCCGCCAGTGGCGCCAGCAAGCTGGTGCCGAGCAGGCTTGCCCACTGCACAGCGCGGGCCGGATCGTCGACCAACAGGTTGATCAGCCGCGCCAACCAGATAAAGGCGGGGTAGCCCGGAAAGTGGGGGGAGAACTCCAGCACGCTAAAGCGCGTCACCCCGTGAGCGAAATTGAGGGCATCGTCGGAATCGAGCGCCACCGGGAAGGTCAGCAACCAGCCAAGCCAGGCCAGTTGCAGCAAGATCAGCAAGTAGGGTCGATTAGCGAAGCGTAATCGGCCGTGGTGACCCCCCCCTTCTCCCGCTAGGGGAGAAGGGGACGAACCAGCATCCGGGTGCATCTATCGGCAGGCAGTGCGTAGGGTGGGTAGCGCGAAGCGAAACCCACCGTTTGTCACAGCGAGATGGCGCAATGATTGGCAGGTGGTCATCAAAGCGGCGCCAGCACAGCCATCAGCGCTTTTTCTGCATCGCTAAAGGCGGCGGCATCGGCGGGCTTGGCGCCTACTCCGAACACCCCAGGGTTGCCGATGGCATCGAGCACCTTGGCCAGCGCCTGTTCGGCCGCCTTGCGATCCCCTTCACTGAGGGAGGGGAGGATCAGGTCTAGAAAGCGCTTGCTCTTGACCACCAGCACCTTGGCGGTCTGGTAATCGCCAAGATTCTGGCTGGCCCCTTCGAGGCGGCGCTCGATCTCCGCCTTGTAGGCGCGATTGAGCATGGCTGCGGTGGCGGCGGCATCTTTCCCCTTGATGGCGGCGGCCAGCGGCGCTTGCAGTTCGACCTTGTGGTGCTGTTCCAGATAGGTCAGCTCGTCGGCAATCTCGCTCAAGGTGGCGCTGGCATCCTTGCCGTCAGTGGCGGCGCCAAGCAGTGCTTCGCGGGCGTCGATCAGTGGCTCCTTGCCGGCGGCGGCGTAGGAGTAAGCCTGCGCCTGCCCGCTCAGGGTCAGCAGCAGGGTGAGGGCAAGCAAACCCGGGCGTATGGTCATCCTGTTCTCCTTACTTATGCCAAGAGGTTATGCCAATGGCGCGGCACTCAGGCCACGCTCTGGGTTTCGATCACGGTATTTTCGTTGCGATGATTGAAGATGGCATGGCGTCTGTCCACTCCGTCGATCACCATGTCGGCGGCCATCATCCCCATCTCCATGGCGGTGTCGGTGAAGATGTAGCGGAATGTCCCCTGACGGCCGGTCATGATGAGGTTGCCAATCGGCATCAGTGCCTGAATGGCGGCGTCGCGGCGTGCCTGATAGCCGAGATCCATCAGCGGATAGGCGTACTCGCTGCGGGCTTCGAAGGTCTCATCGCCAAGCTTGGTGGTGTCCACGCCAAGGCTTGCCAGATCGGCCGTGACCCGGCCGCGCAGATCGGCGAGCGGGGCCTGCCAGGTGGCATCTCCCGGATTGCAGGGGATCTCCAGCATCACCGAGGTCTGGCCTTCTGGCGCCATAAAGGGGCTGCGGCGGCGCGGCTCCTGCAAGCGGGTGGCCAGAATATGGGGGTCTGAGAGGTACTGCCAGGTGTTGTCCGACAGGTTCTCCTGTTTGAGCGGCATATTGACGAAGCGAAGCGACCGGTAGTGCAGATCGCACGGCAAACCCAGATGCTGACAGGTGAGCGGCAGCGGCAGGGTGGAGATCACCTGATCAAAACCTTCGCTCTGCTCAACGCCATCTTGTTGCCAATAAACTCGTTCGATCCGGCCATCGACTTGCTCAAGGCGGGTGATGGTGGCGCCGGTTTTCAGCAGGGTCCCCTCTGCCACCAGCCGCTCCCCCAGGGTCGCGAAGATCTGGCCGAAGCCATATTTGGGGTAGCGGTATTTGCGGGCATAGGTGCGCACCGAGAGGTTGCCGTTGCGTCTTGGCAGCAGGCGGCGCGCCACATCTTTGAGATCGATCAGGCTGATGCGCTGACCGGCCCAGTCGGCGGAGAGCCTGTCCGGGTTGATGCCCCACAGCTTAGCCGTGTAGCCCTCGAAGAACTGGCGGTAGAGGGTGCGACCGAAGTGGCTCTGGATCCACTCGGCAAAGCTCGCCTTGGCGAAATCGGTGGGCTTCTTGGCAAAAGGCAGCAGCAGCAAGTCTTTCACCGCACCGGCCATCAGCGGCAGCGGGGCTGTCTTGATCAGGTTGGGTAGGTTCAAGGGGTAGTCATAGGTGCGCCCGCCAAAGCGGATGACGCTCTTGCGATCGGCGTGGAGCAGGTCGTCGCCCATCAGCTCGTCGATAAAGGCGAGCAGCTCGGGGTTCTTGGTGATAAAGCGGTGGCCGCCGTAGTCGAAGCGATACTCCCCATCGCGCCCCTTGAAGGTCTGGGTGGCGCACATGCCGCCGACGACCGGCTCCTGCTCGAACAGGGTGACTGCATAACCGGCGCGGCGCAGGCGCCAGGCGGCCATCAAACCGGCGGGGCCGGCGCCCAGCACCGCAATGTTCTTCTTGTTGTGATCGCTCATGACGTTTTCCGAAACTGCTTGATTGAGCAGGGGCGACGTCAATGCACCGCCCCCTGAATATGTTGTTGCCGAGAGTGGCGACACTCTTTTATCCCTTGGCGGGCGCGGCGCTTACCTTTGGACGATAGCTGCGCTGCCAGAGGGTGACGAAGATCGCCAGATAGAGGGCCCAGGTCAGCAGCTGCAAGCCAGCGGGTGAGGCATTGTAGCCAAACAGGGCGCGCAGGAAGGTACCAAATACCCCCTGATCGTCGAGAATGTGGCTGATGTTGAATACCGGCGTGGTCCAGAAGGTGATGATGTCTGCCGCCTGCAACATGTTGACGGCAGACGACAATAGACCTGCGGCGATGATGATGATGAGCAGCCCTGTCCAGCGGAAGAAGGGGGCCAGCGCCACCTTGCGGGTGGAGCGCAGCAGCCCCCACACCAGCGCGATGGAGACCAGCAGCCCTGCCAGTGCGCCCATCAGGCCGGATTGCAGATCCACCCCTTGCCCGGAGTAGAGCAGGGCGGAGAAGAACAGCACGGTTTCAAACCCTTCGCGCATCACAGCTAGGAAGGCGAGCAGCACCAGACCAAACAGGTTGCCGCCATCGATGGCCGCATCGATGCGCGCCGTCATGGCTCCCACCTGGGATTTGGCCTGCTTTTGCATCCAGATCGCCATATAGGTGAGCACAAGGGTGGCAAAAATCAGGATCCCCGCCATCAAGAGGTGGTTGTAACGCTCGCTCTCGAACTGGCTCACCACCACCTGAAACAGGAAGGCGACGACAAGGGAGGCGACAAGGCCGAGCCCCACCCCCAGATAGATGAATTTGTTGTAGCGGCTCGCCCCCAGCTTGGCGAGGTAGGAGAGGCAGATGCCGACCAGCAGGAAGGCTTCCAGCCCCTCGCGCAGGGTAATGAGAAAACTTGCAAACATCAGGATTGAGGCTCCGTAGCGGGCGTGACGGGGAGGGGCTGCAAGGTGAGTAGCAGCCGATTAAGTTGTAGCCGAGCGAGCTGCACTATGGGTGGCTCCGGCAAGCTGGGCTCGGCGGCGCGCACCGCATCATTGACCCACTTGGGGTAGGTGCGGAAATTGAGTTTGATATCGGCCTTGAAGGGCCCTTGGGCATCTGCGGGCAGCGGCCAGGCTTCATCGCGCCAGCCATCGGCTGGAATGCGGGTATCTTCCAGCAGTTTGGCGTAACGCCAGAACTTGAGCCCCACCGGTTTGCCCTCGGCATCGCCGAACACTTTTCTAAATAGCCGCGCATCTTCAGGGACGGCGCCATCCACCGGCTGGCCGCTTGCAAGCACCACCTTGCCGGTGGCGTCAGTGACGGTCAGCTCCAGCCAGAGTTCACGAAAATCGGCCACTCCGGTCGGCAGGGCGTGGCCCGCGCCGGTATTGGCGACCCGCACCACCAGTTGCTGGCTATCGGCAGCCCCTTCGATGCGGGCGGAGAGCGTCGCGCTGGATCGCAGCAGGGCCAGACTCTCCTGCTCTAGCGTTGCACTCCTCAGCCCCACCAGCTGGTGCTGGGCGCCGGTAAAGTTGTGGCGATAGAGCCGCGGCTTCATGGTGCCGTTTTCGGTGGAGTGGCCCGTGACCGGCGCGCCGCCATTGCCTGGCTCCGGGTTCATATGGCAGTCGATGCAGGTACGCCGCTTGGCAGGATCCTCGGCCTTGGCGAAGCTGGATTTTTCCCACTCGTCCCAGGTGTTGACGATATTGGCGCCGGTGCCCGGGGCAAACTCGTTGTGGCACGACTTGCACAGGGCCGCGTCGCGGTAGAAATCCTTCTGATAGGAGGCTTTGTGGGCCGCCGGACGGGCATTGATCTGTCGCTCGGCCAGCCAGTGCTGGATGCTGCCGCCCGGTGCATCCTCGAACACATAGCTCTCGCGGTCTTTCAAATTCACCGTAAAGGCGCTGTTGCCGCCCGCATCTTCCACTTTGGTGATGCGATGGCAGAGCACACAGCCAGTCCCTTCCTCAACCACAGGTTCGCCCGCCTTGTGGGCGGCAATCAGCGAGGCGCCGCCCTGCTCGAACATATGGGAGCCCTTGGGCAGATCCATCTGGCCGGTCATCACCTGCTGGGGCATGTGGCAGCCCTGACACCACTGGCCAAACGCTTCCCCTTCGGTTTCGCGGGCCAGCGCTTGCACCACCTTGTAATAAGGGTGGGAGTTACCCATCAGTCGGTGGTTGCTCTCGCTCCAGTCCTTGAACGCTTGGCTGTGGCAGTTCTGGCAGGAGGCGGAGTTGAGCCACGCCTTCGGGTGAGTGGTCGGCGCCTTGGCAGGATCCGTGCGCGGGGCATCGAGCCGCAGCCAGTTGGCGAGATAGGGGAGGTTGCCATCAGCGGTCACGAAGGCGTGCAAGTCTTCCATCATCGCTTTCACTTCCGGTTGTGGCTTGGCGGGGTCAACCACCTCGGCGCCATCGCGGGTGTCATGGCCCATGCCGCCCTGGGTCTGCTGGGTCATGCGCAGGTATTCGCCGACAAAATCCCCCGCCACCATATTGGTAAGGTTGGCGTGGCCGTTGATGGCGTTGTCGCCGCTCTGCTGGCGGTGGGCCGCCATCAGATGGCGGTTGGTGAAATTGAACCCATCCAGATGGCAGGAGTTGCAGCTCATCCAGTTGTCCCCCGCCATGGGGAAGCGACTGTTCGCAGTGGTATTAGCCAGGTTGAACAGCTGCTCGCCGCGCTTGAGCGGTTCGGGGCGGGGATCCGTCGTTACCAGCTTGGCAAAGTGGGGCACATCGACTGTGACCCGGGCAAACGGGCCGCTGCCGCCACTATTGAGGCGAGTAAGATCCTGCCCCATGGCGTTGTGCACCAGAATGTGGTCGTCATCGATCAGCAAATCCCGCGGATTCTGGCCCGGCAGGTGACGCAAGAGCTGGGTCGCCTTGGCGCCCCCCTGAAACTTCTTGCGTCTGTGACGATTGCTGTTGGATTTGCCACTGCGCGACAGGTCAAACACCAACAAGTCTTCCGAGCCCGCCAGGGTCAGGTAGACCCGCTTGCCGTCGGCGGCGAAGCGCGCAGCAAAGGGGTTGGAGACAATCTGGCTGCGGTTGCCGACGCTTGGCAGATTGATCTGCAAAAAGAGCTGCTTTCTTTCATCTACCCGCTCTTTCTCCTCATCCAGATCGATGATGGAGACCGCCGGAAAGACAGTGCTCTGAAACTGGAAGGGGTGGCTGAAACTCCAGAGCACGTGGGGCAACCAGGCTTCGCTGCCATCGGGGGAGAGGGCGATGCCATCGAGCAGGCGCGGCAATCCCTGAGAGTCGCTTGGGGTGTCGCTGTGGGTCTCGGCCAGGGTGATGAGTTTGGGCTTGGGCAGGGTGGCGCCCTTGGCGTTGTTGCCAAGCTTGGCGAGATCATAGATGGCGAGCTGGCCCGTCATGGCATGAGTGAGCAGCAGGCGATCGTCGTCGGTCAGGGCCAGCCCGCGCGGGGTCTCGGCGGTTTTGGTATCCAGCTGCAGCTTGCCCGCTGTGTCGTAGGCTTGCAGGCGAGCTGATTCGAACAGCGTGACCCAGAACCACTGCCGCTTGGGATCGAAGATGACCCCATAGGGTCTATGGCCGGTGGGGATCGCCTTTTCCAGAGTGAGGACATCATCCAGCAGCAGCAGGCGATCGCCGCTGTAATCGGTGACCAGCAGGGTGCCGTCATCGGCGCGGGCAAGCTGGCGCAGATCGCCCCCCAGCTGCACCTCTTTGAGCCGCTTGCCGCTATCGCGCTCAAGCAGGGTGACGGAACCTGCGCTCAGGTTGGCGGTGACGAGGCGCGGGCTTTGCCCCTCCTCATAGGCGAGCATACCGGCGCCCATCTGCTGGGCAAACGCGAAGGAGCTTGCCAGCAGCAGGACGAGGGTCAGCAGGGGTGACAAACATGTACAAAGAGATGACTTCAACATGGGATCAGGCGCGCCATTTCAGAATGGTCCAGCGCCAGGCGTGGCGCAGCACCAGAGGAGTTAACGCCAACGCGCTCAGCCAGTGGGCCCAGCTGGCGAAGCTGCCCATGCTGTCCCCCGGGGTGCCGTGCAGCAGCAGCAGCAGACCGCTGGCCAGACACACCAGCAGCAAGGCCTCGATGATACGACCAGTGATCCGCAAGAAGGGTTTGTTGCTCTTGTTCAACAGGCTGCGATGAGAGAGCCAGAAGGCGCCAAACAGCAGGGGAAACAGGGTGAGCGAAAGCATCACGTGGAGAAACAGATTCCAGCGCGCCAGGGACCAGAGCGGGGTCAGCGGCTCCCACAGCAGCATGCCGGAGAAGAACATCAGATAGAGGGAGCCCTCGGCGGCCTGATGGTGATAGGCCAGCCACTGCCAGCAGTGTCGGGGTGAGAGAGAAAGGCTTGTCATAGGTGCTCCAGCGCCCGGGCAGTGCAGCCCGGGGGAGCAAGTTTACAATGGGGTAAAGGTAATGAAAAGAGTTATCAATTCCGGTCTTGATGAATCAATCCTGAATGAAAACAAGGGCTGGCTACTTGTGGTCCGCCAACCTTTCTGTGATTGCATAGATAAGCGCTGCCGCCGAGAAGGCCAAAAAGACGATGACTGACCACTTCATCTCCACTTCATTGCCGGTACCATCGTCCAGAAAGGCCTTGAGCACCTCAATCCCGGCTATGGTCACCAGGGAGTTGATGACGATGAGCTTCAGGGAGGCGAAGTTGATCTTGCTGAGCCAGTTGTTGCCGAGCGCCTCGCGCTGCTCCTGAGTCTGAATAAACTGCACATAGCCGCAGATGGCCACCAGGATCAGCATCTGCGCCACCAGTACGAAGTCCACCAGAGTCAGCACCCCTGTGATGAGGTCAAGATAATGGATGTCGATGATGTCGCGGCACAGCGTATAGAGCTGCATGGCAAACTTCACCATCAAGAGCGCCACGCACACCAGAATGCACACATAAAACGGGAACATCATCAACCGGCTGCCATTGAGCATAAAGTTGAATCGACGCATGAGAACTCCTGAGTAGGGTGAAATTGGGCTGATTATCGCCTGAGTCAGGCGACGAATGCATGTTTTACTGATAAAGCCTGCATGGCCGCTTGCTCGGTAGAAGGTGTCGCATCGGTGGGGCTAGCCCTGACAGTCGATATGCCACTCTCACAGATGGCAAACGCTCGGTACTGATGCAATACAGTCAGAATGCAGAACAGGTGCCCGGTTGCGGGGCAGGCACCTCGGTTATTACTCGACATTGATGGGGCCCTTGGTGCCCGCATCACTATCGATCCAGACATCTTCCCCCTCCAGACGGCGATCGCCCTGAATGGTAAATGTGATGGTGCCCTGCTTGAACAGCAGTGCACCGTCAGCCCGCTTTGCCTTGACCTGTTTGCCATTGACCCAAACCTGCTCTTTGCCATCGATACGGATGGTGGCAACTGTGGCTCCTTCGTTGTTTTTGGCCACCCATTGTCCAGCATAGGGTGTGGTGTCTGCGGCGGCCTCCGTGCTCGCGGGAGTGGCTGCCTCGCCAAAACCAGCCTTGGCATTTTCGGCCTTGCTCTTGGTGATATCGCACCCTTGCAACTCGGAGGCCTGGGTGCAGCCGGAGTTTTCGAGTTGCTGGCGGTATTTGGCACTGATGGCGTGGGCAGGGGACTGGATCAGCAGGGCCAGTGCTGCCACCGTAATCATGGTCTTGTGCATCATATTGCTCGCTTCTGTTGTCAGGTTATTCACCTCGTCCACTTTAGTACTGTGCGTGACCAAGGGCTACCTGCTTGTGTCCGTCTCCTGATCGGGAGGCGAGAGCCAGCTTTGCAATGGGGGGCGAGCCGTGATGGATAGGAAAAGAGGGTGAGTAAGTGGAGGATGTGGCAGACATGAAAAAGCCCAGTCCTGAGACTGGGCTTTGAAATTTGGCTCCCTCGACAGGACTTGAACCTGTGACATACGGATTAACAGTCCGCCGTTCTACCGACTGAACTACGAGGGAATTGGCTCCTCCTACTGGACTTCATTCATTTATCAACGGATTGGGATAACCGCCGAACCGTCGCGTCCGTCGAGACTTTGTAGCCATCTGTCATCATGCTTGACCGGATATAGTCCATAGCGTTGTTAGGTCAAGAGATAAATCGCTACTTGAACGTGCAATGAAGGCAACACGGTTCTTGTACTGGGGGAATGAGAAAGACATAATCAACACATGCTGAATATTTACAAAAAATCAATATCCGTGGAGCTGTGTTAGATATGTCTCAACGTTATTCAGAAAACTGGATGCTCCTAAAATCAATTCTCTCAGGGTATGAAAATACCCGACGATTCGATTTTCAGTCATACGAAGAACACACGCGAGCACAGGCATTATCAATTTTTCTCGTTCATGCAGAACTGGCTACACCGAAATTAGACAGAGAAACAATAGAGGATATTCTCACCGGGCGAAAAATTTGGCCGAACACGGTGGGGGATTCTATTTTTGCAAGGGGTGAGATAACTTTATCCTGGCTTGAAGAGAATGGGATTATTTCATTTTACGCGAACTGGTGCTCGCTTCACTGTTGGCCGGTTGTCGACTCTGAAAAAATCGATCCCAGTATGAAACAATTAACTCAGGCCATTGAACATATAAATGACATCATATGTGGTAAAAATGGGTATATAAGACCACATTATGCCATCGCTGAAGAAAAACTTGTAAAACTACTAACCCCCATCTTTGGCAATAAGCCAATAATTGAGTTACTCCCCGCGCTTATTCTTGAAGGTGGGTATTTTAAACTGATTTCAGGGCATAATTATGTCAATTCTCTAGTCAGTACATACCTATGGTTTTCTTTGCTCCAAGAGTTAGAACCAAAAGAGGCATTTGAACGTTGGATGTTATGCAACCGAATTTACGCTAACTGGCCTTGTCCAGTGAACTTCGGTCACCAACAACACTCCGAGCTAACAGCATTTACCAATGAATTAATATCGTATATTTGTGCAGATAAAACGCTTGGTGTCGGCATGAGTGTTTATTGGAAGCAACTTATCAATGAAAGAGACTTTATTAGTGTGATTTCACCAACACGTATACATGTGAACACAACCATAGACTCTCTAGAAGATATAAAGTCAACTTGTGAAAGTGCTCCAGCAGAGTATATGCCAACAATTCACACACTTCATAATTATTACAATGTATATGAAGTTGACTGTGTTAATGACATACGCTTTATGCATGAATTAAGACACTTAAAGCATTATGAGTTTTATAGAAATCCTATTTCATTCTACAAGATACTATTGTCCGACGTTATAGGTAGATGCATAAGAATTGAAGGCAGAGTATTGGAGCCATATCATAACGAACAGTTGGAAAAGTTAATCGAGCTAAGTAAATCACGCCCATTACTAAGATATATTCTGTTCGTAATATTACCGATGGATGATAACTCATCCTATTTGTTATGGCTATTATCGCGTTCAATAACTTGCGATATCGCACTGTTTCACTTGTCAGAACATTCGCCAACAAGACACCAACACAATCGTGAAAAAACCATTCTACTTCTGGATAAAGCATATCAACAGGTGGTCTGTCATGAATACCTGGAGTCAATACAAGGTATAGCCGATGTTGGTGAAAGACTATTTCAAGTAGTGAATTTTATGGGCATAAGATGCTACTTGGATAAAGATGATTTTCAAAGTGGTTTTCACTATGAATTCCTTATGCAGTTCATAAACTGTCTAAATGACAACCAAATTTTCATTCTGGGACAAAAGTTTGTTACGTCAGCAAACTCACCTGATAATCTATCAAATAACCTCCACCAAAGAAATCATATGTATTTAATTGGTTTTAAATTAATTGAGCGCATTGAGAGTGAGGGGGTTGATTTATTGGGTGAGTTAAAGCGCGCTATGGGTGAAACAATAATCAATTACTATTCCAGTGATCTCTATGATAATCTGGAAGGACAGCAGAGCAATCTGGAACCGACTCTCTTTTTTGCTTCTCTACCATGGTATAAAATAGTATCGAGTTCGGGCGTGAACCCAATAATAGCATTATCCATAAATATCGATGAGTGGCAAAAAAAACTTCTTTATACAAACGAAAACAGTCATAAGGTGGCTAGTGCACTTCGCCATTATCTTCTAGTGTTAATGTGTATAGGCAAGCATATCGGTGTAGAAAAAGATAAAAATGCCATCTCAGACTTGATAGAGGAAATATCAAGGCGTTATGGTTTTAATGATCGTGAAACCGCAATATCTCTATTCGATGCGGCATTTTATTACAATGACTTCGATCTTTGGCTTTCTTTTTGCTATTACTGCAATAATTTTACAGACAGTCTATATGATAAGTTTATTTATCGTTGTGGTAGTAAGATTCCACTAGACAGGGTTTTTGTGATGCTTGAGCAGTCTACTATAGTAGATAGAAATACTAAATTAGAAGATTTGATCGCGTCTAGAATATCTCCTGATGACGAATATATGGGGCTGTCTGGAATAGAGCAAGCATTCATATCTGCTTGTGGAGTAGGATATTTGGAGTTAGCTGCAAAACTTGTCACATCAGCCAAAGATATTTTATCCCAAGAACACATAGTTAATTCACAGAACCACCATTGGGTAAAAGTGCGCAAAGCATGGCTGAGCTATGAATATAAGCAGCAGCTGCTTGAGCTACTGCAAAGCAACACACTATCTCCCGAAAAGTTTGTTATAGAAATCAGCAAAAAAAACATTCCACATGAATTAACAGACTCGACATACCAATATATAAACGAATCCAATTGGAAAGAATGTGATTTTTTCAGACAATATATTTCCGCTGCAGCTTATTGTGATAAGGAGCCTGAGAAATGTGTTCGTATTATGGAACATCTCTGCTCAGAAACGAATCACAATGACCATGCTTTCATGTTGTTCAAAGGATACATAGCACTTCATAAAAAAAATGGGGGACAAACAGACCTACAGTCAGCTTTGTCAAAATTCCTTTGCTCGATAAAAAACGTAACCCCAGAGAATATGCGCAATGTTTGGATTGCTTCAATACTTGACGTGTATAGACAACTAAATGACTCTATTAATATTGATAAATTTTGGATGAAGCTCAGCGTTAATCAACAGAATCGACGTGATATCTTACATCCATACTGTCGATCTTTAATTTCTAGAGGTGAGCCTCTGCGTGCACAATCTATTATTGATAGATACTTAGCATTTAATAATCAGACATTAGAAGGATTGGGGTTAAATGAGCTGATTGACGAACTTGGTAGAGCGTTGAAATTTGAACACCCAATGACAAAGTTAGTGAATATAGTGAATGAGGGATCGCAGAGGACATCAATTCAACTAGCAAAGCACTATCACCAGATAGTGTCAAAAGATTTTCCCGACTATGTGGAAATTGTTAGCCCGGGAAAGCAACCACACGAATATCTGAAGGATATTATCCATGAAATAGCTAGTGAGTTACTTTTACGTAAGGGCAATTTACAACAGCATAAAAAATCGAAAAGCATAAAACGGAAAGAAAGCATACGTATTACAAAAGAAGATCTTATCAATGATTGGTTTACATCATTATTTGATAAGCGTATGGCTGAGGCTAGAGTAGGTCTTAGAGACCAAAAACGTGGGGGTATATCTTCATCAGGCAATGGCCCTGGAGAAATAGATGGGTATATAATCGATTCAAGAAATAGAAGAATTGCCATTTTTGAGGCATTTCGTCTTTTTTCAGTTGATACAACAGTTATTTCAGAGCACTTAAATAAAATAGCTGGATATGACAACGAATGTCTCGACGCTATATTTATATTAGCATACTGTGATGTGAGTGACTTTTCAGGGCTAACAAGAGGTTATGAAAGTTTTATTGCTACTGAAAATTATACTGGATTCACCTGTGTTCATGGGTTAGAAAATAAATTAGCTACGCTAAACTCTCAAGATAATTTATGGTTTGGGATGGAGTCTCGTCAACGAGGTGACAAAAAAGTCAATATTTACCATTTATTGTTAGACATGAAGTTGTAATAATCTTTCCCCCAAGAGATGGGCGTTGTTGTACCGATGATATTAGGGGGAGCATCGAGAACAACTAGTTTACCGGATAGGGGGACTGAGCTTTGATGTAGTAAATTTGATAAAGTAACTAGGCCCCCTACACTAGGGGCCTTGGCGCAAGATCGATTACATCAGATAGAAAAACGCCAGCCCCGAAGGACTGGCGTTGATATTTTACTCATTTTATCCCAATAGAGATTCTGCTACGCCATCGTTTTCCTCACAAGATTGATCTTCTCGCGACGGTTGTGTCGGGGTGACGGAAGGATCCGCCACGTCGTCGCATTCGCCACGACTTTGGTTAGCTTTTGGCTCGAACCAGACGTCGTAGTACCGAACGGAGGCTTTGCCTCTGTAAACATACACGCCATTGCTGGCCAATGCGTCTTGGAGCATTGGTAGCCGCCGAGACATAGCTGCCGCATTCTTTGGCATGTCGGACCCCAGACTGACAGCCGTTTGGGCTTCCAGGGCACTCAGCAACTCGTGGGGGGTACCATGCCACGAGCTAGTTTTGGGGTACCGCGTTGCAAAATTACACAGCGCTACAAACAAGCTATCATCAACCACACCTGCCACCTTGGCCTGTTCAACGTTTTTACGGTAGGCATCCTGCAGTTGGCCCTGAGGTAGTTTCAGCACAGTCTCCAACCCCGCGACCCATACAGAAAAGTCTGCCATCCTGCTTTTGAAGGTGATCTCAACCGAATCCTTGGCAGCCAGTACCTTGGCTGCTAAGACGTGAAGGGTATAGATCAGCGACGGCAACTGTTCATCGAACTTGGCTGACAATTCAGCTTCAGATAGCCGCTGTTCGCTCCCAATGGGGGCAAGGTTGATGTTTACACACCTGCTGACGAGATCGCTTTCTGTTAGGAAGGTGTGAATCCCGTTGAGCACGAGGGCACACCGCAGATCCATGCTGAACTCTTGCCCGTCAGTGTATAGCTTCCGGCCCACGGTCGAACCGCCAGTGGCAACCTGGCACAACCCATCGCTCAATTCGTGCCGGATGAAGCGCAGGTTGTCATAGATCAGGGCATGGCTGTTCTGAGCTGAGATAGCCACATCTTTAATTGCCCTCGGCATCGTTTGGCTGGCCACTCGGCAGGGATCGACCAGTTGACGGATCACTTTGCTGCACATGAATGTCTTACCAGAACCAGCTGGTGCTCTGACCACCAGTATCGGATATGGCAGTTGGACCGCCTTTGGGGTTGCCACGGTGTAGGTCAGCCATGCCAGCAGTAGGAGCTTTTGATCCGCCGTGCAGTTAAACCAGCCCAGAAGTGCCTTGAGATCAGTCTGCTGAGCGAGCTCAGGGGCTGCAAGCATGGTGCTGGTCTCGGTAAAATAGACCCCTGCAGGTAAAGTCTTGATGCGTTCTAATTCCCCCCTCGTAACCTGAAGAAACCGGCCACCCCCGAGGTTGTAAATGTAGCCAGCTAGATAAGGGGCTACACGATAGTGGGCTACAACAGGTAGCCCATCCTCGAATGCAAAAGCATCCAGCTCGTCGAGTACATCCTTGATCCTGTTCTCGTTGAGCCGTTCACCTCTCCCCCTGGCGAATGAGCGGAGGGATAGATGGAGTCGTTCTGATCGCAGTTGGTGGCAGATTCCAGGTTGGTCCGGAAACACCACGAATGGCCCTTGATAGAGTTGAACTGTGGCCTTGAACGCCTCACTAAACACTACGGCATCAAATTTCTGCTTGCTCATCACTTCACCCCCGCCTGACCATCAAACACACCATCAACCTTTACGTTCAGCTCAAAGCCGTCCAGTACTAGGGCGCTAGCTTGCTTGAGCACGACTATCGCATTCGCCACCTGATGTTCCTGCTCGGCAATGGGTACCCGAATGAGGAAGGCATCATGAATTGTCAGGCGAAGGTCTATACCGGCTTCATGTAGGCCTATCACGGCTCGGCGCATGACATCGGCCCCGCAAGCCTGTACTGGCCAATTCCTTACTGCGAGAGGATTGCTTAGAGGAGTGACACGGGCAACCCAGTCCAGACAGCGGACGAAACCATGCTGGAATGCCACCTGGCTGCGACTATTCAATGCGGCATCGACGCGGTTAAATACCTCCCGCAGTGCTTGCCAGTAGTGCTGGGCCGTTTCAAGAGGAATGCCATGGAGCTTGGCATAGGCTGCTGCTTGCTGGCCGTAGGAATAGGGCAGGACCAGCTTTTTCAGGGTGTCTCGGTCTAAACCTGTTAGCCAAGGATGCCTACCTATATGCAAATACAAGTCGCCTTGGTGGTACGCCGACAGCAACTCTCTGTCATTGGCAAACCAGGCCGCAATACATGGCTCTTGCTGGCTGTAGTCCACTAACACGTACCGAAATTCCGGCTCAGGATCCAAAATGAAGGGCCAGAATTTCTTCTTAAGGCTGGTGAGACTCGGCCCATATATAACGCTCCGCCCCGTGCTGGTTGCGAATGCCTTGGACACATGCCTTAAGCTAGTTGAATTTTTTGTCATGCTGTGAAATTCCATGATGCGCCCAAGGGCATCAAGTTCAGCAAGACCCCCCTGAGCGTTGCTTATAAGAGAGGGGGAAATATGAGGGCGTATCTCTACGCCCTTGTGATGGCAGTGGTAATTTAGTTTGGCGTAAATAAATGGGGTTTTATGACTAATAGATGGAATTTGAAGCTCACCGGGTGGTGAATATTGAGGTATTATTGCGGAGGTAATATTGCGGCTGAGAATAATATTCTCAGATAGTTTCTTTATAAATTTTATACTGAACTCTTCTTCAGAGAAGATCATTGACATTTTCAAAATCAATGTCGATGGATAAAACATCACTTACCGGAGGCAAACTCACGGTATTACTACCTTTTTTACTCTTGTCTTCATTTTCCTCATTCTCGTCATGGTTTGGGAGAGCAGGCGTAGCTAGTTTCCTAAAAATCGGATGTTCTCGGCAGTCAATGATTGACTGTGAAAATATAAGCTCCAAGATAGAGTTATATTCTCGGTCGGCAATCGGTGCTATACCAAGGTTATCTTCGCTTTCGGAAAAAGCATAACTATCAGCAAGTCGCGTCACAGAATAGGTACTGGTAGCAGCCTCAAGAATTTGTCTTTTGGCTGTACTATAACCATCCTTTGACTGTAGATTCACCTGCATCATACCGACAGCTCCAATTTCTGAGCGGAACGGTATAAACGCGTACAACTTGACCACATCGCCCAACTCTTGAGCAAGACGTTGATCTATTGCATATAAGCGGCGGCTGAATGCTGATTTGTCACTTACCACAAGCACATTTAGTGAACGATCCATATCGAGCATAAATTTCACGCCATCGGGCGGGAGCTTTATAGCTTGGCTTTGGATCAGAGCGACAGAGTCGACCAAACAGGGCTTGAGCAGTTCCAACATAAGAGACATAAAAATCACCTCGCAAATGATCTGATTTAGATGCTCTCTAACGCGTAGAGACCTAGCACAATGTCAAGTTGTTAAAGAGCATCGCTAAGATTTGTCACCTAATTAGCCGAAGCAAGCCGTTCGATGTACTGAACAGCAACCGTCAGCAATGTGAACTACTGACATTACTTCAAGTTGGTAGGTGGCTTTATCCGCTTGTTGCTGGCAACACTGTCAGCAACTCTCGGTTATTACTTACCGATCCACCGGGCCAGCAGTGCTGACCAAGTGCGATGAATAATAGCAGGCGAATCTTGTAGGTCAATAGGTGCCAAGGCGCATATAAATGGACTATTATGCTTAAAATGATGATTCTATTCATATGTTAAGAATATAAAATCATGCGTATATTGCTCAATGATTGTTGTTGACATTTGCGTGTTTTTCTGAAATATCATTTAAACTGGTTTATAGCCGTTTAACGAAGCGATAGGTTTTTTGGGCTTATGATGACAAGCCTTGGCTGCGGGCATTTTTAAATAGATTTATGCACTGAAATATTTTTGAAAAAAAGATGAAATCTTGGATTTTTTGGCGTTTTTTTAGTCACCCATGCATGAAAGCGACCTGCTCTACAGGGCTGAAATGGCAAAGTGCTTGAGTGGACTGTTTTTTTATACAGTGGTGTGAAAATGTCGTCGATGCCGACGACGCGACCGTCGAGATTTTTTATCGTTTGGTAAAAGCGTTTGGTGAAAAAAGCGGGATTGCTCCCGCTTTCATGCCACCGACCTTGCTCTACTTGTACAGACTGACGCTGCAATCCTCTCTGGATGCCATACAGTCTCGGGCTGGGCTGCCATCTGGTTCAATCTGATAAATCCTCTCCTTCTCTACTCGATATATAGCTGATTTGGTCTTGAGCGGGATGGCGAAGGGGCCTTGCCAATCCACAGAACAACTTGGCTCTTGGAAGTTGCCATTGTCATCCATCAGCGATGCACCACAGCTTTCGATAACTGTCAGACCATTCTTCTGGATCGTGATGAACTCCTCAGTACCGTTACCACCAGCAAAGTTGAAGCTACGCTTGCCAATGAAGGGGAGAGGCTGTGCGCCTTGTTGAGCTGTTTGGGGAGCGGCTTCTTCTTTTGCTGCCTCGCACATCTTGCTCAGCAGTGCGTCGATCATGATCTCAGGCTGTGGCTGACCGTTTATCTCCAACGCTTCCACGCTGAATTCCTCGCCTTGAACCCACATCTGAAGCATGCCCCGTACAGGTCTATCCCCATATGTGAATGTGCCACTCACATTGACCAACTTGCGCCCATCAGCGGCTGTGCCTGCCGACCAATCGGGATCTTTGAAGAAGCTATCGGCCTGCTGATCCAAGGTCACGCCTGGGCAACTATCCAGTTCGCCCTCTTTCACGGTCAGCTCGTCCCATTTGCTGAGCAGTCCAGCTTGAGCAGCAGGGACCATCAGCAGTGACACGCTGGCCGCCAGAGCGAGCCTCTTTACCCTTACCATACCCATTGGAATGCCCTCACAGCCTGATAGTTGTAGCGTTTATCGAACTCTTCTTGGGTCAGACACAGCACACGGATGAACTCAATGACCGACAGTAAAACGGGGATCCCAGTTGTGCAGGCAGCCAAATAGATCAGACCCCAGCCCCAGTTTCCGGTGTAGAACTTATGTAGGCCCAGACCGCCGCCAAAGAACATCAAGATGGCCATCAAGACCTTCCGCTTGCCCCGATGGTGAACTGTGCTTCCCACTGGTGCTGATTGGACTGGTGCTTGTGTCGGTGAAGGTTCACGAATAGGCCATGCCGTCACATCAATTGGATTGGGTATCACCGCTGCTATCGCTTTGGCTTTCTTCTTGGCCGTACCGAAGGTATCGATGGCATCAACGAAAGAGCCTGTCAGCGATAGCTCAACAATTCCTTCTTCCGGCGAGCTGAAATGCACCGTGACCCGTTGACCAAACGGGTTAACCCCGTACTTCCAGGATGCTTCCAGTGTTCCCTTAGCCCGGTCAGCTTTCTTGATGGTGCCACCCTCTGCTTGCAGGTGAGCGGCTACATGCTCGAAGACTGTCTCATAATCGTCATGACTGCGTAGAACGAGGTCAGATAGCGTAGTTATCGTGGGAGATCCCATGGTTTTGCTCCTTGTTGGTTGAACTACAGATAGTGGTGATTGGCCCCGACAGGTGGTGTCGGGGATTGAAATAAGTGGCGTGAAATTTGGGTTACATCCGGCTGAGCAGGGTCTTGAGGTCACGCTTGACCAATTGCTGTATACCTTTTGGGGAAACTACCTCTAAATAGGGAAGATAGGTTTTTATCACAGGTAACAATTGAGAACCACTGAAAACGCGGCTTGCCAGCAAGATGCTGCCGTCCTCCAGCTCTCTGATAAAAGCCTGCTCGGGAAGGATGTTCCTGAGCTTGAACTCGTGGGCGATAGGCGAAGCTGCCTTGATCACGACTTCATGAGTGGGGATGGCCTCTTGCTCGATGAGTCTTTGAAGAAGTTGCTGCTGTGACCCGCTGATCGTCAATGGCGTATCTATCTGTTGGAGGCTGGCGATACTCGACAAGGGCTCGATAAATGGCGCATCAGCCATCACCCCAGCCAAGTACCAGCGGCCCCGCTTATTGACCAAGCGGTATGGCCCAATCTCTTGCTCAACTTGTTCACCGACCCATGTCAGCCTGACTCTGAGCTGTTGGCTGATTGCCTTGGCAAGTGGCTTTAGCCATTGATGGTGGCTGTCGTCTTCATCGAGTTGAAAGCCAGCAAGGACGAATACAGGTGTTGATGCTGGGTTGAGCCAGTGCTTGATCAGGGTGTCGTGATCATCCGGGAACAGTGCTTTGGCCCCGAGTTGCTCGCACAATCTCAAAATGGCGGGAGTGGTGGCTCTCCCCAGATAGCTGGGGTCGAGCCAATAGGTTTGTCCCTCACGTTCCAGTGGCAGATAAGCCAGTCTGACGTTCAGGTCTCGCTGGATCGTGCGAGCCGAGACATTGAACTCGTGAGCCAACTCGGAGATCACCAACCGCTGCCCGTTGTTGAACTTGGTCAGGATCACGCCGAGGCGTTGGGCTAGGGTGTCGTGTTCTGCCATCCAGGGGAGCATCGTAGTCAAAGGTATCCAAGTGTCACGGAGGTGCCCGACAGGGCGTGTCGACTTGGATTTTCACGACAGGTTAGTGTTTGGGTAAGCAGAGTTGGTATAGCTGCAGGGACTTTGGTATCTGAAAATGCGGAAAAGTTGATGGAATGCCGACGATCGCGTCGAGTTTGGCCCGCCAGCACGTCACGACCGTCGGCATTTTTCCCTAAATTCCTCCGTTTTGGCCGAGTTTGGGTAGGGCCGAGTGGGCCACTTTGTTGGATATCAACGCCTGTTCCACACAGTTGGCCACTTGGGTACTGGTGTGCCGCAGTCTGCTGGCGTGCAGGTGGGCATATCGTTGGCTGGTCTGGCTGCTGGCATGACCTAACTGGGCTTGCACGTCATACAAGGTTCCGCCACTGGAGACTATCAAGGCTGCGACTGAGTGGCGGCAGGTATGGATACAGACTGGCCCCTCAATCCGTGCCCGCTTGAGCATCCGGTTAAATGGTCTGGTGACGTTGTTGAGCGGCTGGCCCTGTTTCTGTCCGGGAAACAGATAGGGGTTCCCTTCTATAAGGTGGGTCTCCTTGAGGATCTGCATGGCCATATGGTTGAGGTGGAGGATCCGGCTTTTCCCATTCTTGGTGTGGGGGATGAACAAGGTCAGCTGGGATTGATCAAGGTGTTCCCACTTGGCCAGTCTCAGCTCGTCCTTACGCAACCCTGTCAGCAACAGCAGTTTGACGTACTGACCGGCATAACGGTTTTCATCGATATCCGCAGCCATAAACAGCCGTCTGATCTCCCCTTTGTCCAGATAGCGGGTGCGTTGGTTGTTCTCAGTCAGGCTCTTGAGATGTCTCATTGGGTGTTGTTCCAGATAACCCATCCGAACGCTCCAAGTCAGGATCGCTTTGAGCAAGGTGGTGATCCGGTTGTTGGTGGCTGGCTTTACCTTGCTCAGCAAGTTGGTTTGCAGGGCCTGGCCTTGCTCAAGCTTTATCTCAGACAGTAACCGTGATCCCAATGCTGGTTTTAAGTGGTCACGAAAGCGTTGTGCATCATCCCGCCATGATCGTTTGTGGTGCATGGCATAGGGGAAGTAATGCTGTTCAAACAACTCGGTCAGGGTGAGTTCCTGCCGCTTATCTTCCTTCTGTTGCTTGGGGTCGATGCCTTGCGAAAGCAGCCGTTTATAGTCTGTAGCGATCTCTCTGGCCGTGTTCAGGTCAACATCGGGGAAGCGGCCTATGGATATGGCCCGTTTACGTCCTTGCCAGAGATAACGAAGCAGGAATTTCTTGGAACCTTCCCCTTTGCCTACCAGACATTTAAAGCCTGGGATCTGGGTGTCGCTGTATTCGGCTTCAGTTGACCTGGCATGGGGTGGGTTCGGTGGTAGCGCTTCAATGGATTTTTGCGTGAAGCGAAATCGGGAGGGAGCATTTGCCATCGTCTGTCTCCTGTCATTTGATAAGTGGGGTAGGGTTGGTCTGCCCAAGAAAAAACAGCACAGGGATGTCAATTCCTTGTGCTGCTGGGATGAGATTGGGGATTGGGCTGAGCCTAATGCTGGTCTTAGGCCAGAGGTGGAACTGGGCTTGGCCTACTTCCGGTCGATATCCGGTCTTCTGGGCGGGAAAATTCGCCAAACGTAGAAATTTGCCGTCGGTGGCGACGAGCTGACGAATTGACCTAAACGGTTCCCACCGCTTCGTCGCCACCGACGCGACTTTTTCAGCTCTTTGCCTGAACTGGATCAGTCTGGCGTCACCGTCAGGGTGAATACATCCATCTGCGCGTAGCAGCAAAAGCTCTGCTGCCAGACATCAAACCATTCATGCACCTCTGTCAGTGACATCTGCCCCATCAACGAATGGGTGTACTCACCCATGCTGAAATCGAAATCCAACTCCTTGGCGAGCTCGACACACCAGCCTTGGCCCACATAGGCAAAGTCGGTGACATAGCGCAGGTGCCAGCCGTCATCCCAGCGTTCAAGACGGATCTCGACAGGGTGATAGCCTCCAGTTGTTGCGCTGTAGTCTGGATCTCGATAGTTGAGGGTCAGGGTTGCGGGTGTTGTGCCATCCGGGATCTCGTCTGGGAAATCCTCCAGCGCCGAGCTGATGGCTTGCTCCAGTAGCGTTTGCAGGTCGTGACTTATCCTCACAGGCAAGCCCGTGATAACGAGGGTAGGTTTCATGTTTGGTTCTCTTGAAGTGAAAGGTGGGGATTCGCGTGATGGAATAGAGCGGGCTGTCGACGTGGGTTAGTTGGTGGTGCTGACCTTTGGCAGCTTGGCCTTGAGACTCTCAAACCACTCGGTATGCTTGCCCGTGATCAGATGACCGAACCGCACTTCCGGCGCTGCCTTGGTCAATTCCAGATGGCGCAGTACGGCAGCCAGGAACCCCGCATTATTGCTGCTGCCTTTGAAGTGCCAGATAACCTTGAACAGGCCGGAAGTAAATGCCTTGTCCGACTGTTGCTCATTCAGCAGATCGACGACTTGCGCCAAGCCGAACCACTCCTTGGAACAAAGGCCACCGCCACTACTGCCGGTCAGACGGATCAACAGCTCAGTTTGCTCAGGCTCATGACCGATCTCATAGCCCACAGTGGTAGTTGAGCCTGGCGAGAGCAACATGGCGACACCACTGGTCAAGATAACCTTGGCAGATAGAATGGGTTTATCGCTGGCCTTGTTCTCGGGCTGAGTATTGGTCTGCTGGCTGGCGGCTTGTTTGTTGGTCTTGCTATTCATATTGGGATCCTCAGGTAACTCAGATAGTGGATTTCAGGTAGATGGTGGTGCCCAAGTCGGGCTGTGCCTGTTCAGGTTTTAGAACGAAGGCCAGATGCTGGAATACAGGGAGTGGAGCTGACAGGGCATCGAACGGAGTGCCGTAACCGGAGAAGTGATATGGCTCCCATGTTTCCACTGCTGGGAGTGGCAGCCAGAACACGGCATCTTCTGCGCAGTCGATCAGCTGGATGGTTCCCGCAGCTAACCGCCAGTAGTCGGCGTAGTAACCGTTGTCGTCATCCCGGACTGACTCTCTCGTATGGGATGCTATCGAGATCAATACTTCAGGTGCTTCACTGTGCAGGGACTTGGCCTTAAGCACGGTTGCCTCTTTGACCACGACCAGCAGCACAGGCTGGTTTTCATCTGGCAGGAACTCAGGGACATACATACCGTTTGTGATGACCTCCTGCATCAGCAAGCTCAGCGTTTGCCAACTGTAGGCATACCCCTTGAGCGTTTCGTGGGAAGCGTATTTCCCTTCTTGGATGAACTCGTCCATGGCTAATCCCCCTCAGTCCGCTGGCCCAGTGATATAGCCGATAGTACCGCCGATGATGGTGCCAGCGACGGCACCAGGGATACCACCTCTGGCACCGATACCTGCCCCAGTGATAGCTCCCTTTACAGCCCCTTTGGTGCTGCCCTTGACCGTGAAATCGACACTGCCGTCTCTCATTGGCTTGATGCTGATCGCGGCGACTTGCTTACGTAAAATTTGGTGGATAAACATGTTCTGTCCTTTGGATCATTGATATGAAAAAGGCCCTGAGCGGTTAGCTCAGGGCCTGATGTTCTGGATGAACATGGTTTTAATATGCATTTAAAATACAGTTCTTTACGGCATCATGGTTTCCAATAAAGACATATAGTATGCTGTCGATAAAAATCGGCTATAGAGACTGCATATGGAGAGTTGTGTGGACGAGAAAAATTTTGACATTATATACCCTGCAACTAACGGCGGCGAACCAATAAAGACAATGGATCGGGATGGTAAAATTTTATTTCGCTTCCCAGATGTTGTTCGAGTCTTAGCAAAAGACAATGAAAACATTTCATATAGTACAGGTGTTAAGTCTGGATTCGGTGGTCTTTTAAGTAAGCTCTCTTCAGTGCTGAAAGAGAAAGAAAAATATATTATCCCCTTATCTGAAAAAAATGAATATGGCTTCGACTACGAGTTCTATATAACAGAGGCTGGTTTATATCGAATAGTAACAATTGATGATAGTGAAGCATCTGTACGATTCCAAGATTGGATCTTTGAAGATGTATTACCATCCATCCGAAAATATGGTATTTATCCACCCCCGAAAGAGGGTGCTTCTGAATTAAGTACCATGGTGGCATTGTTGCAACAGAACGTTTCTATTTTGGCAAGAGAAATTGAGAAGCGTGAAGAGTTAGAGAAAAAAGTCAACGTTATCGAGAATCGAGTTAACTTGATAGAGCAGAGTATTGATAGTAGTGATATGCATGTTCTTGTGGATGTTATCACTGCTCGTGGGAGTTCTTTGCCTATAGAACAGCTTTGGGCATGGTGTGAAAAAATTCGTTTTGAGAGTGGTGCGGATTGTCAGAAGTGTTTATCTGGTGACCGATTTAAAACAAAGTATCCATTGTTTGTGATTGAGCAGGCTTTTGAGCATGTAGCAACATGTATGCGACTGGTAAGTCGGTAGGTAGAGTACAGCTCTAATTCTTTATACTCTTCGTATAGAGCGTTTGATGCAGAAAGTGACGCATTTTCTGTTCCAATATAATGGGGGCTATGGTTCTCCATTTTTAGATAATAATAAGCTTGAACTAAACAGTTCTAGGCAGACATTGGGGGGGGGGTATTTTAATACTAGAGTTTGTTTTCTAAAATTTAATCTAGCTGAGTGAATGGGAGAGAATTTATGTACGAAGGATTAATGTCTCGCTATAAAGAGCAAAATCCCAGAGAGGTTTTTGCATTTTTCGGATACAACCAAGAACAAGGTGAAAACTGGGAAACGCCATTTAAAAAATTAGCTGATAAGGCTAAAGCCGAATCATGGAACTTTGAGCGTGAAGAATTTAGGAAGGAGGGGGTAAATTACCCTATATTAACTAGTTACCTCAATCAGACGTTCTTGCGTATCCAGCAACAAGGACGAGTCAGGTTTTCCTCTGATAAAAACAAGGCCTGCATAAATACAGGGTTGCAGACACCTGAGGGTAAGGATATATACGCTACGTTCTATAAAAATCAGCAGGCTGAAGCTAGAAAACAGCCTGACTGGACATTGTTTGGGTATTTTGATGCTTACTCATTCAATGTAAGAGACTTTGAACCACTCCCTGAAATAGCAACATATATAGATAATCCTGCAGACTTAGTATTTGACCATAGAATAGATTTTGAGGTTGATTACAACCACATACTAAGAGATAACATTGATCGCTTGCCTGAGGTTATTAGAGGTAATACGGCCTTGGCACGAAATGCAGTTGAGGGTGCAATTCAACAAATGAAAGAGAGGCTCAAAAGGAACTATAAGTTGGCTGTGCCACATTGGTATAATGAAAAGGTACAGTTGCTGTTACCTTTAAGCATCACAGATGATATGGTTGCTGATATAGCTCTTGTTGCAGAAAAGGATGAATCACGGGGAAAATATATGATTCGAACGGCATTAACTATGAGTATGGCATACAATAATGCTCGAGTTATCTGTGCCCCCGATAGGCAATGGCTTAACCCATGATATTGGATTGTTGTTATTCTGGCGGCTTCTCTGTGCCGCCAGACTTGATATGTTACTGATCAAAGTATATGTCGGCGCAGCGCCGTGTCAGGAAGAGTGGATTCTGTACTCTTTTTGACTAAACTTCTCTTGCATTCATAACCTACTGCTCGATTTTAATATAATCCATAGAATGAAAAATGAAAATACCGTAATAGTATTGGTCATGAATGAAGCTATAACCCATGTCTTGACCTTAAGAGGTACGGGTTTTAAAGACCATTTTTTGAAAATCAAATAATATCCATATCGATGAAATCGAGAATATTGAAGGTATAAAAACTCACTTTCGTACTCAGGGCTTACAGACCAATATTTATCAATCTTGCGTGTAAAACGCATAATAAATAAAGAGTTTATTATTAAAATGACTAGCCATGAAACAAATGTAAGTGCAATTATATCGGCTTGTGTCATTATGTTTCTCTAAGGAGGGGGAAATCAGAGCAGTAAAAGGGTGGCAATGCAGCTTATGAGGAAGGCATAGCTTATCAATGTCGATATGATTGCTAACCATTTTAATCCGCTAGGGCATTTGAAACGCTTGGTATCGAATATCAACGCAACCCCATACCTATGGAATCTTATAACTCGACTCACAAACCACTGGCTTTCAAATTTTGGATTGTTAGACATGAACTGATCCAGCTTTGGTGTCATGAAAATCATCATTAGCAATATGGGCGGAAGGATAAAAAACAGCCACAATGAAACCAGACTGATTATTGCTCCTATAAATGAAATTGTTTCCCGCATCAAACTAGCTCTGTAATAGTCAATAGAGAGAATATCTAATCTTGAGATTAATGTAGTTGACTTAATTAACTAACATTAGTATTGAGTTAGCTTAAGTAAATAAAATCACTTCTTCTCAAGGTTACTTCAATACGGCGTAATATAGTATAAAAACCAGAGCTATCACATTTGTTAAAAATGATGTTGTCATAAATATTTTAATCGTTATAGGGACTGGTTTTAGAGTCTTTTTTTTAACTATCAAATAAAGTCCATATTTATACATCCGTCCTATACGTTCATAGGATGAATCTCCTTCTAGTTTCGGATTCGCAGACCAATACGGATCGGCATTATCCATTATTAATATTGCTAGGATGCACCCAATTGGTGCAAATATAAAACTGAGCATAATAAGAATGTAGATTGACAGTTCAGCTATATGTATTATTAGTTGCCCCATATAACCTTTACCTCTTTAATTATTTCAGCATCTTTATATTTCCCCTTTTCATATATATTGGGGATCTCTTTCGCTCCTATATCACCACCAATACCTCCTGCTAAGTAACCTTCAGCCCCGGCACCAACTATTGCACCAGCTGAGCTCACAATGACTCCACCGCTAAATCGACTAAATTCTTGTACTGTTGTTTGCTCACCAGTAAGGGTTTTCTGATTCTAATTTTATTTTTTATATCAGTCCTGATTTACTTTCGATGAGGTAGAATAAAAAAAGTAGCGTAATATCAAATTGTCTAATGTATAAAAAGAGCATAATGAGCACTTATTTTAAATCAGCTATTGGCGTACAGGTGTCAGTCTGTTTACCTTTATTGTCTATTTGTGTCGAGCAATAACTGTCACCTTTTTGGCGGTAGTCATTACTGAAATTAATGTTGATATTGTTATCATCCCATGACACTGTAGCAATCACATAGGAACTGATATCTGTTTCTGTCTGGTTATGATCCCCTCCAGGGAATTTTTCGTTTAGCTTCAAGCCAGGTATATCTCCTTGAACAGGAGTATCATTACTTTTTTTGTAGAATATTGCCTGAGGGGTGTATCCTACTCTGCTTTTTATCGGGTTGTTTTTTAGATAGTGAACAATTAGGCTGAGAGCCTCTTGTCTATCTGTCGGGGGGTTAACCACAACATACTCATGTGTCTCAAGTTTATATACATAATCTACTTGTACTCTAGACCATGCATGTATTTCTGGCTCACCGCAACCAGCTAGTGAACTAACAAAGAGCAGTAATATAACTGGTAAAGGTTTCATTTAAGCTCTCCGCTGAATGAGTAGTCCATCTCTATAACCGTAATAAATGGTTTATAAGCGAACCTATCTAGATGTTGTAATATAAACCATGACCGAAATCCTGCCAGTGCACCATATGGTTTTATTTCACCAGTTGTCGGGTCCGGCCCTACGTCTGGTAAGTCCAATCCAAAATGATCATATAACGTAATCTTAATGCCCCCCTTGTAGAAGTCACCAAATTTTTCATACTTAGTGATCTCGGCTTTACCCGCCCATGTGTCATTTATAGCAATGGTTAGACCCGTTACAATATCCATTTTGTTATTGAAACGCGGCAGTCTAAATTTAGCATCAGCTTTTTTGTAATTTCTCATCAGGTCATCAAGAACTAAAGCATTTACGTTGCCGTCTTTAACTTTGAGCTCTTTTTTGACCTCGGTGATAATTGTGTTTGCAAATGCAATAGTCGTTTCATGGGCTCGAACGTTACGAGTTAGGACTGGATTGCGGTACTCTCCACCTTCATTTTTTTGGAATTTAGCAATCATAGCCAGAGTATTCATCTTTAGTTCTCCGGCACTGAATAGAGTGACGGCCATATTACGGAAGTTTTGAAAAAAACGATCAGGAGAAGCTGTGTCGAGTCCCTTCATGCCTTCTAACTTAAATAAGCTCCACACTGTTGGAATATTTTCAATCTGTTGAGCCGTCATATCTCCATAGGTCATATCGTCAGCAATTCCACCTGATGCGCTTTTACCTGGATCTCTTGGGCTCTTATAGATCTGTACCGGCAAGTGAAACTTTGTAGCACTGGTCGTATCCGTCTTTGGCATCAACTTACTGAGAGTCGGCTCGGGTTCTGGTTTCGGTTCTGGGCGGTAAGGTGCAGAACCGAAACCACTTGAGGGAGTCTTCTTGGCTTCATAGGCTACCTCAACTGTGCGACGGAACTCGTCACTTCCATTTACCTGTAGCTTCCCATCAACCACGTTTACACAGCTGTCTCTAGTCGAGCGGCCCACGGCAACACGGCTGCCATCCCTAGAACTGCCTTGGTCTGGGCCTAGTATTCTCAAGAACTCATCCTGGGTCAGCTCGCCAATACTCTTGGTCGCCATGTAAACAACTCCTTTTAAACGCAAAGGTTTTTATGGGCAGGCAGTCTGCCATACTTTGGGCTTCATTCAAAACACATGGTACCCAAAGGAGCCATTTCTGACAGTGTTTGTAGGGGGGGCTGGGGGAGGGGGGGATTTACTGGAGATTTTGCGTGAAATTTGCCGACGGTCGCGTCGGCGTGACGACCCGTCACCTCGTCGGCATCGACGCGATTGCTTGTCAATTTTTGTGCTCTAACCTTGGCGTCAATATCACTACTGATATATCGATCATGGATTTTAAGTGGGCTTCTATGTTTTCATATGGCTAAGGCCATAGGAACAAAATGTTGTAAGGAGGATGGTTTGGCAAGGCGAGGTAGTCTTTTAGGTTTATCTATCAAAGTTGCTAAAGCAATTGACAGAGCCGGTAAACAGGCTGCTAGGGATTCAGCACGTAGACAGAAAGCAGCTGAACGCGAAAATGCTAGAGCAGAAAGAGAGTATCAAAAATTTTTAAGAGAACAGGAGCGAGATGCAATTCGTGCAGAAAAAGAAAGATCTGCACTGGCAAAACAAGCTGAAAAACTGAGTATTGCTCAGGCAAAGGAAAGATTAAAAGATGAGCTTGCTGATGCCCAAGAAGAATATGAAGACAGATGTTTGGAGCGAGCGACTCTACGCCAGCAATTTATCAGTTTACAACTAAGGTAGAAAAATGGAATATATGCTTTTAGCCGTCATCATTGGTGCAATTGCAACAATATTGATTGGCTATTTTATTATCAAGGGAAAAAGTAATAAGGAACTGGCTAAGTATAAGGCCAATATTGATGCTAAACTTGGCGAGCATACAAGCCTTGAGCAGGAGTTGTCTCAGTTAAAAGATAGCCTTTCATCGGTCAAAAGTGATTTATATAACGATACGCAAGAGCTAGAGCGGGTCAGAATTGAGACGAAAGAGTTACAGGCACTTAAGGCAGATGAAGCTCGGCTTTTAGAAAGAATCAGCGAAGCAACTGAAACAAATAACAAGCAGAATGAAGAAAAAGACAGGCTGGCATTAGAAATAACAAAGCTCAATGTTGACGTTAAAAATTTGATGGGAATGCTTGATCTATACTCTCGGTTGGACGAGTTCACATCTGTTGGGCATTTTGAAACTCCAGAGTATCTCTATGAAACATCAGCCCGATTTTCAGAAGAAATAAAATATGTCCGAAGCCAACAAAAGGACTTAATTAGAGATAAAAATGCTATAACGTATCCTATCACTATGACTATAGCGAATGACAAGTCATTAAATAAAAAGATTCTTGATGGCCAAGTAAAGTTAATGCTAACAGCATTTAATATTGAATGTGATTTTTTGATCGGGAAAGTGAGCCCTAGTAACTTTGCCCGAACCTTGGAGAGAATCGAAACTCTTGCTAATACACTTGAAAAATCAGCGGCAACATTGAAGTGTGGTTTTAATATCAGCTATGTAGAATTGAAGTTCGACGAGTGCAAACTTCAGTATCAATACGCCTTGAAAAAACAAGAAGAGGCGGATGAGCAAAGAATCATAAAAGAACAAATCCGCGAAGAACAGCGAGCAATTAAAGAGTATGAGCGAGCTATTGCTGAGGCTGAAAAGGAAGAACGTATTTATAGGGAGCTATTGAGCAAGGCTCGAGAGGAGTTGTTGAAAGCATCTGAGAGCGAAAGGGCATTTGCAGAGCAGAGAATAGCTGAGCTTGAACAGCAGCTACTTGAGGCTGAGATGAAAGAGGCTCGAGCCAAGAGCATGGCTGAACAAACGCGCAAAGGCCATGTATACGTCATCAGTAATATTGGTTCATTTGGTGAGGATGTCTATAAAATTGGCTTAACCAGGCGACTAGACCCTATGGATCGAGTTAAAGAGCTAGGTGATGCTAGTGTGCCATTTTCTTTTGATGTTCATGCTATGATTTATTCCGATGATGCTCCGGCATTGGAGGCTGCTTTACATCGGGAGTTTCGAGAGCATCGGGTCAATGCAGTTAATTTGAGAAAAGAGTTCTTCCAAGTAGACTTGTTATCGATAAAAGATGCAGTGGATACTATTGTTGATATTGATGCTGACTTTAAAATGACTGCGTTGGCAGAGGAATACTATGAGAGTTTGCGTCTTCAAGCTGTTGAGCCTGTGCTTGATAAAAGAGCGTTAAGCCCCGCAGAAGTAGCGTAGATTTTCCCAAAACCCAAGTGATGATGTCACTTGGGTTTATAAAGTGCCGACATTTGTGTCGGCACGACGGTCCGACGCTTCGTCGGCACCGTCGCAACTTTATTGCTGTTTTTTGACAACCGAGCTCACCCTATTTCGATGGCCTGGGTTGAAGCGTGGTTCTGAGAAAGTAGGTCTATACGCAGTGTGTCCTGATGATACTCATCAGGCGTTGTTGAAGAAAAGCATGCCTGTGCAATCCGGTTATTAAAATCAGCCGATTTCGCTAATCTCCACCAGAACTGAGAAAATGAAATTCACCTTTCAAGCTTACAGTTTGGACTAAATAGCGCAAAGTTAATGAAAGCTCTTTTATTCAACAACGCCGTTACATATTAAAACTACATCTGTAGTCACACCATTGAGTCTATCTTTTGTCTCAGTAATGTGTCTTTTACTGGGGCCCTTAATCGTGGCATCAAGGTTTCTGGATCACGAGCAGAACCAGAAGTATAACCTAACAGAGCTGCATATTTTGCTGCGTCACCACCCAATGACTCATAGAACCTATCAAATAAATACTCCTTATTGTCGCGCTTAAACTCCTGATAGGTTCGTTTGCAAAATGCACATATATCAACATACAGAAAAATAAATAATGAACCTGCGACATATTTGGCCGCATTGAGTGATTCTTTATAGTGTTGCAACGCAGAATCACCATTATTGGATGCCACCGCATGTTTAGCTAAGTTCCACTCGGATAGCCATACAGGTACTTTCACCAGTTGATGGAGCATGATATCGAACGGAAATGCCATTAAGTGTTTGCTATATGAAAATTCTAGCAAGCTTGGGATCGGTAGTTCTCCAATAAGCGACGTGTTTAATCGACGCATCCATCTAATTAACTCATGATAGCTATATATTGTATTGTTAACGACGACTGTGTTGGGTTGTACATCCACATTGAGTAATAAGTCAACCTGTTCACTTAGCGGAATAAAATTATTTTCACCAGCTATCCCTGGGTAATGCGCCTCTTGCAATGATGAGTTATTAATAGGTTCTTCGAAATTTAGTTCGCGAAGATGGCACATTAGGTTATGAATTACATATGCCGAATATGCTGTGACGATAAAAGAGTCCTCATCTATATCTTCTGGAAGTAGAGGTGCGAGTGGTTTTATAGTTGAAAAGAAACCACTCCATTTAATTCTATTGCTTTTGCTCAGACGATCGATGACTTGCTTCGATTTTGTATTTATACTCTGTGCTTTTAAATCTGAATTCCAAATTTCTTCATCAGATAAAACAGTATTGTTTAGTCTAACTTCATGAAATTGATGTAGCTTTTGTAGGGATACATTACACAAGCCGACCATTGAATCAACAAAGGTTCTGAGTGGCCATTGGCATGATTTATAATCAATAAATCCGTCACTCAATGATTCTGTGGATTTAAAAGAGGTCCTAGTCAATGATGCTATCAAATCAATCAATATGCACTTAATAAAATGTACATATGAATTAAGTGACATTTCTGGCCTTATGGCATGCTCTCTGACAAACTCTCTATAATACATAGCTGACGAGGTATATATATTTGTGGCGAACATCGCAATGGCTTTTTGTTCGTATCTGTCTGAGATAACAATATCGATGTACTCTTTAAATTCCAAAAATTCATGATATGAAGAAAAGTCTTCCTTCGAAAAATAATTGAAATAGTCTTGAATGGTTTTGTTTTTTAGGATTTTTTGTTGTGGTTTTGGGTATAGCTTAGTTGTCTGTGCGATTAGGTCACTATGAGATCCATATGTTCTATCGCTACGCGTTATTGCACTAAATGCGTCGGCTAAGGCCTTACGCCTCGCTTTCTCAGTAGCTGATACAGTAAAGGTAATATCCTTTTTCTCACTACTCCACAACCCCAAGCAATCGCTAATTACTTTACTGAAATAACCTAAGGTTGGCATTTTCTGATCTGTTGACGACATAACTTGTTTCCTAGGTTTGAACTAATATTGGACAATATAAAGAAATAATCACAAGTTTCGGAGTATCAAAACAGCGATTGCAGATTTCGTTAAACTGGATCGCTCACGCGAGGCGCTCTATTCCTCGCAAGGCAAGGCAGGGCAGGGCAGGGCATACATTAGCTCCATGCCTTTGAGGCTTACAAGCCAAGCATCAAAGACAAGAGGGGCGGTAAATATTTCTTGTGAAAGTTGCCGACGGTCGCGTCGGCATGATGACCCGCCACCTCGTCGGCATCGACGCGACTTTGCACAACTCCTGGCAAACTCAGCTACAGCCCAAGCGACCGGATATGCCCCAGACTTGCTCCGGTTTGCACCAAGAACCATTCCTCGTCCCTTGTCCCTGGTGAGCGTCTCCATCTTTCAATCTGAGTTATCTCCACGTCAGTGCCACCAGTTCCGGTCTGAGCATCCCCATGGTCTCCCAGCAGAAAGACCGGAAGCTGTGACCGGAGGGGGTTTCTGGAGGTATTTGCGTCAGGGGAGGGGATGACTTCTGGTTCGGGCTAGATCGTGACCTATTCACCGGCTGAGTTGACCGGATAGGGACCGGAGCCTGCGTTAGTCGGGTTTGAGTCGAGAGAAAACAGGTAGTGTTGCTTGTTCACTGCGAGAGTAATGTGGGGGCATGCAATGAGGGCTTACTGGATCGGCTGGTAACAAGCAAACGACAGACATTAAAAAGCCCAGTCCTGAGACTGGGCTTTGAAATTTGGCTCCCTCGACAGGACTTGAACCTGTGACATACGGATTAACAGTCCGCCGTTCTACCGACTGAACTACGAGGGAATTGGCTCCTCCTACTGGACTTGAACCAGTGACATACGGATTAACAGTCCGCCGTTCTACCGACTGAACTAAGGAGGAATTGCCTGTCTCGTTGAGACGGTGCGGATATTAATAGCCTGTCGACCGGGTGTCAACCCGCGATCCGGCGCAAAAAATGGAATTTCGCCCTGTTTGTCCAAAACTTGGTCATTGTGGACTATTTTCAGCACAATCAGCAGCTTGAGATTGGCCTCTGGTAGCAACTTTATCAATTTCTGCGCTGGTGGCGGATTGCGTTCTGGATGCTCAGTGATGGCCAACCATCCCTGCCCGTTCAATAAAAATGGGGTGGGTGAATGGGAGGGCCCATGCCTAATACACCGCCTCTATGGGGAAAGAAGTGTCTGCCGCGGGCCGTGTGCATTTGGTTAGCAGGCGAAGTGAAAAATCTGCGTAATGGTGATAAAAATCGGCGATATGCCAGCAACAAACCGCTATTTTGCGGTGTAATGGTCATTCATTGATCCTGCCCATCGAAATATTTCCTCGGCTGGAGTATGGTTGCCCCGGATACCATCGCCGTGTCGACAGTTCTGCCGGCCCTTGATGATGATCGGGCGCCGGTTCAATCCGGCCTTTATCTCCCTCTTCTGGTATTACGACATACATGCACAACCAAGCTCCCTTGCAAAGCGTGAAGCTGGCCATTGCTTTACGCCAATCCTGTTTTGATGAACCCTATAGCATCCCTCGCTTTGGCCGTGACCTGATCGCCGGCGTCACGGTCGGTATCATCGCCATTCCGCTGGCCATGGCGCTGGCGATTGCCAGCGGCGTGCCACCGCAACATGGTCTCTATACCGCCATCATCGCAGGTATCGTCATTGCGGTGACCGGTGGATCCCGTTTCTCCGTGTCGGGGCCGACCGCCGCCTTCGTGGTGATCCTCTACCCGGTGGCCCAGCAATTCGGGGTCGGTGGTCTGCTGATGGCGACCCTGATCTCGGGCTTCTTTCTGGTCGCCATGGGGATGGCCCGACTTGGGCGCCTGATTGAGTACATTCCGCCGTCAGTGACCCTGGGCTTTACCGGCGGGATCGCCATCGTGATAGCCACCTTGCAGATCAAGGACTTCTTCGGGCTCCAGGTGCCCGATATGCCGGAAAATTACATAGGCAAAGTAGAGGCGCTGGTACATGCCCTGCCAAGCTGGCAATGGGGTGACACGTTGGTCGGGATTGCTACCCTGGCCGTGTTATTGCTCTGGCCACGGCTGCGCTTGCCGGTGCCCGGACATTTGCCCGCCGTGCTGGTGGGGGTGGGGCTGGGGTTTGGTCTGCACTACTTTGGTGTCGATGTGGCCACCATTGGCAGCAAGTTCATTTATACCCTGGCCGATGGCACACAAGGCATGGGGATCCCACCCATAGCGCCGACCCTGGTAATGCCCTGGGCACTGCCGGGGCCGGATGGTTCACCGGTCGAATGGAACCTGGCGGCCATCGAACGCTTGCTGCCGGCTGCGTTTTCCATGGCCATGCTGGGGGCCATTGAGTCGCTGCTCTGCGCCGTGGTGCTCGATGGCATGACGGGTCGCAAGCACAGCTCCAATGCCGAGCTGGTGGGGCAGGGGTTGGGCAACATATTGGCGCCTTTCTTCGGTGGCATCACGGCAACGGCGGCCATTGCCCGTTCCGCCGCCAACGTACGGGCAGGTGCCACCTCGCCGGTTTCCAGCATAGTGCATGCTCTTGTGGTACTGGCCGCCATTCTGGTGTTGGCACCCTGGCTCTCCTGGTTGCCGCTCTCGGCCATGGCTGCGCTGTTGCTGATCGTGGCCTGGAACATGAGTGAGGCACACAAGGTGGTGGAGCTGGTGCGTCGCGCCCCCAAATCCGATGTGCTGGTGTTGGTGGTGTGTTTGTCGCTGACCGTCATCTTTGACATGGTCATTGCCATTACCTTCGGGGTGATCCTGGCGTCGCTGTTGTTCATGCGTGAAATTGCCAAGATGACCAAGCTGCACGATTTGGCCGATCACAAGCGCTATGCCGACGAAGTGCCGGCGAATGCCTTGCTTTACAAGATCAACGGCCCGCTGTTTTTTGCGGCAGCCGAGCGTGTCTTTGGCGAGCTGGTGGCTCAGGTTCAGGGGCACAAGCTGCTGGTATTGCAGATGGAGGCTGTCTCCATCCTGGATGCCGGGGGACTCTCTGCTTTCCTGCAGTTTGAAAAGCAGATGGCCAAGGCCGGAGTGGAGCTGCGGGTAGCCGAGTTGCAGTTTCAGCCGTTGAAGACATTGGCGCGTGCCAAAGTGCGCCCTGTGCCGGGTCAGTTGGAGTTTTATGGCTCTCTGGAAGAGGCATTGAAAGGCGAGCAGAGTCACGAACAGGCCGCCAGTTGATGGTATGGGATGCAGAGGTGGAAAGATTTTGCGCAGTTGGCTCGGTTCTTGAGCAAACAGATTGAAAACCGCAAAATTGCATTGACCCCAACACAATGCATCCCTTACATTACGCCCCGTCGCTGCGGCATGGTCTGCAAGCGATGGTGCAGCTCAGGCACCTGAAAATGTGAGAAAAAATTTGGTGGGATGTCAGAATGGCTGCCCACCGACGAAGTCGGCAAGAAAGCACGCGTAGCGTGCTCCGAAAGCCACTTCAAAGAAGTAAAGATTTGGTGAGGTGTCCGAGTGGCTGAAGGAGCACGCCTGGAAAGTGTGTATACGGCAACGTATCGAGGGTTCGAATCCCTCCCTCACCGCCAAATAAAAGAAAAGGGCCTGTCGCAAGACAGGCCCTTTTCTTTATGCTGTCCCGTCCTGAATATGGTTTACACCTTTCCCCCACATAAACGGAGAGCCCGATGGGACAAGGTGTGAAACGGACACAGCGCGATTACTCGCTGACTTTTAAACTGGCACTGGTCGAGCAGATTGAAAAAGGCGAGCTCACCTACAAACAGGCTCAGGCGCGTTATGGCATTCAGGGCCGCTCCACCGTTCTGGTATGGTTGCGTAAACATGGTCGGCAAGATTGGAGCCAGGGGGCTTCTGTGCGCGCCGGCAGGAGCATCACCATGCCTGACCCCGACAACCAGACGCCCGAACAGCGTATCAAGGAGCTCGAGCAGCAGCTGGCGCTGATGAGCCAGAAGGCCCAGTTCTTTGAGGCCGTCGTCGATGTGCTGAAGAACGACTACGGCGTCTCCATCG
>NZ_JAACFW010000004.1:0-256196 GCF_029237245.1 Aeromonas sp. 5HA1
AATTACCCGTGAGGCTTAACCATACAACACCCAAGAAGTGTTTCTGGCCTTGTAGCGAATGAACGAACTACTAACTAATTCAGTGATAGCGAAGCCAACAGGCAACTCGTTATTCACGTCAGCTTTCCAAGATTGAAGTAATTTGCCTGGCGGCCATAGCGCCGTGGAACCACCTGATCCCATGCCGAACTCAGAAGTGAAACGCGGTAGCGCCGATGGTAGTGTGGCATTCGCCATGCGAGAGTAGGACACTGCCAGGCACCCAATTAAACGATGATGTGCAAAATCACGTCATTGGCCGAGAGGATGACACCTCGTTGAAACGGCAGACAATTTAGCAAAAAGCTAACCAGACAGCGGAGCGGTAGTTCAGTTGGTTAGAATACCGGCCTGTCACGCCGGGGGTCGCGGGTTCGAGTCCCGTCCGCTCCGCCAATAAATTGAGAAGCCCAGTCGAAAGACTGGGCTTTTTTCATTTCCGAAACTGCAAAGTCAGCGGTCACCATTCCCCACCCCCTCTTCCTTTCTCCATACTGAGCCCTCTTGATGATCGCCGCTGGCTGCGGTTGCCGCTATAATGGCCGCCCTCAAGCAAGGTGATGGTATGAAAGCAGAATATCTACAGCGATTCGGGGGCATTGCCCGTCTTTATGGTCAGAGTGCACTTGGCTCCTTCAGTCAGGCCAGGGTCTGCGTGGTGGGCATCGGCGGGGTCGGCTCCTGGGCGGCCGAGGCGTTGGCCCGTGCTGGCATCAACCAGATCACCCTGATCGACATGGACGACATCTGCATCACCAACACCAATCGCCAGATCCACGCCATGCAGTGTACGGTCGGCCGCCTCAAGACCGAAGTGATGGCAGAGCGCATTCGAGCCATCAATCCGGATTGTGACGTGATCGAGGTGGATGATTTCGTCACTCCTGACAACCTGGCCGAGCATATCAAGCGGGAGTTTGACTACGTGGTGGACGCCATCGACTCGGTCAAGGCCAAAGTGGCGCTGATTGCCTTCTGCAAGCGCAACAAGATCCCTGTGATTGTGGCGGGTGGTGCTGGCGGGCAGATGGATCCCACCCAGATTACTGTGGCCGATTTGGCCAAGACCATTCAGGATCCGCTGGCAGCTAAGGTGCGCTCGGATCTGCGCCGGCTGCACAATTTCAGCAAGAATCCTGCTCGCAAGTTCGGAGTGGAGTGTGTCTTTTCAACCGAGCAGTTGAGTTACCCGGATGGCAATGGTGGCACCTGTCAGGCCAAGGCCGCCAGCGATGGCACCATGAAGATGGATTGTGCCTCCGGCTTTGGTGCTGTGACGCCGGTGACGGCAACCTTTGGGTTGGTTGCCGCGTCCAGGGTATTGAAGAAGATTGCCGAGCGGGGTGCTCGCGCCGGAAAAGAGGCCGGGAGTGAAGAAGTAGGGTCGATTAGCGAAGCGTAATCGACCACTGAACAAGGCGGATTAGACTGCCTGCTCCCGGATCGCCAGCACGATCGCTCTGAGCCCGTTACCCCGTGACGGGCTCAGGTGTTTTTCCAGCCCCAGCTCGGTGAAATAAGCCTCCATGTCAAAGGCCTGAATCACTTCTGCGGATTGGTGGTTGAGCGCCGCCAGTAGGATGACGATGAGGCCGCGCACTATGCGGGCGTCGGAGTCGCAGGCAAAATGCCAACGGTCATCCTCTCCCTGCTCCCCTTTCAGCCAGGCCTGGCTTTCACACCCCTTGAGACGAAACTCCTCCTGCTGCCACTCGGCAGGGAGGACGGGTAGCAGCTTGCCGAGCTGGATGATGAGCCGGTACTGGTTTTCCCAGCCGTGGGCGGCCGCAAATTGTTGGCGGATGCCCTCGGCATTGGGTTCCAGGCCGATCTGGGTATAGGTTGCGAGGCTGTTCATGAGGTTGTCTGCCTTAGAAGAAGTCACTGAGTTTGCGCAGAGCCGCCAGCAGGGCATCCACGTCGTCTTGATTGTTGTAACAGGCCAGCGAGGCCCGCATGGTGCCGCCGATGCCAAGGCTCTCCATCAGCGGCATGGCGCAGTGATGGCCGACCCGCAGCGCTATGCCCTGCATGTCGAGCAGGGTGGCGGCATCCTGGGGATGGATGTCATCCAGCAAGAAGGATACGGCGCCGGCGCGCTGGCCGGGTTCACCGACAAGACGCAGACCCGGTACCTGCCGCAGCCCTGCCACCAGATGGTCGGTGAGTACTTGCTCGTGGTGAACCAGGGCAACCCTGTCTTGCTGCATGATAAAGTCGATGGCGGCAGCCAGGCCTATGGCACCGGCGATGTGCGGGGTGCCTGCCTCGAACTTGAACGGCAGGGCGTTGAAGGTGGTGCCGCTGAAACTGACCCTGTCGATCATCTCGCCGCCAGCTTGCCATGGCGGCATCCGTTCCAATAGCTCGGTGCGGCCCCACAACACGCCGATGCCGGTCGGGCCATAGAGCTTGTGGCCGGAGAAGGCGTAGAAGTCGCAGCCGATGGCTTGCACATCTACCTCGAGGTGAGCCACCGCCTGGGCACCATCGATCAGGGTCAGGGCGCCGACAGCTTTGGCGGCAGTTACTATCTGCGATACCGGATTGACGGTGCCGAGGGCATTGGAGACATGGGCCACGCTCACCAGTCGGGTGCGCGGTCCCAGCATGGCTAGGTAGGCGGCCATATCCAGATCGCCCCGCTCATTGAGGGGAATGACCCGGACAACGGCGCCGGTTCGCTGGGCAATCAGCTGCCAGGGGACTATGTTGGCATGGTGCTCCAGGGTGCTGAGTACGATTTCGTCTCCCGCTTTGAGCTCGCTCATTCCCCAGCTTTGGGCCACCAGGTTGATTGCCTCGGTTGTGCCGCGGGTCCAGATCACCTCGCGACAGTGAGGCGCATTGATGAAGCGGGCGACCGTCTCGCGGGCGGCCTCGAAGGCCCGGGTGGCGCGGCTGCTCAGGGCATGGGCAGCGCGGTGCACGTTGGCGTTGTCGGCCCGATAGTAGTGCGCTATGGCATCCAGCACCGCCTGGGGTTTCTGGGTGGTGGCGGCGTTATCCAGATAGACCAGAGGATGGCCGTTGACCTGCTGCGCCAAGGCCGGAAACTGGCTGCGCAGTTGGTCGTGCTCTTGCTGATTCATGCTCCCCTCGTCATCATCTGGAAAAGTCGGCCATGATCCTGAAAATGGCGCTCGAACACAAGGCGCACGATGCTTGCCGACTGATGGTGTATGGTGCATCGATACGGCTCGCCCGCTGATTTCTGTTACAATGCCGCCCCTCATCATAAGCCAAGAGATCCGGCCCATGAAGCTCAACCCCAATCAGAACGAAGCGGTCAAGTTTGTCTCCGGCCCTTGCCTGGTGCTGGCGGGAGCCGGATCGGGCAAGACGCGCGTCATCACCAACAAGATCGCCTACCTGGTACAGCAGTGTGGCTATAACGCCCGCAACATAGCAGCCGTCACCTTTACCAACAAAGCGGCGCGGGAAATGAAGGAGCGGGTCGGTCAGACCCTGGGTCGCAAGGAGGCGCGGGGACTCATGGTCTCCACCTTCCATACCCTGGGTCTCGATATCATACGCCGTGAGCACAAGAGTCTGAATCTCAAGGCTAACTTCTCCCTGTTCGACGATACCGACCAGCTGGCACTGCTCAAGGAGCTGACCGAGGCTGAGCTGGATAATGACAAGGACAAGTTGTCGGCCCTCATCAGCCAGATCTCCAACTGGAAGAACGACCTCATACTGCCGGCGCGTGCCATGCGTATCGCCCAGGGGCCGGAAGAGGTGCTGATGGCCCAGCTCTATGAGCGCTATCACCGCCAGATGGTGGCCTATAACGCGCTCGACTTCGATGACCTTATCGTGATGCCGACCCTGCTGCTCAAGAGCAATGAAGAGGTCCGCACCCGCTGGCAAAACAAGATCCGCTACCTGCTGGTCGATGAGTACCAGGACACCAACACCAGCCAGTACGAGCTGGTGAAGCAGATCGTCGGCGAGCGGGCCCGCTTTACCGTGGTAGGGGACGATGACCAGTCCATCTACTCCTGGCGCGGTGCCAAGCCGCAGAATCTGGTGCTGCTCAACGAAGACTTTCCGAGTCTCAAGCTCATCAAGCTGGAACAGAACTACCGCTCCAAGGGGCGCATTCTGAAATGCGCCAACATATTGATTGCCAACAACCCTCACGTGTTCGACAAGGCGCTCTTCTCCGAGCTCGATTACGGGGTGCCGGTCAAAGTGTTGTTTGCCAAGAACGAGGAGCACGAAGCGGAGCGGATCGCCGCCGAGCTAATGGGCCACAAGTTCATGAACCGCACCCGGTTCAAGGATTACGCCATCCTCTATCGTGGCAACCATCAGTCGCGCATCTTCGAGAAGGCGCTGATGACCAACCGCATCCCCTATCGCATCTCGGGCGGCACCTCTTTCTTCTCCCGTACCGAGATCAAGGACATCATGGCTTATCTCAAGCTGCTGGTGAATCCGGACGAGGACACCGCCTTCCTGCGGGTGGTCAATCTGCCACGGCGGGAGATAGGTCCCACCACGCTCGAAAAACTGGGTCAGTATGCCAACCAGCGTGGCAAGAGCCTGTTTGCCGCCAGCTTTGAGCTGGGGCTGGAACAATCGCTCTCCGGTCGTGGTCTGGTGGCCCTGCAGGCCTTCACCAATTGGCTGGTGCGATTAGGCGAACAGGCGCAGCGGGGCAACCCGGTGGAGGCGGTGCGGGACATGATCAAGGAGATCCACTACGAAGAGTGGCTCTACGAGACCTCCCCCAGCCCGAAGGCGGCCGAGATGCGGATGCAGAACGTCTCCACCCTCTACCGCTGGATCACCGAAATGTTGGAAGGGGATGAGCTGGAAGAGTCGATGACGCTCGCCCAGGTGGTCACCCGCCTTACCTTGCGCGACATGATGGAGCGTAACGAAGGAGAAGATGACGCCGATCAGGTGCAGCTGATGACACTGCACGCCTCCAAGGGGCTGGAGTTCCCCTATGTCTTCATGGTGGGGATGGAAGAGGGCCTGTTGCCACATCAGACCAGTATCGATGAAGACAACGTGGAGGAAGAGCGGCGCCTCGCCTACGTGGGCATTACCCGTGCCCAGACCGAGCTCACCTTCACCCTCTGCAAAGAGCGGCGCCAGTATGGCGAATCGGTACGGCCCGAGCCGAGCCGCTTTCTGCTGGAGCTGCCCCAAGACGATCTTGAGTGGGAAAATCAGAAGAAGGTGACGGCCGAGGAGCGCCAGCAGAAAGGGCAGGTTGGCGTCGCCAACCTGCGAGCGCTGTTCAAGAAGGATTGAGCCGACACGGCTAGCCGCGTTCACTCTTGGTCTGGCTGAGCAGGGGAGTGATATCTGCCCCCGGCATGGGGGGGGAGATGTAGCGCCCTTGCCCCATCAGGCAACCCATGTCGATCAGCTTCTGCAACTGCTGCTGGTTCTCGATCCCTTCGACCACCAAGGTGAAGTCCAGATCCTGGCAGATGTCCCGCATGGCGCGGATCAGCGCCAGATCCTTGGGGGATTGCAGCATGCGATGGGTGAAACTGTCATCCACCTTGATGTAATCCACCGGGAAGTGGAACAGGGCATTGAGGGAGGAGAAGCCGGTGCCAAAATCATCCAGACTGATCTGAATGCCTTTGGCCCTAAGCTCGTGCAAAGAGGTGAGGGCATCGGAATCCTGCCGCGACAGCTCCCGCTCGTTGAATTCGAAAATCAGGTAACCCGGTGCTATCCCCTCGCTCTCAATAATGTCGACCAGTCGCATGATCTGATCGTGGTTGACCAGATGCTTGCCGGAGAGGTTGATCGCAACCTTGAACTTGCTCTGGCCCGACATGGGCAGCCAGTTCTTCAGTTGTTGGCAGGTGTGGCGCAGTATCTGGTAATCCAGCTCCTGAATAAGTCCGCACTGCTCCGCCAACGGGATGAAGTCGAAGGCATCCTTGAGTACACCCTCCTCCGTGATCCAGCGAGCCATCACCTCCAGCCCGGTCAGACGACTGTCCTTGAGCCGGATCACCGGCTGGAAATAAGGCACTATGCGCCCCTCTCGCAGGGCTCTGGCCAGCATCTCCTCCGGTGAGGTCCAGGTCTGGGCCGAGCACTCTTCCGAATAGCTGACGATGCGGCTGCGACCGTTGCGTTTGGCCTGATACATGGCCAGGTCGGCCTGATGCAGCAGCTGACTGATATCTGAAGTCTGCTCCGACACACTGGCCACCCCCAGGCTGACTGTGATGCTCAGCTCATTGCCTTGCAGCCGGAATGGATAGGAGAGGCGGCTGATGACGCGGTTGAGAACAGGGCTGATATCCTCCTCGTCCTTGCTGTTGTCCAAGTAGATGACGAATTCGTCCCCTCCCAGTCTGGCCACCATGTCGTTTTGTCTGATGCAGGTTTGCAGACGGCGACTCATCTCTTTGAGCAACTGATCGCCAGCGCTATGGCCCAGGGTGTCATTGACCTGCTTGAAGTGATCCACATCGACGAAGATGAGTGCAAATCCTGGCGTCTTGTAGCGGTGGAAGTGGGTCATGGCGTGGTTGAGGTGGTTCATCAACAGCGCCCGATTCGGCAACTGGGTCAGTGGGTCGTGAAGCGCATCGAATTGCAGCCTGCGTTCGAGCTCCTGGTGTTGCTTGAGTTGCTTCTGCAATCTGAGATTGGTCTGCCGCAGCTGTTGCAGGCGCTGGTTGATGGAGTCTTCCGAGTTGATGTCGTGCAGCTGCTGCCGGATCCGCCTCAGCTCCAGCAACAGGGTCAGCTGGCTGCGCAGAAAGTCGAGGAACAACCGGTTATCTGTCTCCAGCGGCTGCTGAGTACTGATAAGGAAGTGGGCAAAGTATTGCTGCTGCAGGCGCAAGGGCTGGCTGTACCAGTGCAACTGCTCTTTGTGCTGTTCCATGTTGTTGGTGCTGTGGCACAGGCTGGTGATGAACTCATCGCTGTGCGGTGGCTGCTCGGGATATATTTTTTCCAGCCGATGGCTGTCTATTCGGACCAGCAACATGTCCTGAATGGCCAGTATCTGGCGTAGCACAGCTTCCAGCTGGGAGAACAGTGCCTGGCTGGGCAGGGTATTGGCCAGGCGGATAATGCGATTGATGCTCTCAATCTTTTTTTGCCAGTCCGGATCCTTGCGGATAAGGGGGGAGGCCAGTTCCGATAGCTGGGAGCCTGCCTGGGTTTCATTCAGCCGCTTGGCGAGACATTCCAGCAACAGGCGCAGTGTGGGCAGATCCTTGGGCTGACAGCAGGCCAGTAACCACTGTATCTGACCGTGCTCGACCGGCAGTATGCACCAGCCTTTCGCCTCATCGAGCTGGTCAAGCTGATCGGAGATCCGCGACTCCTCCAGCCCCAGCTGCAGTTTGAAACGGTCAGAAATCTGATGCTCGCAGACCCAGTGCAGCCCCGCTTCCGATAAGCCCAATATGCCAAAATGTTGCAGAGGACAGAGCTGGTTCAGCTGCTGGATCAGGGTGTCATACTCTTTAGGGGTGGCCTCGGAGGGTGCTGGGAAGTCCATAATAGAGGAAACCAACGCCAACAAGGGAGTCGAGTAATGCGGTGCTGTGGGTTGGGCTGACATAGAAACTCCCGGTTTGCCTACCTTACAAAGAGTAGTCGGAAGTAAACAGATTGAAAGGGCCGCAATTGCGGCCCTTTCAATCACTTAGAGGTTGTCGGTCATGTAGTGAATGGCGTTTTCGATCTCTTCATCGCTACAGGTGACGCAAGTCCCCCGTGCTGGCATCACACCGCTCTTGCCGGTGAAGCCTTCAATTGCATGTTTCTTTAATATATCAATGCCTTGCGCTATGCGTGGCTCCCACACAGCCTTGTCGCCGCGTTTGGGGGCACCGGCAATACCCATGTCATGACAGGCAAAGCACGCCCCTTTGTACACGGCCTCGCCATCACGTGGGCCGGATGGTGCTGCCGCCACAGGAGCTGCGCCTGCAGTCGCAATCCCTTCCAGCTCCTTGGCGGTATAGACCTGACCGACGGGCTTGATCCGTTCGGCAATCGCGTCCGGTGACATCTCATCGGCAGCAAGTACAACGCCGGACAAACTGGCAGCCGTCATTCCGACAGCCAGCAAATAGCTCAGTTTTTTCAACACGCTCATGTACTCCCAGCAGGCTTTTATTATCCCTAGAAAACGGCTGGATTATAACCGAATAGTTACAGCCATTTAAACGCTTGTGTGTGAAGTGTTAAGCACTCTGCGTGCAAAGTTTCTTCGTCAGATCACAAACTGGTGAGGATGCATGATAAAAAAACCCGGTATTCACCGGGTTTCATGAAAGAGGGCGACCCAAGGGCTTATTTGTCCCAGCTGAGGATTACCTTGCCGGACTTGCCTGACCCCATGGCTTCGAAGCCTTGCTGGAAGTCATCGATATGGAAATGATGGGTGATGATGGGAGTGAGATCCAGACCTGACTGGATCAGGCTTGCCATCTTGTACCAGGTCTCGAACATCTCGCGGCCGTAGATCCCTTTGATAAACAGTCCCTTGAAGATCACCTTGTTCCAGTCTATGGCCATGGTGGAGGGGGGGATGCCGAGCATGGCAATTTTGCCGCCGTGGTTCATCTTGTCGATCATGTCCTGGAAGGCCGAGGGCACACCGGACATCTCCAGCCCCACGTCGAAGCCTTCAGTCATGCCGAGTTCGCTCATCACGTCAGCAAGTTTCTCTTTGCTGACGTTGACGGCGCGGGTGGCACCCATCTTGCGAGCCAGCTCCAGCCGATATTCGTTGACGTCCGTGATCACCACATGACGGGCTCCCACGTGGCGACAGACGGCTGCAGCCATGATGCCGATGGGGCCTGCACCTGTGATGAGCACGTCTTCGCCCACCAGGTCGAAGGAGAGCGCAGTGTGCACTGCGTTGCCGAACGGGTCGAAAATGGCGGCCAGTTCATCGGGGATGTTGTCGGGCAGCTTGAAAGCGTTGAAGGCCGGGATCACCAGATATTCGGCGAAGGAACCCGGGCGGTTGACGCCGACCCCTATGGTGTTGCGGCACAGGTGGGTGCGGCCGGCCCGGCAGTTACGGCAGTGACCGCAGGTAATGTGGCCCTCGCCGGAGACCCGATCCCCCACGGCGAAGCCACGCACTTCCTGGCCGACGGCGACCACTTCGCCCACGTATTCATGACCGACCACCATGGGCACGGGGATGGTCTTTTGGGCCCATTCGTCCCAGTTGTAGATGTGCATGTCGGTGCCACAGATGGCGGTCTTGCGGATCTTGATCAGCAGATCGTTGTGGCCGAGCTCGGGTGCCGGGACATCCGTCATCCAGATGCCGACTTCGGCTTTGAGTTTGGAGAGTGCTTTCATGGTTGTTCCTTCATGCCAGTCAATCACGATGAATGCAGAAAAAAGGGGCTGCAGCCCCTTGGTTCAAATCAGATGACACCGAGTTCGCGGCCGATGCCGATGAAGGCATCGATCGCCTTGTCCAGCTGTTCACGGGTATGAGCGGCGGACATCTGGGTGCGAATGCGGGCCTGGCCCTTGGGGACGACAGGGAAGGAGAAACCCACCACGTAGATGCCGGCGGCCAGCATGCGGCTCGCCATTTCGGAGGCCAGCTTGGCATCCCCCAGCATCACAGGGATGATGGCGTGATCGGCACCTGCCAGGGTGAATCCGGCAGCGCTCATCCGCTCGCGGAAGTAACGGCTGTTCTCTTTCAGGCGGGCGCGCAGCTCGTGACCGTCGGCCAGCATGTCGATCACCTTGATGGTGGCCGAGACGATGGAGGGGGCCAGCGAGTTGGAGAAAAGGTAGGGACGGGAGCGTTGACGCAGCCAGTCGATCACCTCTTTCTTGCCTGAGGTGTAGCCACCGGAGGCGCCTCCCAGTGCCTTGCCCAGGGTGCCGGTAATGATGTCGACTCTGTCCAGCACACCGCAGTATTCATGGGTGCCGCGACCGTTGTCGCCAATGAATCCGACTGCGTGGGAATCATCCACCATCACCAGGGCATCGTACTTGTCGGCCAGATCGCAGATGGATTTCAGATCGGCGATGACTCCATCCATGGAGAAGACGCCGTCGGTGGCGATCAACTTGAAACGGGCACCATCGGCGTTGGCCTGTTTGAGCTGGGCTTCCAGCTCGGCCATGTCGTTGTTGGCATAGCGATAACGCCTGGCCTTGCACAGCCGCACGCCGTCTATGATGGAGGCATGGTTGAGGGCATCGGAAATGATGGCGTCTTCGGCACCGAACAGGGTTTCGAACAGGCCGCCGTTGGCATCGAAGCAGGAGGAGTAGAGGATGGTATCCTCGGTGCCGAGGAAGGCAGAGAGCTTCTGTTCCAGCACCTTGTGGTTGTCTTGGGTACCGCAGATGAAGCGCACCGAGGCCATGCCGAAGCCGTGGCTATCGAGCCCCTGATGGGCTGCTTCGATAAGTTCCTTGTGGTTGGCCAGTCCCAGATAGTTGTTGGCACAGAAGTTCAGTACCTGCTCACCGCCCACCGCAATCTGGGCCTGTTGGGCCGAGGTGATGATGCGCTCCTGCTTGTACAATCCTTCAGCCTGTACTTGGCCAAGTTGCTCGGTCAGGTGACGATAGAATCCGTTAGACATCCTCGATCCTTATTGGCTATTGCAGCTGTTTATCAACAATGGGCAGTATTTTACTGCAATCTGTTGCGGTGAATTCAAATGATTGTGCTGACATTCAACAATTGTGAAACAGATCTCACCCTGCTGGTTGGGCCAGTTGACTGTAATGCTGCTCCAGTTGACGGATCTGCCCGGCCACCTGGGGCTGAATATAGGGACGCAGCAGGAACAGCACCCGCAATACCCCCTGGTAGAGCAGTGGCTTGGTGATGCGGGTATGGGGGGCCTGGGCAATCTGGAACGGGATCCAGCAGGTCACCACCATCTTGATGGTCTGGCCAAGGTCGGGCAGGTCCTCGTCGTTGACATCTATGATACCCCCTTCGCGCAGGCTCCTGAGCAGGGCGACCACGGAGGAGCGCAATTGCTCCTGGGCCTTGAGATACTTCTGCTGCAATGGCTCATCGCGACTGAGGATGTCCGGTAAATTTGCGTAGAAAAAACGGAACTGCCACATCAGATAAAAGATGGCATCCAGGTAGCCCATCAGGTTTTCCAGCTTGATCTCGTTGCTGCGCGCCGGGGTAAAGCTCTCGCTCAGGTGACGGGCATATTGATCAAAAATCGAGTGGATGATGTCTTCTTTATTCCTGAAATGGTAATAAAGGTTGCCTGGGCTGATGCCCAGATGGGCGGCAATGTGGTTGGTGGTGATGTTGCGTTCACCCTGATCGTTGAACAGCTCGGTGGCGCTGTGAATGATCCTGTCTCTGGTTTTCATCACTGTTCCCTCTGGCGGGCCCCTTGCATCAAGGTCGAATCCCCTTGCGGCCCGTGATAAACTTTTCGGCAATTTCAAATTGGCTCACTATACACAGCTTTAACAAGCAGTCACATGTGACCATCAACGTACGCGAGGCAAACTCCATGATCGTAGTAACTGGCGGTGCTGGCTTTATCGGCAGCAATCTGGTCAAGCAGCTGAACGCTCAAGGACGGACCGATATCGTGGTCATCGATGACCTGACCGACGGCACCAAGTTCGTCAATCTGGTCGACCTGACCATTGCCGATTACATGGATAAGGACGAGTTCCAGGCGCGGATCGTCTCCGGTGACGAATTTGAAGAGTGGGATGACGGCATCGAGGTGATCTTCCATGAAGGTGCCTGCTCCGCCACCACTGAGTGGAATGGCAAGTTCATCATGGAGGTCAATTACGAGTACTCCAAGGATCTGTTCCACTACTGTATCGAGCGGGAAATTCCGTTCATTTATGCCTCCTCCGCCGCGACCTACGGTGGCCGCAACGACAACTTCATCGAAGATCCCAAGTTCGAGCAGCCGCTCAACGTCTATGGCTACTCCAAGCAGCTGTTCGACCAGTACGTGCGCCGCTGGCTGCCTGAGATCAACTCCCAGGTCGTGGGTCTGAAGTACTTCAACGTCTACGGTCCACGCGAGCAGCACAAGGGCTCCATGGCTTCCGTTGCCTTCCACCTCAATACCCAGGTGAAGCAGGGTGACAATCCCAAGCTGTTTGAGGGCTGTGACGGTTTCCCGGATGGTGGCCAGATGCGTGATTTCATCTATGTGGACGATGTCTGCAAGGTTAACCTCTGGTTCTGGCAGAACCCGCAGCACTCCGGCATCTTCAACTGCGGCACCGGCCGAGCCGAGCCTTTCCAGAACGTGGCCGAGGCCGTGATCAAGCATCACCAGCAGGGCGCCATTGAGTACATCCCTTTCCCGGATCATCTCAAGGGGCGCTATCAGAGCTTCACCCAGGCAGACCTGACCAGGCTGCGCAGCGTGGGTTATGACGCCGAGTTCAAGACAGTGGCCGAAGGCGTGGCCGATTACATGGTCTGGTTGAACCGGGCGTAAATCAGCCTTATGGAGTCCGGGCCGTCTCCTAAAGAGATGGCCCGTATTTTTAGTATTAAAACCTCCAATTGAAGTGACTTTAAGTATGAAAAAGAAAGTGCTATTCCTGATGGAGACGTTGGGAGGAGGAGGGGCTGAAAAGGTATTGGTTAATATTGTCAATAGTCTTGATGATATAAAGTATGACGTCACGTTGTTATTATTGAAACGTGAGGGAATGTATTTATCAAAAATACCACCTCATGTAAAAATACGGTACCTGCTAGATGCAGAGCCTACGGGGCTAGTGCGTAGAGGAATGATGTATTCGCTAAAGAAAAGATGGCTTAATGTAGTTCTATCAAAGCCATGGCTAGCCAATATGTCGTTTCCAGAAGAGTATGATGTCGGGGTTTCTTTTCTGGAGGGTGACAGTAGTTTGCTATTATCCCACCTGGATGGTCCCAAGAAAAAAATAGCATGGGTACATATAGACCTGGAGAAACATCATACCCTGCCAAGAGAGATAGAGAAGGCCGTATATGAGAGCATGGATCAAATAATCTGTGTTTCGGAAGGTTCTAAGCATTCAATTTTGAGTCTTTACCCTGCCCTCAATGATATTACCTCAGTTATTTATAACCCGATAGATCTAAAAAAAATCATTGATGGTGGCGAACAGAAAATCAGAGTTGGTTCGGGCCTCAATGTATTGGCTGTTGGTCGCTTGCTCAATGATCAAAAGGCATTTGATGTTCTGTTGGATGCTCACAGAATAAACATATCTGCGGGATTGAATTATCACTTGACGATTCTTGGTGAAGGATCGGACAGGTCGACCCTGGAAGCCTATATCACAGAGCATCAACTGGGTAATAATACTAACTTGCTTGGTTTCAAAGATAACCCTTATCCCTACATCGCAGGTTGTGACATATTTGTCATTTCTTCTCATTATGAAGGGTATCCAGTTGTACTGGTTGAGGCGATGACGCTCGGCAAACCCATCGTGTCGACCGAGTGTACCGGACCCAAAGAGGCATTAAGCAATGGAGAGTTTGGTCATTTGGTACCCATTGCGAATGCACAAGCGTTAGCTGATGGTTTGAAAATGCTATTGGAGAATGATGCCATTCGTGAACGCTATGCTGAGTTATCAAAGCAGCGATCTGAATTTTTCAGCTTCGAACGCAGCATGCAAGATATTGAGACACTATTAAATACCTAGTCATCGCCTCATCGGCATGATGAAATTCGTCTACCGCTCTCTCATGAAATGGTAGAGAGATGTATAGAATACGTTGTGGGTGGGAAAAATATGAACATATTGATGGCACTCTCCCAGCTCGAAGTGACGGGAGCTGAGGTCTATGCCACCACTGTCGGTAACGAATTGACCCGACGTGGTCATCAGGTTTGCTACGTATCGGATACGCTGACCAAGCCTACTCTGGGGCCGGTGTTCAAGCTGCGTTTCAACAAGCGCAGCATATTGCGCCGTTTCTTGCATGTGTTTTACCTCATCTATCTCATCAAGAAGCACCATATTCAGTTGGTACACGCCCACTCCCGAGCCTCCGGTTGGAGCAGCTATGTGGCCTGCAAGCTGACCGGTACCCCTATGATCACCACGGTACATGGGCGTCAGCCGGTACACGCCTCTCGCAAGGCCTTCCATGCCCTTGGGTTTAGGGCTGTGGCTGTCTGTGAAGACATAGCCCACCAGATCATCGACAACCTGGGGGTGGATCCGGACATAGTGCAGGTACTGCGCAACGGTATCGAGACCGACAAGTTCCAGCCTGTGCCTGTGCCTGACAATGCCAGGCCTGTGATCGCCATCATAGGTCGCCTGAGCGGTCCCAAGGGCGAGCTCTGTTATCGCCTGCTGGATGAGGTGCTTGATCTGGACACTTGTCAGGTTCGTGTGGTGAGCGGCAGTCAGGTGCCCGAGCGTTTCTGTCGCTTTCAGAACCAGGTCGATTTTGTCGGCTATGTGGATGATGTGCCTGCCTTGCTGGCGGGTTGCGATCTGGTGATCGGGGCTGGTAGGGTCGCAATGGAGGCACTGCTGTGCGGGCGCCCTGCGTTTGCCATCGGCGAGGCCAAGGCGATTGGTCTGGTGACTGAACAGAATCTGGCGGAGGCGCTGGCCAGCAACTTTGGTGACATAGGCCCCAAGGATCTGGCTATCGACTTCGCTGCCTTGAAGGCGCAAATTCTGCCTGCGTTGGCCAGCCGGAGTGTGCCTGACGTTATTTGCCAGCGCATTCAGGCTGAGTATGGCTTGCAAGGGGTAGTATCCGGTCTGGAGTCTGTCTATCAGGATGCTGTAGTCGAGACCCTGCGCCGGGAGATGCCTATCGTCATGTATCACCGCTTTATCGAGCATGACAGCGAGAAGGGGGTGCATGGTACCTGGATGCCGATTGCCATGTTTGAGAAGCATCTGCGCTTGCTGAAATGGTTGGGCTACGAGACGCTGACCTTCCGCGATCTGGCTGACAGGGGCTTCATTCATCGCCTGGAATATGGCAAGAAGTACCTGATGATCACCGCCGATGACGGCTACCAGGACAACCTGACCCGCATGCTGCCATTGCTTGAAAAATACGATTACAAAGCCGTGGTATATGTGGTGACGGGAGAGGAGCATAATCGCTGGGACGTGGAACACCCCACCAACCCGGATACCCAGATTTCCCTGATGAATGGGGAGCAGATAAAAGCACTGGTGGCCTCCGGCCATGTGGAGATTGGGGGCCATACCCTGACCCATCCACGGCTGAGCAAGCTCCCCCCCGAGCAACAAGCCCATGAAATAAGAGAAAATAAACGACAGTTGGAGGCATTGCTTGGCTATTCGCTGCTGTCGTTTGCTTACCCTTATGGGGACATGGATGATAGCGCCAAGGAGCAGGCACAGGCCGCTGGTTACCGCTTTGCCGTAGCCACCAACAGTGGTCCCCGAGCCATGCATCAGGATCCCTACCGGATCCGTCGCATCGCCATTTTCCCTCGTACCGATGTTTTTGGCCTGTGGCGGAAGATTCGGGGTAACTACGTATTCAGGAAATAATAATTGATGTCCATTAGAAGCCTCGAACTGCTCGACAAAGCTACGACAGCCTTGTTTGCGCTGGTGATTATGTTTTCCTTTTGCGGCCTTTTTTTGGTACCAGCCGGCCAGACAATTCTTTCCAATCTACTCGTCGTGGCATCCGTATTTGGTCTGCTAAATTACTTTGTTGGTAAAAAGCGAGACGTCGGGCTTGAGGACCGGCGTATTCTCTGGGTCTTGGCAGCCTATGCAGTCATGATTTTTGTAAACCGGCTGATCCATGGTGATCAATATGGTGTGATGCGTGGTTTATTCTACGTTGTCGTGTTTGCGTTGATGATACCACGCAAGCCAGTTCTGTTGACATTGGGCTATGCTGCGATTGTCACTGGGGGTATTGGCTTGGGTATTATGAGCCTCTGGCAATATCAGAGTGGTATTGTCAGAGTTGAAGGATTTACCAATGCCATTCTCTTTTCACAGGCTGCATTGACACTGGCGATATTGAACTGGTTTGTGTTCCAGCAGAGGCAACTGTTGCGCTGGATAAGGTATGGTGCCTTGGTCGCGTTGGTGGCGGCCCTGTTTGCTCTCTATCTGTCCCAGAGTCGGGGGGTCTGGTTGGCCCTTGGTGGTATCGTTGGTTATGTCATTTGCTACAAGGCGTTATTCAAACCATGGAAATATATTGCCATAGCAATATTGTGCATCGCATCCATGGGTATTACTTACCATACCAATCAATTGGTACAACTCAGGGTCGCAGATGCGGTTTCTGATCTTAATTTGGCTGAAAAAGGATCGTACAACTCTTCGTGGGGGTTGAGGGTCGTTGCATGGCAGAGTGCTTGGCTTGGGTTTCTGGATGCACCTGTTACCGGAGTGGGTACTAATGGTTTTGATGCATTGAAACAAGAGCAGGTCGCGCGAGGATTGGTTCCTCCATTGGCTCTGAATGCTGCCTTGGCACATGCTCACAGCCAATATATGCAGAATCTGGTTATTCGAGGTGGGATAGGTTTTGTCGTGCTGGTAGCATTCCTTTTCCTACCTCTATGGTTGTCCATAAAAAAAATGGGTGGAGATGCAGCATGTGTTCTGATTCCACTTTCCTTTGCCATCAGTGCATTCAGCGACGTACCATTTGAACATCAAGACATACTATATCTATATGTCTTGAGTATGATATTTGTTTGGCATTCATCTGAAATAAAAGTAAATGAGAGCACATTATGATTCCGATATTTGTCATTAGTCTTTCTCGAAGTCAAGATCGGCGAGCAATGCTGATTAAACAGATGAAGCATCTTGGCCTTGAATTTACATTTTTCGATGCAGTCGATGGTAAAGCGTTGAGTGATGCTGAGTTGCAGCATGTTGACTTTCCCCTTGCCCGTGAGACGTGTGGTCACGATCTCAGCATGGGCGAAGTAGGCTGTGCCATGAGTCATATCAGGTTGTATGAGATGATGGTGGAAAAAAACATAGAGCGTTGTGTGGTGCTGGAGGATGATATATATATCCATATGCACTTCAACGCGATTATGGAGAGCGCCATTGCAAAGAGTCATTCTGAGATTATTTTCTTGTATCATGGCAAAGCTAAATGTTGGCCATGGATGAAGCCTTTGCCAGAGGGATATCGTCTTGCAAGATATCGCACCCCAAGTTGTAGCTCTAAACGTGGGATAATCTCTACTGCTGGTTATATATTGACATTGTCTGGCGCTAAAAAATTATTAAGCAAGGCATATCCAATCAGAATGCCCTCTGATTATCTGACCGGGCGGTTGCAATTGAATGGACTGACTGCATCCGGAGTTGAGCCAAGCTGCATGGATGTAGGATTGTTTGAGACAACGATCGATGATCGCAACTATGGTCCTCATCTGGCTAACCGAGAGGTCGAATCGTGATTGGATATCTGCAGCTATTACGCGACCGGATTCGTCGAGCCTTGGGAATTATTTTTTTTGACAAGAAGACCCCTCTTGGCTTGCAAGGAGACATAAGTCATATTTTAGTTATTCGTTGGGATGCTAAGATAGGCGATTCATTTGCCTCATCATTTTTCTTTCGAGAGCTGAAAAAGCTGCCTAATAAATTCATTACTGTTATTACCTCCCCTGCCTTGGCACCTTTGTATCGAGAGGGGTTTGGTGTTGACCATGTGATAGAAGTAACTAAAAGGCCAAGTTACAAAACTCTTTGCGATATAGCCTTGTCAATTCCTCATGTGGATCTGGCAATACATCTCACCGAAGGGATGAAGATGAAAGACTTATACTTTTTGTATAAGTTATCACCAACCAATATCGCATCGCTGGATGATAATGTCGCACGGGTAAATATAAAGCTCTCTGATACTACCAAGGGCATGCTATTTCAAGAGAAATATACATATCTATTGAACATGTTAGGGTTAATGGATGTAGATACTACATATATCATCCCCGATGTTGCTAGAGACAAGGTTATATCTGGCTGCGACAATAGTATTATCATCAATCCTTTTGGTAGCACGCGTTACAAGTCCATGTCACAAGGAAAGGTAACGGAATTGCTGACTGTTTTGGGTCAGTGTTTCCCCACTCGTCATTTTGCTCTACTTTCCTCACCGGCTACTCGTGAGGATGCACAGAAAATGATAAATGGTTGTGGTGCAAACAATGTGGCGCTACTGGAAGGGGTGAATACAATTGAGGATGCAATTTATTGCATTCGGGCAGCCAACGTGGTCATTTCGGTCGATACTGCCATCGTTCATATCGCAGCCGGACTCAAAAAACCACTAATCGCTATTTACCCACTACATGGGAATGAGTTCAATCAATGGCTACCAAGTCCCTCGCCCTTAACCAAGGTGATATTTAGCCACTCTCCAGGCATCAATGCGGATATGAACAATGTAGAAAGTCATGCAATATCTGACGCGCTTTCTATGTTGCTTTCAATTGAGCAATAAGTGTACTCAGTCTTTCCGTCACCATCTCAGGGGTAATGAGGCGATAGAGTTGTTCATTCGTGCCATTTTTATTCAGTGCTGAAAGCTGGTCAGTTTCTGCCCCCTTGGCATCGAAGATATCGATGGCTTGATAACGGGGGTGGTTGACCGGGTTGGCGATGATCTTGTCGCCGCCCGGGGCGACTATGGTCAGCAGGGGCAGGTCGATGGCCTGGGCCATGTGGCGCGGGCCTGTATCATTGCCGACAAACAGCTGACAATGGGCGAACAGACCCACCAGTTCCCGCACCGAGCGGGTCTTGATGTGGTCAAACACGCTGGCCTGCAGCTCGGTTGACAGCAGCGGTTTGAGGCTGCGGTTGTACTCTTCTTCTCCCGGCCCGCAGTAGATCAGGATCTGGGCGTTGTGCTGTTCGATGAGCCATTGGGCAACCTGGGCGAAGCAGTCGATGGGCCAGCGCTTGTAGTGCCCCAGCGAGTTGACCCCCATGGCGATCAAGGATCGCGCGGGATCGACGCCGGCTGCCTGCAAGGTTTCACGTCCCTGCTGTTTTTCTTCCTCACTCAGCCAGAGATGGTAATTGCGATCTTCCCTGGCCAGTTTGAGGGGTTTTAGCAGCGAGAACCTGTCGTCAACCAGCGTGCTGTTGCCCTGGAATTCGGTGTCTTTGCGAAAGCGCACTATGCGGTTGTGGCCGAGCCGCCAGGGGAAGGAGTCAAATCCTATCCGCAACCTGGCGCCGGAGAAGAGGCAAGTCAGCAGGCCTATCATCTGGCCCTGGCTGTTGACCACCACGTCATAGTTTTCGCGGCGGATATCCAGCAGCAGGTCCTTCATGTAACGCCAGTCGTTGCGCCTGGCTTTCTCGATGACGATGAGTCGATCTATATTGGGGTTGCCCTGCGCCATACCCGCGCAATAGTCCATGACCAGATAGTGAACTTCCCCGGTTGGCTCGTTCTGCTTGAGGTTGTTGCACAGCGCGGTGGAGATCAGCACATCCCCTATCTGCTTGGTTTGTACTACAAGGTATTTCATAAGGCAGGCCTCAATAGAGGTCGTTGTTGATCATCAGCGTGCCAGCATACCGCACAAGCGAGTCAGATGCTGTCGGCTCTGAGTGAAAATCTGATCTGGCTCAAGCCAATGGTGGCGTAGTGCGAACACAAAGTAGAAGCCCGTCGCTGACGGGCTTCTTGCATCCATCACTCTATGTTCTGGATCTGCTCTCTCATCTGTTCGATGAGGACTTTCAGCTCGACGGCGGACTGGGTCACGTCGGCGTTGATGGATTTCGAACCGAGCGTGTTCGACTCGCGGTTGAACTCCTGCATCATGAAGTCCAGACGGCGACCACAGGCGCCACCCTTCTTCATGATCTTGATGGTTTCGCTGATGTGCATCTCCAGGCGATCCAGCTCTTCAGCCACGTCGATCTTCTGGGCCAGCAGCACGATTTCCTGCTCGATCCGGGCCGGATCCAGTTCCACCTTGGCCTCGGTCAGGCGATCGGTGAGCTTCTGGCGCTGCCACTCTATGATCTGTGGCAGGTGCACGCGTACTTTCTTCACTTCCACCTGAATGCCATCCAGACGCTGCTGGATCAAGTTCTTGAGGTTGGCACCCTCGCTGGCACGGGAGGCGATGAAATCCTCCATGGTCTGGTCAAACCCGCCGAGCAGCTCGGTGGCAACAGCGTCCATGTCCTGTTCGGCGGCGGCCATGACACCCGGCCAGCGCAGCACGTCGACCGGGTTGAGCTGGCCCTGGCCCGCTTCTTTCATTACCCAGTTGGCGCTGTCTATGATCAGCTTGGCCAGCTCTTCATTGATGTGCAGCTGGCTGGCGGCGGCTTGTGCTGCTTCGAAACGCAGGTTGCACTCCACCTTGCCGCGCTGCAGCTTGGCGCGGAAACGTTCACGCAGCACCGGCTCCAGGCTGCGCAGTTGCTCCGGCAGGCGAATGTAGGTTTCCAGATAGCGCTGGTTGACCGAACGAATTTCCCAAACGGCTGTGCCCCAGTCGCCCTTGAATTCCTTGCGGGCGTAGGCGGTCATGCTGTGAATCATTGATTGTTCCGAGCTTGATGAAGTGTGGGGCCAGTATACTCAGCCCGGCCCTGCTCGTCAGCCGATGCCGTGGTTTTAGAACCAGGTCCAGCTTTTGTGGCGCTGCTGCCCTGCATCCCTATTGATGGTTATTGCTGCCTGTTCCTGCGCGCTCATTCACCTTGGCGACGGTCTTTCACGACTGATCAGGAACCGCTTCTTAGCGGCTGATATTTGGGGCGGGATCACTTATAATCCCCCGCCAATTTGAGCCAGCCCAGAGGTCCGTTCCATGTCACGTCCCAGCGATCGCAGTGCCGCGCAACTTCGCCCGGTTACCATTACCCGCAATTTCACCAAACATGCAGAAGGCTCAGTGCTGGTGGAGTTCGGTAACACTCGCGTGCTCTGCACCGCCAGCGTCGACACCAGCGTACCGCGCTTTCTGAAAGGGAAGGGTCAGGGTTGGGTCACTGCCGAATACGGCATGCTGCCGCGCTCCACTCATTCCCGGATGAACCGCGAAGCGGCCGCCGGCAAGCAGAGTGGCCGTACTCTGGAGATCTCCCGTCTGATCGCCCGCTCCCTGCGTGCGGCTGTCGATCTGACCGCGCTGGGCGAGCACTCCATCACCGTTGACTGTGACGTGCTGCAGGCTGATGGCGGCACCCGCACCGCTGCCATTACTGGTGCCTGCGTGGCCCTGGTGGATGCCCTGAACTGGATGGTGGAGAAGGGACTGATCAAGCAGAGCCCGCTCAAGCAGATGATCGCCGCCGTCTCCGTCGGCATGTTCGAAGGGGAAGCCATCTGCGATCTGGAGTACATCGAAGATTCCGCCGCCGAGACCGACATGAACGTGGTGATGACCGAGGATGGTCGCATCATCGAGGTGCAGGGCACCGCAGAGGCCGAGCCCTTTACCCATGAGGAGTTGCTGGCCATGCTGGCGCTCGCCAAGGGCGGCATCGAAGAGATTATCGCGCTGCAGAAGCAGTCGCTCTCCTAATTTCTGTTTTGAAAAACGCGGCATTGACCGCGTTTTTTTATACCCCCACACAAGTAAACGACAAGCCAAGCAAGGAGCCAGAATGAAAGCCTACCAGCGTCAATTTATCGAGTTCGCCCTGGAGAAGCAGGTCCTCAAATTCGGTGAATTCACCCTGAAATCCGGTCGTAAAAGCCCCTATTTCTTCAACGCAGGTTTGTTCAACAGCGGCCGCGATCTGGCCCGCCTCGGCCGCTTCTATGCCGCCGCCCTGATGGATGCCGGCATCGAATTCGATGTGCTGTTTGGCCCGGCCTACAAGGGGATCCCCATCGCCTCCGCCACCGCCGTGCAGCTGGTGGAGCAACACGATGTGGATGTGCCCTGGTGCTTCAACCGCAAGGAGGCCAAGGATCACGGCGAGGGCGGCAATCTGGTGGGCAGCCCGCTCAAGGGGCGCATCATGCTGGTGGACGACGTCATCACCGCCGGTACCGCCATCCGCGAATCCATGGATCTGATCCAGGCCAACGGCGCCTCCTTGGCTGGCGTACTGATCGCGCTGGATCGTCAGGAGAAGGGCAAGGGTGAGCTCTCCGCCATTCAGGAGGTGGAGCGTGACTACGGCGCCCACATCATCGCCATCATCCAGATGGGGGATCTCATCGCCTATCTGGAAGAGAAGCAGGCCGAGCAGCCGGAGCTGGCTACGCAACTGGCTGCCATGAAGGCGTACCGCGCCCAATACGGCATCTGAGCTGATCACACCGCGTAATAGTTGAATGCGGCGCCCGTTTGCTCTCTGGCAGCAAACGGGCGCCATTTTTTCATCTGCAAAAAGTGAGTCAGGTGGCTTGAGCTTACCCTTAAGGTAAAGGTTAGGGTTTGCTGGTCGGTGCTCGTTCTGGCCGACGGGTTCCGAGGAGGAACAAGATGACCACTCATATTCAATTACCCATCCATCTGCAGCTGCCGCTCACAGGCATGAGCTGCGCCAATTGCGCCAGCCGCATCACGACCGCCCTCAACAAGCTGGAGGGGGTCGAGGCGACCGTCAACTTCGCGCTGGAGCAGGCCGCCATCGACCTGGCCAGCCCCGATCGTTTGCCGGCTGTGCTGGAGAGCATTCAGGCACAGGGCTATGACTATGGCCACGAGACGCTCTCCTTCCAGATCAGCGGCATGACCTGTGCCGGTTGCTCGGCTCGTCTGAACAAGATGCTGGCGGCATTGCCTGGCGTTATTTCGGCTGAGGTCAATTTCTCCATCGAGCAGGCCCGTATCGAGCTGGTGCCGGGTATGCAGACGCCGGCCTCGTTGCGCGAACGTATAGAGGAGCTCGGTTTTGGAGCCCAGTTGGCGCAGGGCTCTGCCAGCGGTCGCCGCCAGCAGTTGCAGGCGCGTGAAGAGCAGGAAGCCGCCGCCGCGTACAAGGCGCTGATCCAGGTTGTTATGTCGGCCCTGCTGACCCTGCCGCTGCTGGTGGGCATGTTCTCAATGGCCGGTCTGCTGCCCTGGCATCTGCCCGCCTGGCTGGAGCTGGTGCTTGCCACCCCGGTGCAGTTCTGGATCGGGGCCCGCTTCTATCGCGGTGCCTGGCTCGCCATCAAGAACCGCTCCGCCAACATGGATGTGCTGGTGGCGACCGGCACCAGTGCCGCCTATTTCTACAGCCTCTATCTGCTGCTGACCTTGGGGATGGCCGCCAGCGGCCAGCTCTATTTCGAGGCGAGCGCCATCATCATCACCCTGATCTCCCTCGGCAAGCTGCTGGAAGCCAGGGCCCGACGCAGCACCCAGTCCGCCATTCGCGAACTGATGGCGCTGCGGCCGGAAACCGCCACCGTCTGGCGCGGTGAGAGCTGGCAGAGCGTCGCCATCGACGAAGTGCTGCGCGGCGATCGGCTGCGGGTGCTGGTGGGTGAGCGGGTGCCGGTGGACGGCAGAATCGTGAGCGGCGAGAGCGAGCTGGATGAGTCGATCCTCACCGGCGAGAGCCTGCCGGTGCTGCGCGGCGAGGGCGACAAGGTGCTGGGCGGTGCGATCAACCGCTCCGGCGTGCTGGAGATCGAGGCCACCACGGTGGGGGAGGACTCCAGCCTCAGCAAGATCATCGCCCTGGTGGAGAGTGCCCAGATGGGCAAGGCCCCGCTGCAGCAGCTGGTGGACAAGGTCTCCGCCGTGTTCGTGCCTGTGGTGATGGCCATCGCCCTCTTCACCCTGCTGGTGTGGTACGCCATCGGCAACGACTTCGGTCAGGCGCTGCTGGCGGCGGTGGCCGTGCTGGTGATCGCCTGCCCCTGCGCGCTGGGACTGGCCACGCCGGCCGCCATCGTCACCGGCACCGGGGTGGCGGCGCGCCACGGCATTCTGATCAAGGATGTGGATACCCTGCAGAAGGCCCACGCCATCAAGGCGCTGATCTTCGACAAGACAGGTACCCTCACTCAGGGGCGGCCGGTGCTGGCGAGCTGGAGCGGCAACGACGAGCAGCTGCGCTTCGCCGCCGCACTGCAGCAGGCGAGTGAGCACCCGCTGGCGCTGGCCATGCGCGAGGCGGCCGGTCAGGATGCCGTGCTGCCCCAGCCGGAGGCGGTGGAGGTGCGGGTCGGGGCCGGTATCCTCGGCCAGGTGGCGGATCATTCGGTCGCCATCGGCAATGCCAGTCTGCTGGCCCAGCTCGGCATTGACGTACCACAACAGGATGAACAAGCCGCCGACGGCGCGACCCGGGTCTGGGTGGCCATCGACGGTGTGGTGGCCGGCATAGCGGCCCTGGCCGATACCTTGCGCCCCGAGAGCCCCGAGGCCATCGCTACCCTGCGCCAGCGCGGCATCGCCAGCTGGCTGGTGAGCGGTGATGCGCCGGCGCCGGTGGCCCATATCGCCGCCAAGCTGGGGTTGGACGGAGCCTTTGACTCCGTGCTGCCTGCGGGCAAGGTGGAAAAAGTGGAGGCGCTGCGCGCCCGCACCCAGGGGCTGGTGGCCATGGTGGGGGACGGGGTGAACGACGCCCCTGCGTTGGCGGCGGCAGATGTGGGGATCGCCATGGGCTCCGGCTCCGATGTGGCAATGGAGACCGCCTCCATCACTCTCATGCGATCTGACCCTCGCTTGGTGGCCGATGCCATCGACATCTCGGCGGCCACTTGGCGCACCATACAGCAGAACCTGTTCTGGGCCTTCGTGTTCAACATCATCGGCATTCCGCTGGCGGCGCTGGGTTACCTCAGCCCCGAGCTGGCGGGGGCGGCCATGGCCCTGAGCAGCATCACAGTCTTGAGCAATTCCCTGTTACTGAAACGCTGGCAACCGCGGGCGCTCGCCCATGCCAGCCACCATGTCAGCACTGAATCGAACCGTTAAGGAGTCATCCATGAACATCAGCAAGGTAGCCAAGGCGACGGGACTGACCGCCAAGACCATCCGCTACTACGAGAGTATCGGCCTCATTTCAGCCCCTGTACGCAGCGATAACGGTTATCGCAGCTACACGGAGGGTGCGTTGCGGGAGCTGCGCTTCGTCAAGCGTGCGCGGGAGACAGGCTTCAATCTGGAGGAGTGCCAGGAGCTGTTGGCGCTCTATCGGAACGAACACAGAACCAGCGCTCAGGTGAAGAAGCTGGCGCAGGAGAAAATAGTCGATCTGCGCAGCCGCATCGCAGGCTTGCAGGCCATGCTGACCTCCCTCGAAGGGCTGGTCTGTTGCTGCCACGGGGACGAAAATCCGGAGTGTCCTATCCTGGATGAGCTGGAACGCGGTTGACTAACCGCTTAATAACAGACGTTTTATTGTTGGCCCGGAAGGGGGAGTGGTAGACTGTGCGGCTCTTGTACAGGGAGCATGCAGTTGACTCAGAGTGTGACACGTCAGGTGAAGCAGGCCATCATGGCCCAGCTTTATACTCACTCCTCATTCAGCCTGCCTTGCCTGGGCCTGCTGGCACTCGGCTGGAGCCTGCTGTTCCACGATTACCTGCCCGCCGGCGAGGCGCTCGGCTGGTTGGCACTGGTCTGCCTGCTGCTGCTGTGTCGTGGCTGGCACCTGCGCTGGCGTCAGTCCAGTCTGACGCAGACCCCCTTGCCAGTGCTGGAACGCGAGTTGTTCATCGGGGTCACCATTACCTCCATCATCTGGGCGCTCGGTGTGCTGCTCTACATGGACAAGCTGCCCGACACCTATCGTGCCGCCATGATGATGCTCTCCAGCCTGATCCTCACCGGCAGCGCCATCATGCTGTTTGGCAGCCGCCGCTCCCTCTACGGCGCCGTCTTGCCGCTCGGGCTGGCCATGCTGTTCGAGCTGGGGGCCGGCAACGAGCAGGAGCGGATCGTCTCCTGCATGCTGGCTGGCTATCTGTTTGTCTTCTTGCCGACCCTGCTGCGCCGTCTGCGGCGGGATCAGGTCGCTTCCCTCTATCACCGTTTCTCCAACGCCGATCTGGTGGCCGAGCTGAAGGCCGTCTCCGAGCATTTGCGTCTCACCTCCCGCCTCGATGGCCTGACCGGCATCGCCAACCGCGCCCACCTCGACGACTCTCTGGAACGGGCCTGGCGCCGCTGTCACCGCGCCCGGGCGCCCCTGTCGCTGGTGCTGGTAGATGTAGATTATTTCAAGCAATTCAATGATCTGTACGGTCATCAGCAGGGTGACGAGTGTCTGCAACGGGTGGCTGCTCTGCTGGCCGAGGTGCAGCGCCGCGAGGATGATCTCGCCGCTCGTTACGGCGGGGAGGAGTTCGCTCTGTTGCTTCCCTGTACCAGCATGCAGGGGGCCTTGCAGATTGCCGAAAACGTGCGGATGGCCCTCAAGGACCTGGGTATCCCCCACCAGAAATCCCTGGTCTCAGGCCGGGTCAGTTGCAGCTTCGGGGTCGCCACTCTGGTGCCGGATCAGAGCGGCTCCATCGCGGAGCTTATCCAAAAAGCGGATGCGGCCCTCTATCAGGCCAAGCATAATGGGCGGGATCGTATCGAAGTAGCCTTGATGGGTAAGGTTGCCTGAGTTTCACATGACAGATTAAAGAGGTTGTCTATGCAATGTCATCGTATCGAAGAGCTGCTGGAGTTGTTGCAGCCTGCCTGGATCAAGGAACAGGATCTCAGCTTGGTGCAGTTTGTTGCCAAACTGGCGGCGGAAGCTGGCTATGACGGCGCCTTGTCCGACCTGACCGACGACATGCTGATCTACCACCTCAAGATGCGGGAATCCGACAAGCAGGCGATGATCCCGGGTCTGGCCAAGGATCATGTGCCCGATTTCAAGGAAGCCCTGCTCAAGGCTCGCGGCATCAAGTGATCCCGGCTCGGTACAAACCGGGCTGAGTAGTTTCAAGAGAATCTCAACGAGAGGTGTATCGTCAACCGGCGATACGCTTTTTTTGTTGCTGAAAATTGCGACACGACTCGAACATTAGATACATCTTACCCACACAATTAGCAGGCTGTTTAAGATATAATCCGCTCCATAACAAATAAGGGAGCTGTGTCTTGCAATGGCCGATCATGAAAAAATCGATATCAAGGATGTGACTGACAAGAGCGTCACCGGGACTTTCAACCCGAACACGTTCAAAGCCAGCGATGACAGATTCAATCCCGGCAACCGCATTTACGTGAGGGCACAGACCGGCTATTGGCAGCGGATGCGCAAGGTCATGGGCTGGTTCTTCGTGGTGCTCTTCGTCGCCTTGCCCTGGTTGCGCTATGACGGTCGTCAGGCCGTGCTGTTTGATGTTGGCCATCAGCAGTTCCACATCTTTGGTGCCACCATCTGGCCGCAGGATCTGACCCTGCTGGCCTGGATCTTCATGATCGCCGCCTTTGCCCTCTTCTTCGTGACCACCTTCCTCGGCCGGGTCTGGTGCGGCTATCTCTGCCCGCAGACAGTCTGGACCTTCATGTTCATCTGGTTTGAAGAGAAACTGGAAGGCGCCGCCAACAAGCGGCGCAAGCTGGATGCAGCCCCCTGGAGTGGCGAGAAGCTGGCCCGCAAGGGGGCCAAGCATCTGGCCTGGATCCTGCTATCCCTCGGTACCGGTCTCACTTTCGTCGCCTACTTCCAGGATGTGACCGAGCTGGTACCCGACTTCTTTACCCTGCAGGCGAGTGGCTGGGTCATCTTCTGGGTACTGTTTTTCACGGCCTGTACCTACGGCAATGCCGGCTGGATGCGTGCCATCATGTGTATCCACATGTGCCCCTATGCACGCTTCCAGTCAGCCATGTTCGACAAGGACACCTTCATCGTCGGCTACGACACCAAGCGTGGTGAGACCCGGGGTGCCCGTAGCCGCAAAGCGGATCCCAAGGCGCTGGGGCTGGGGGATTGCATCGATTGCGACCTCTGCGTTCAGGTCTGCCCGACCGGCATCGATATCCGCGATGGCCTGCAGTACGAGTGCATCAACTGCGGTGCCTGCGTCGACGCCTGCGACCAGACCATGGATCGGATGGGCTATCCGAAAGGGCTGATCAGCTACACCACAGAGCACAAGCTGGCTCATAACAGCACCCATGTGGCGCGGCCCAAGCTGCTCGGTTATGGCCTGGTGATGGTCATCATGCTGGGGGTGTTCGTCTACAACGCCATGTCCATCATGCCCATGGGGCTCGACATACTGCGGGATCGCAACCAGCTGTTCCGCGAGAACAGCGAGGGGCTCATCGAGAACACCTATACCCTCAAAATCCTCAACAAGACACTGCATGCCCAGACCTATCAGCTGGATGTGGAAGGGCTGCCGGAGCACGAGTGGTTCGGCCCCCGCGAAGTGACCCTGAAGGCGGGCGAGATCTACACCCTGCCGGTGAGCGTGGCGGTCGATCCCTTCAACCTGAAGAAGCCGACCCTGGATATACAGTTCGTGCTGAAACGGGATGGGGCGGCAGCCGATGACAGCAAGGGCACACTGCGTCAGGCCAGCAAGTTTATCAGCCGGCTGTAATGGGAATAGTTGGTGCAACTGATTGGTTTGGAACGCCATTGAGCTTAGTGGTGATAGAATGGGGCGCAACGGCGCCCCTTTTTAATGGTGGATGACATGCGTTTCAACTATTCCGACCTTACTCCCGACCTCATCATGGATGCGCTGGATCTCAGCGGTCTGCGACTCGACTCCGGCCTCATCGAGCTCAACAGTTACGAAAACCGGGTCTATCAGTTTCAGGACGAGGAGCGCCGCCGCTATGTGGTGAAGTTCTACCGTCCCGGTCGCTGGAGTCGTGCCCAGATCCTGGAAGAGCACGATTTTGCCGCCCGACTCAATGAGGCTGAGATCCCGGTCGCTGCGCCGCTCTCCTTCGCGGGTGAAACCTTGCTGGAGCATCAGGGCTACCCCTTTGCCATCTGGCAGAGCGTGGGAGGCCGCCAGTTCGAGGTGGACAACCTGGATCAGCTGGAGTGGGTGGGACGTTACCTTGGCCGGATTCACCAGATCGGTGCCAGCCGATCCTTCCATCACCGCGTCCGGCTGGATGTGGAGAGCATGCTGCACGAACCGCGCGAGCTGCTGGCGTCCGGCGAGTGGCTGCCGAGCGGGCTGGCCAAGCAATTCTTCGGTGTACTCGACGAGCTGATCAAGCACGTCTGCGATGCCATGACTCTGGATGTGGCACAGATCTCCCTGCACGGTGACTGTCATCCGGGCAATATTCTGTGGCGTGACGGCCCCATGTTTGTCGATCTCGACGACTGCCGCACCGGCCCCGCCATCCAGGATCTCTGGATGATGCTGAGCGGCGAGCGCCACGAGCAGTTGATCCAGCTCGATATCCTGCTGGCTGGCTATGAGGAGTTCATGGAGTTCGATCCGCGCGAGCTGGCCTTGATTGAGCCGCTGCGGGCCATGCGCATCGTTCACTACATGGCCTGGCTGGCACGGCGCTGGGACGACCCTGCGTTTCCCCGTCACTTCCCCTGGTTCAATACCGACCACTACTGGCGTCAGCAGATTGCGACCCTGCATGATCAACTGGCCGCGCTCAAGGCACCGCCGTTGACCCTGACGCCGGGGTGGTGACATATCAGGAGTGCTGATGGGGGCCCGCAGATCGCGATACCTGCCGCACGATCAACTGGCTGCGCTCAAGGCACCACCGTTGACCCTGACGCCAGGGTGGTGACATATCAGGAGTGCTGATGGGTGCCCACAGATCGCGATACCTGCCGCATGATCAACTGGCCGCGCTCAAGGCACTACCTTTGACCCTGACACCGGGGTGGTGAGCGAGGGCGCGTCGGCATAAGCCCACAGCGATTGTCTGTCGATGACGCGCTCTGCCGTAGCGCCTGCCGGTGTGGCCCTTTGCCATTGACGTCTGAGTGGTGACGCAATAGGCTTGGCACTGCTTCGGTTCGCCGGGCGTGCCTCACAGTGATCCCTTAACAGGAAACGTCATGAAAAAAGTACTATTTTTCCTCGCTGCCATGCTGATGATCCCCATGGTTCACGCCGCCCCCGAATTCAAGGAAGGCGTTAACTATGACGTGGTCAAACAGACAGGCAGTGCCCAGCCGGAAGTGGTGGAGTTTTTCTCCTACTACTGCCCGCACTGCGCGACCTTCGAGCCGATCGTTGAACAGTTGAAAGCGGGGATGCCAGAAGGCGTTCCCCTCAAGAAGAACCCGGTGGCCTTCCTGGGCCGCGAGATGGGTCCGGAAATGCAGCGCGCCTATGCCCTGGCCAGCCTGCTGAATGTTGAAGCCAAGCTGACCCCGGCTATCTTCAACAAGATCCATACCCAACGCCAGTATCCGCAGAGCCGTGCTGATGTGAAGCAGATCTTCCTTGATAACGGCGTGCCGGCTGAAGAGTTTGACGGTGCCGTCGACAGCTTCGCCGTATCCGGCATGGTGTCCCAGTTTGATCGCAACACCGAGAGCTACAACATTCGCGGTGTGCCGGCCTTCCTGGTCAACGGCAAGTACATGGTTAAGATCGAATCCATTACTTCTCAGGAACAGTTCAGCCAGTTGGTGAATTTCCTGCTGGCCAAGAAAGACTGATCCCGCTGTACTCCATGAAAAAGCCCGCCGGTGCAAACCGGCGGGCTTTTTGTTTATCGGGATTGGAGCCTGGCCAGCTCGACGCCGGCTGCTTGCTCCCGATTCAGATCTGGCAGTCCCGCTGGGTGGGCGCCAGTCGCGGCAAACGGGAGCGGCGGCTGATCCCCTCAGCCAGCCAGACCAGCAGCAGGATGGCCAGGATCAGGGTGGCTGCCTGATCGTAACGGAACAGGCTGAGCGACACATAGAGCTGCTGCCCCAGCCCCCCTGCGCCCACCACCCCCAGTATGGTGGCGGCCCTCAGGTTCATCTCGCCGCGATAGAGGCTGTAGGCCAGCCACTGGCGTGACACCAGTGGAAACAGCCCGTACCAGAAGCTGGCCGTGGGGCCGGCGCCGCTCAATTGCAGGGCGAGGCGAGGGGCCTGATCCGCGTTCTCCAGCGTCTCCACGAACAGCCGGGCCAGCACGCCTGTGGTGTGCAGGGTGAGCGCCAGTATGCCCGCCACCGGCCCCAGCCCGACCGCGATCACCAGTAGGCTGGCGAAGATGAGCTCCGGCACGGATCGCAGCAGGTTGAACAGCAGCCTCAGTGGCCAGCAGTGGCGGGCGAGACAGGCCAGCGGCAGTGCCAGCAGGGCGCTCAACAGGGTACTCAGCAATGCCATCTGCACCGTATCGAGCAGGCCAAAGCCGACTGTTCGCAGAAAAGGCCCCGACCAGTCCGGTTGCAGAAACTCGCCGATGAACCGGCCCAGCCCGCCGAAGGAAAAACTCAGCATGCGCCAGTCGAGCTGGTGGAGTGCCATGGCGCTGGCCAGCCCCAGGCAGGCAAGCAGTTGCAGGCCGGGGGAACGGGTGTGGCGCAGCCAGGCGCTGAGGCCGTCGGCCAGGGTCACCAGCAGGATGAAGGCCAGCAGCAGGGTCACTACCTCACCACCAGCAAACATGCGCAACGAGAGTTCGAGCTGCTGGCCGAGCCCGCCGGCACCGACGAAACCCATGATGACGGAGGCGCGCAGGGCACACTCCCAGCGATAGACGGTGTAGGAGATCAGCTCCTGGCGCACCGCGGGCAGCACGCCGTACCAGAGCGCCTGCAGGCGGCCGCTGCCGCCGAGCAGCAGAGCACGGGCCGGTTGCAGGGCGCCGCTCTCCATGATCTCGTTGTAGACCTTGGCCAGCATGCCGCCGTAGCTGACGGCGATGGCCAGGATGGCAGCCAGGGGCCCGAGCCCGGAAAGGCGCACGAACAGCAGCGCCCAGATGAGCTCGGGCAGGCTGCGCAGCAGAATGGCGATGAGCCGGCTGAAAGAGCGCAAGGCGCCGCGCAGCGGGCTGGGGATAGGCCCCAGCTCGGCCAGCGACAGGGCGCGGGAGCCGAGCAAGGCAAAAGGAATGCCGAGCAGCAGGGCACCGGCCAGCCCCAGAGTCGCCACGGCCAGACTCTCCAGGGTAGCTGTCAGGGTCAGGGCCAGAAAGTCCTGATCCAGGCGGGGTGGCCAGCTGGTGGCGAGAAAATTGCCCATCTGCCGCCAGCTCTGGCCATCGAGCAAGCCCAGCCAGCCGTCGGCCTGTTGCCACAGGCTGTAGCCGACCAGGGCCAGCAGCCAGGGCAGGGGATGGCGCCAGCGGCTCATCAGCCGATACACGGCAGTGCCTCCTGGTCACCGGCGTAGAGGGCGGCCAGCATGGCCGGGGTCACGGCGGCGGCGGGGCAGTCGAACTGCACCCGCCCCTCGCGCAAACCTATGATGCGGGGGAAGCGTTCGAGGGCCAGTTCGACCGCGTGCAGGCTGGCGATCAGGGTGCTGCCGCGCGTGCGGGCTTGCGCCAGCAGGGCATCCAGGCTGCTTTGGGCGAGCACGGGATCGAGGGCGGAGACGGGTTCATCGGCCAGCATCAAATCCGGCTGCTGATAGAGCACCCGGGCTATACCGACCCGCTGCAACTGGCCACCGGAGAGCTCGCCGCAGCGCTGCTGCCACTTGTCGGCGAGGCCGAGGCGGGCCAGTTCGGCCCGTGCACCGTCCGGATCGCAGGGGCGCAGCAGCGAGAGCAGGGCGCGAACGAGGGACCACTGGCCGAGTCTGCCAGCCAGCACGGCAGTCACCACCGGCTGGGAGGCGGGCAGAGGAGGCTGCTGCCAGACCATGCCGATCCGGCTGCGCAGCCGCTGGCGGGCCCGGGTGGAGAGGGCCCAGGGATCTTCCCCCCACAGGGAGAGTGCCAGCTCACCGCGCAGCTCTGTGCCGATCAGCCGCAGCAGGCTGGTCTTGCCCGCGCCGCTCGGCCCTATGATGGCGACACACTCCCCTGCCTCGATCTGCAGGCGAAGCGGATGCAGGATGCGACTCTCGCCGAGCCGCAGCCCTGCTCCATTCAGCGCAACGGCGATCACTTCAGCAGACCGGCCTGGGTCGCGGCCGCTTCTATGCCCTGGTAGTTCTCGGGCCTGGTTTCGATGAAACGGCTGGCCCGTTGCAGCTTGAGGATCTCGGCCTGGGCCGGGACGGCAGGATCCAGGCTGAGGAAGGCCTGCTTGATTTTCTCCTGCAGCGCCGGATCCAAGTCGCCGCGCACCGTCCAGTTGTAATCAAAGTAGGTCGGCGTGGTCCAGATCACCTTCACCTTGGCGGTATCGACCTTGCCCTCTTCCACCAGCTTGTCCCACACGGAGGCGTTGAGCGCACCGGCCGGCACCTTGCCGGAGGCGACCCAGGCAACGGTGGCGTCGTGAGCGCCGGAGAAGGCGACATGTGCGAAGTCACGTTCCGGATTGATGCCCTGCTCGGCCAGGAAGTGGCGCGGCATCAAGTGACCCGAGGTGGAGGAGGGGGAGCCGAAGGCGAAGTCCTTGCCCCTGGTGTCGGCCAGGGTCTTGATGCCGCTGTCGGCATTGGCGATGAATTTGGAGGTGAACTGGGCATCCTCCTGGCGTTGGACCAGCGGCACTACCTTGTCGGCCCTACGATGGGCCTGCACATAAGTGAAACCCCCGAGCCAGGCCATGTCGAGTTTGCCGGCAGCCAGCGCCTCGACCACGGCGGCGTAATCGTTGACCGGTACGAACACCACCTCGCGCCCCGTCTTCTCGGCCAGATATTCTCCCAGCGGGGCGAACTTGCGCTGCAACTCGGTGGGGGCTTCGTCCGGGATGGCGGATACCCGCAGAGGTTCGGCGGCAGTGGCGCCCAGGCTGGCCAGCAGTGTGGTGAGGGCAAATATCCATTTAGAGGTCATGGGCAGTTCCTTGTGGTCTGTCGTTCGGGCAAGAGAAAGGCCCGACACCAGTCGGACCTTTCAAGAGGGTCATGGTAGGGGGCCACCGGTGCTCTGCGCAAGATGGGCTCCTCAAAAAGGCATGTTACACCCCGACGTGGAAGGCCTGCTTGAGGTTGCGGATGAAGTCCGCATCCCGGCACAGTGTCTTGCCCGGGCTGTCGGAGATCTTGGCGACCGGGCCGCCGTTGCACTCCATCAGCTTGAAGACGATGTTCATGGGGCTGACACCGGGCAGATCGCAGGTGAGCTTGGTGCCGATGCCGAAGCTGGTGTTGATGCGGCCACGGAAGTGGCGGAACAGCTGCACCGCCTTGTCGAGGTTGAGCCCATCGGAGAAGACCAGCGTCTTGTCGGTGGGGTCTATGCCGAGGCGCTGGTAGTGGCTGATGGCCTTCTCGCCCCACACAACAGGGTCGCCGGAGTCGTGGCGCAGACCCTGATAACGGCTGGCCAGCTCAAAGTCAAAATCACGCAGGAAGGCGTCCATGGTGATGCAGTCGGTCAGGGCAATGCCGAGGTGGTTGGTGAATTCGTCCAGCCAGCTGGTGAGGGCGGCGCGCTGGCTGTGCTCGAGCGGGAAGCCGAGCTGCTGGTGAGCCTGAAACCACTCGTGGGCCTGGGTGCCCACGGCAGGTAGTTGGTACTTTTGGGCCAGCAGGTAGTTGCTGGTGCCGCGAAATGCCGGCAGCCGCTCCTTGAGACGGCCCACGACCGCATCCTGCACCGCATGGGAGAAGCGGCGACGGGTACCGAAGTCGATGAGGTTGAACTCGCTCATCTCTTCCGGGCTGAGGTCCTGTTCCAGCTTGTCGATCTTCTGATCGAGCCGATCCAGCGCCTGGCTGACGCCAAACTGGGGATAGCGGAAGCGGTTGCGCATCTCGCTGATGATGGCGAGCACCGGGATTTCCCACAGGATCACATCCTGCCAGGGTCCCTCGACCCGCACATTGATGCGGCCATCCTGCTCGAATACCTGCAGCAGGGAGGCATCGAGGGGCTTACGGCGCAGGTGATCCAGGTAATCAGCGGTGAAGAAGGGGCGCTCGGCCAGAAAATTCAGTTCCGGCCTGGTCAGCCGCAGGGAGCCGGCGAGACGCAGTTGCTCCTCGATCTGGCCCATCATGGGCAGCAGATCTTCTTCGTTGCGGCTGTGGAATTCGGCCACCACCTCGGCATCCGGATAGCGGTGGAACACCGCCTGCTGCATATGCAGCTTGTAGGCGTCGGTGTCGAGCAGGCTGGTGAGAATCGGTGGCATATCAGGCTCCCCGCAGGCTGGTGAGCGCGATGACGCGCTCCTGCTGCATAGGTAATGTGCAGGCGCCGGTATCGGCTTGGCGGGTGAGGATCGGCGGCATATCAGGCATCCAGCAGGCGTTGTACATCGATCAGGGTCTGGGCCAGCTCGGCCCCGGCTTCGATCATCTGGGTGCGGGCGCTGGCAACCGTATCCGGGGCTATGCCACGGCAAGCATCGAGATGGACGATCACCCGAAAACCGGCGTGGCGCAGTTGCAACACGCTGGTCTTGACGCAGTAGTCGGTGGCGAGGCCGCCGACCAGCACAGTGTCGACATTGCGGGCTTGCAGAAACTCGATGAGCCCTGTGCTACGTCGTTCGGCCAGATCGTGAAAGCAGGTGCCGTAGGGATGCAGGTCCGGCTCGACCCCCTTCCAGACGAAGAAGTCGTAATCTATGGGGGCGGGCAGGCCATCCAGCAGCTCGAAGCCTTGGGTGCCGGGCACGCAGTGTACCGGCCAGGTGAGGTCGGCATTGGGCAAGTCCAGCGGCAACAGCATGCCGGCGGGGTCACTGACGGCCCAGGCTGCGTTGGCGGGATGGGAGTCTTTGCTGCCAATGCGCAGGGTGGCGAGGGTGGCCTGAGCGTTGAGCGCAGCCACAATATCATCCCCGCCCACGACGGGCAGTTCGTTCGGGCAGAGGGGAGTAAATCCCTTCTGCGCATCAATATCCAGGCTGGCGACGGTTCCCATGATTGGCTCCTTCACATACTATTCGTGTGATATTATCTACCAAACATTAATGGAAGGCGAGCAGGGCGATCGACATGCTGAGAATGAGTCTGGATATGGTGGTGCTGCGGTTGTACGAGGAGCGGCTCGAGCTGTTGCTCGAAACCCGCGATCACCCCCCCTTTGCCAACTGCTGGCAACTGCCGGCACTGCGCATCGACGAGACTCGGGATCGGGACCTGGACACGGCTCGCCATCGCCTGCTGGCGGAGTGGGGGCTCGGCCACTGCTACAGCGAACAGGTTTGCACTCTCGGCAATCTGGAGCGGGATCCCCGTGGTTGGTCCACCGCGCTGGTCTACCTCTGTCTGGTCGATCCGGAAGTCGAAGCCGTGCACGGTTGCTGGCATCCACTTTCGGCCCTGCCCGGCCTCAGTCTCGCCTTCGATCATACCCAGCTTATCGCCAGAGGACTGGAGCGACTGCGGATCAAGAGTCGCTACAGCACCTTGCCGCTGCAACTGCTGGGGCCCGAGTTCACTCTCTCCGAGGTGCAGCGCGCCTTTGAAATCATCCTGCAAACTCCGATGAACACGGCGGCATTTCGCAAGCGGATCCATCGTGCCGACATTCTGGTGGATACCGGCCGCAAGCGCACCGGCAAGCAGCGCCCCGCCATCCTCTACCGGTTGGAGAGCCCTTGCTGCGTCATGTTCGATCAGGTGATGCATGGAGCGGAAGCATGAGCAAAGCGCCGCCCCGGGTGCTGGTGAGCGCCTGCTTGCTGGGTCAGCCAGTACGTTACGATGGCCAGAGCAAGGGGATTGTCAGCGACTGGCTGAATGAGCTTGGCGCCGAGGGGCGAACGCACTCTTTCTGCCCCGAAGTGGCCGGCGGACTGCCGACTCCGCGCCCCCCTGCCGAGCGGCAGGGCGACCAGGTGCTGACCGCGAGTGGACTGGATGTGACGGCCGAGTTCGATCGCGGTGCCGAGCTGGCTCTTGCGCTCTGTCAGGCACAAGGCATTCGCTTTGCCCTGCTCAAGGAGGGGAGTCCTTCTTGCGGTAGTAGCCGCGTCTACAATGGCTGCTTCGAAGGTGTGTCAGTGGCGGGTGAGGGCAAGACCACTGCCCTGCTGCGTCGCAACGGCATCGCAGTGTTCAGCGAGGATCAGTTGCCAGAACTGGCCTTGGCACTTGCTTCGGCAACCGCCAAGGAGGCGGACTCAACGCCAAACTGACCCACAGCATCGGCCGGTATCACTTGTGTCAGCACGACGTCAGTTTACTGCCAACGCGTATTCAGCCACTCCTGAAAACCACTCTCAAACTGCTGCCATGGTCACCAACCTGAAGGCCAGCCCTGCTGCCGGGTAGAGCTGGATTGGCGAGGGGTCTTTTACTGCGCCTTGTCTGCCAGCAGTTGGCTAAGGGTCTGGTCCTTTTCGTGCCAGATCCCGTTCAACCACTGTTGAAACGTCTGTTGGAACTCGGGGTCATTGAAGTAATCCCCTACCAGCTTGCGTTCAATCGGCAGAAAGCGGACCTGAACCTTGATCTCCTTCACCCGACCGCACATGAAGTCCCAGTAACTGGGGATACCACCCGGATAGGCGATGGTCACATCCACCAGTTGATGCAGCTGGTCGCCCATGGCCGCCAGGGTGAAGGCGATGCCACCAGCCCTCGGGTGCAACAGATGGCGATAAGGCGCTGCCTGTTTGTCGTGCTTGTGGGCGGTGAAGCGGGTGCCCTCCACGAAGTTCATCACACTCACCGGAATGTGGCGAAACCTGGCACAGGCCTTTCGGGTTGTTTCTATGTCTTTTCCCTTCAGATGTGGCCTTTTTTCCAGAAATTTACGGGAATAGCGCCGCATGAAGGGGAAGTCCAGTGCCCACCAGGCCAGACCGAGAAAAGGTACCCAAATCAGCTCTTTCTTGAGGAAAAACTTCAGGAAGGGGATTTTTTGATTAAAAACCCGCTGCAATACCAGTATGTCGACCCAGGATTGATGGTTGGCAATCACCATGTACCACTCATCACGGCTTCCTTTGTCCGCGCCGACCACCTCGAAAGAGGTCCCTATGATGGTTTTCTGGATCAGGTTGTTGACACCGATCCAGCAGCTTGCGCAGCCATCCAGCAGAGCGTTGCAGAGGGTACGCCAGCCTTTGAGCGGCAACAGCAGCTTGAAAATGCCCAGCAAGAAGATGGGGATAAACCAGAAGAGGGTGTTGAAAAAATAGAGCAGGGTCGAGAGGCTGCCGCGCAGCCGCTCTATCAGCTTGTTTTGCATGAGTCGGGTCCGTCTCGTTGTCTGTGGGTGGCAACCAAGTGGTCAGATCTGTGGCCATAATATCAGCCGATGAGCCGCTAGACCATGCACGGGACCATCACGCATGTGGGACTCACTATCTCTCTATCCCAGCCATTCAGCCGCTGCGCAGCCGCGACAGCAGCCTGTCCATGGCCCTGTAGCCGAGCGCCTCGATCAGATGATCCTTCTCGATCGCAGATCGCCCCGCCAGATCGGCTATGGTGCGTGACACCCGCAGTATGCGGTGCCAGGCCCGGATGCTGAGTCCCAGCTTCTGGATGGCATTCTCCAAAAACTCGGCATCTTGCGGCGATAATCGGCAAATATCTTCGATTTCACGACTATTCAGCAGATTGTTGAGTTTGCCATTGCGGCTCAGCATTCGCTCCCGCGCCGCCAGTACCCGATCGCGGATCTGCTGGCTCGATTCCCCCCGCTCCGCCTTGCCGGTGAGACTCCCCTTGGGCAGCAGCGGTACCTCCACCGTCAGGTCGAAGCGATCGAGGAAGGGGCCGGAGAGCTTGCCAAGATAGCGAAGTATCTGATCCGGGCTGGAGCGGGTCTGGCCGTCACCATAGTGGCCGCAGGGGCTGGGGTTCATGGCGCCCACCAGCTGGAAGCGGGCGGGAAAATCCACCTGACGGGCGGCGCGGCTGATGGTGATGTGGCCCGTCTCCAGCGGTTCGCGCAGAGAGTCGAGCACCTTGCGCTCGAACTCCGGCAGCTCGTCGAGAAAGAGTACCCCGTTGTGGGCCAAGGATATTTCGCCGGGTCTGGGATGGCTGCCACTGTCATTTTTCGAAATTAGTGAGACAGGTCAAACCATAGATCAATGAGTTAGGGCTATTTTTACTCAAATAGATGAGACGATTTTTTGTCAATAGATGAGACGAGGTCTACTTTGAGTGGAAATAGCTGCGACAAGGTTCAGGTGCGTCAAGTTCGTAAGATAGGTCCTACCCGCCGAAGTGTCTCTGGTAGCTATCAGTTCCGTGGAAAAGAGGCGATCCAGTATGAATCCACGCTGGAGCGCGACTTCCTCATTCGCCACGAATTTTTCCCCAATATTGTCTCTATCACTCCTCAGCCTGTTGAGATCCCATTCATCGGTGACAACGGTAGGGCCTACACCTATACCCCTGATTTTCTGATGTCCTTACGGTACCTCAATGGTGAAGCCACACAACATGTCCTGGTAGAAGTAAAACCCCGGGATCTATGGGTGGAAAACTGGCGGGCATGGTCACCCAAGTGGAAGGCTGCAAGACGTTTTGCCCGCAATCAAGGATGGTCATTCAAGATCTATGACGAGTCGCGGATCCGCGACCGTGCGCTGGAAAACATCAAGTTCCTTGACCGTTACCAACGTTTCGCGCAAGCACCAGGACACACAGATACGTTACTGCATGCTCTGTATCAAATAGGGCCGTTGAGTCGTGATGCTCTGTTCGCTCACTGTGGGGTAATAGCAGGAGATGAACGCCCCTGGGCTGTTGCTATTTGGTATCTCCTAGCAACCCGTAAAATCGACTGTGACATCACACAGCAGCTTGATGGCGCGACCGTACTTTGGACACTTCAAAATGGATAATAGCAAGCCAACAAGGGCGCAAGGTGGCATCGTCCCCATCCGCCAGCGGCTGGCTCTGGACGTTGGTCAGTTTGTTCAGCATGAAGGGCTGACATACCGAATCGTGCAGCAAATCGACTTCAACAGTCTGCTTGGTAGTGACGTAACCACAGGCCGCAAAAAACTACTCCCGATTAATGAACTATCATCCCCACCAAATCCGCAGGTCGCCAAACTGGATACCCGCATTGACCTCGACGGTATCGAGGATAAGGATTGGCGCACTGCGAATGAACGATTCGAAGCCATAAAACCCCTGCTCGACCAAGCTCCCAGTATTGGACGAGAAGAGGTTAATAACCGTGCTCTCGAGGTCGGTGTCAGCCCTTCGACCTTGTATCGCTGGCTATCCAGATATCAGGCAGTAGAGACACTGTCGGCGCTCATACCGATGAGCCGTGGTTGGAGAGGTGGCCGAACCCGATTGACCCCACAGCAAGAACAGCTCATCAACGAGACCATTGAATCCATTTACTTGACCGTTCAACGCTCTTCTATTCAAAAGGTTGTTAATGAAGTTTTTCTCCAATGCGAGAAGCAAAACATTCCACCTCCTGGGGCTTCGGCTATCAGGGCAAGAGTAGAGCAGATATCAGAGCGAGAGCAGCTGAGGAGGCGAGGCTTTAGGGAGAAGGCGAAGAACAAATTTACTGCTGCTCCCGGTAGTTTCCCTGGCGCAGACTACCCTCTCTCTGTCATCCAGATTGACCACACACCAGCCGACATCATCCTGGTCGATGATATCCATCGTAAACCCATCGGTCGCCCGTGGATTACGTTGGCAATGGATGTCTATAGCCGGATGGTGACCGGGTATTACCTCTCTTTCGACCCGCCTTCCGAAACGTCTGTTGCCATGTGTGTTGCTCATTCCATCCTTCCCAAGGAGGAGTGGATGACCTTGCACCGAGTGGAAAGTAGCTGGCCTGTATGGGGCATCCCTAAAACGATCCATGTTGATAATGGCGCTGACTTTCGCTCTATCAACTTCAGCAAATCCTGCCAGATGTACGGCATTAATCTAAGCTTCAGACCGGTCAAACAGCCTCGGTATGGCGGACACATAGAGCGGATCCTCGGCACTCTGGTCAAAGAGCTGCATGACTTGCCAGGAACCACATTTTCGAATATCCGAGAACGTAAGGATTACGACTCCGACAAGCGGGCCGTCATGACCAAGGACGAGCTCGAGAAGTGGCTGGTGACGTTTATCTGCAATATCTATCACCGACGCTACCACAATGGCATTGGCATGAGTCCTCTGGCTAAGTGGGATATTGGCATCAATGGAAATAGTGAAGTTGACGGGATTGGCTATCCACCAAGACCAGCAGACAGGATGACGATCCTACTCGACTTCCTGCCGTCATTCAGACGAACCGTGCAGGCATTCGGTGTCACCATTGAGGGGCTCACCTACTTTGCGGACACGCTGCGCTTCTGGCTCAACGCCACAGATCCGGATACCGGGACAAAAAGACAGTTCATTTTTCGCCGGGATCCAAGAGATATTTCCTACATCTGGTTCTTTGACCCAGAGCTAGAGCAATATTTCAAGATCCCGTTGGCAGACCAGTCTCTACCATCAATGAGCATGTGGGAGTATCAGCAGGCTAGGAAGCGATTGAAAGAGCAGGGATACGTGTCCCCGACTGAACCCCAGATCCTCAATACCATCACTCAACTGCGTGAGATCGTCGAAGAGTCCAAAAGCTCGACCAAAAAAGCACGTCGACAGTCACAACGCAGACGTGAACATGAGAAAGGTATTAGCCCAGCAACCCCCTTGCCAGTCCCCGGCACACCGATATCTCCGATACCTGAGCCATCAGCGCTAGATTTCAGCGGGATAGAGCCCTACGACGATGGAGATATAGCATGATTGATCTCGCGCACCTTCATCCCGACTTTCGACATGTGATGAATCTGTCGGACCAAGAGCGAATGGCCTTCATAAACCAGCCGAGGTGGATTGGTTACACCGCGGCCAACCAGATACTGGCAGCTCTCAATGAGCTCGTTGAACAGCCCAAGAAACCCAGGATGTTGAATTTGCTACTGGTTGGTGAACCCAACAACGGCAAGACTACCATTGTGCGGCATTTCCATGAGCAGTATTACAAGGCTACCGAGGATGAGCACCCGGAAGGATTCAAGCCCATCATCTTAGCGGAATCACCGCCAACGGCTGATGAGAAAGGGTTGTATGTATCGATACTGGAGCGATTTTTCACGCCCTACCGAACCTCTGATCCAACAGTAAAACTTCGCTATCAGGTCATTCACCTCTGTCGGGTATGTAAGGTGAAGATGCTGATTATCGACGAGTTTCACTCGCTGCTGGCCGGCTCTGCAATCAAACAGCGGGAGCTCATGAATGCCATTAAACTGCTGTGTAATGAACTCATGATCCCTATTGTGGGGGTGGGGACGACAGAGGCTGTTCGTGTTCTGCACACCGATCCCCAACATGCCAGTCGCTTTGATGTCAAAACCCTGCCAGCCTGGAAGCTGGACAACGAGTTCGCAAAATTGGTGCTGAGTTTCGAGCGTATCTTGCCGCTAAAGCGGCCATCTTCATTGCGCACAGCAGAGTGTATCCAGCTTCTCCATGTTATCTCAGGAGGTAATCTGGGCAACCTGCAGCGATTACTTTCCACATGCGCCATCGCAGCGATCAAGGATGGTTCGGAGCAAGTCAACCGTGACCTGATTGAACAGCACATGTGGCTTCGTCCCACCAACGGACTGAGAGAAACCATGAGGTGAGCCTTGTCTGGCCTGTACAGATACCCCCTCTCAAGGACGAGCTGCTGTCCTCTTGGCTCGTCAGAGCATCCTTGGCTCACGGGTGTGATCCCATGTCTCTCACATCTGCGGTCTGGCCTACATGGAGAGCCTGGACCATCGATATTGATCGTACTCTTGATGAAACAAGATTACAGAGCCTGTACAGCTCATCAGGCTTGAGCATTGATGAGCTGCGTAACATGACCCTGTTTCATCATCTGGATGGGAAAATCCTTTTAATCGGGAAAAAGCCTTCTAGTTTGCCCTGGGTGATCGCAATGGGGAGTCGTAATCGTCAGCACAAGATGGGCGTGTCCTATTGTCCAGATTGCTTGCGAATCGATGACCCCTATTTTCGGTGGCAATGGCGCTTGGCATGGCATACCTACTGCCCTCTACATCATCATGATCTGATTGAGAGCTGCCCTTCTTGCCATATGCCGGTTCAGTATCACCGCATCTCAGCACAGACACCTCACATAGGGATTTGCTTCCACTGTGGCTATGACCTCAGATCAGCGGTCTCTGCTCATGTTGAGGCAAGTCAGACTGATTTCCAGAAACTGGCGTCCCATGTCTTTGACACAGGTGCTGCAGACTGGGGAGACAGGCAGATATCATCCCTAGACTGGTTTGTATTGGCCAAACTCTTACTCAATCTCATCCGACGCGCGGCATCCAGAGAACAAAAAGCACCTTCGCATCTAGGGGATTTTATCCAGGCCACTGGAATTGATTTGCACTCACTCCCGTTACCGCCAACACAGTTACCAATAGAGCTGTTACCTATCGAGCAAAGAAAACCCCTCCTGGCTGCGGTGGCTCAGATGCTATCCCTTGAGCGCGACCTACTGCTCCATTTACTCAAGGAATACGGAGTCTCACGCAATACGTTGATGAATGAATTGACTTGGCCATCAGAGGCGGTGATGGACTGGATAGATGAGCTACCGGCAAACAGTATTCAACGCATCAGAACTAATCCCATTCAGATCCAGAGGCCGAAGGCCAAAGAGGTTGTTCGCCGTGAATGGGCCAGGTTGTTACGCCGCCATGGCCTGATGCGATGAACGATATCTCTACCCGAGAGTGTTTCGGCTGCGGTCGACTGATTGAGCGAGCGCACCGGATCTACAAGAAAGAGTCCTACTGTGGAACGTGCTATGCACGTGAGTTTAAGCGCAAACCATGCCCTCAATGCGGTGGGATGGCTCGGTTGCCAGAGAGGCATCCAAACGCAATCTGTTCGAGCTGCGAAAAGCGTAAACCCTGTGTTCGCTGCGACAAGGAGATGTATCGACTCGGGCTAATGAGTGAATATGGACCTGTATGTATGGCATGCGCCAGGTACTTTTCTGAAGAGCTGGTGTGTAGCCGGTGTGGCCCAGTTTCACGCCACCTTTCTCGGGTACAACGCCTTGGTTTTGATGAACCCGTCTGTCCTCGATGCGCTAGAGCTGACCATGCTTGCTGCCAGGCTTGTGGCCGATCTCGGCGATTGCAGGATGCACCTAATGGACAAAAGCTGTGCTCGAGGTGTTTGGCGTTAGGAGCTATACCCTGTTCAAAATGCGGGTGCCCCATGCCTGCAGGTCTGGGGGATACATGCACAAATTGCTACTGGCAGCAGGTTTTTGAGCAGCGACTTCATTTCAATCAGGGCGTGCTGCATCCTCCAGTGCAGGAGTTGTATCAAGCGTTTTCGCGCTGGCTTCTTGGGCATTGTGGTGCCCACCGATCATCGAGGTTGCTTGCTCGATATTTGGCATTTTTCGAATCTATAGAGCAGCTCTATATAAATGAATCAATGAGTTATCAGCAATTGGTGAAGCAATTTGGTGCTGACATGCTGAGACGTCATCGTTTAGCTGTTCGTTGGCTGATTGATAGCCATGGATGGGTTGAGGATGGCAATTCTAGGCTTGAAGACTCAGAGGTAAGGGGGATTGAGCGACTTCTTCTCGGCGTTTCAGATCCACTGGCCAACCGATTGTTGGTGGGCTACTACCAATATCTGCGTACCAAGCATCAGCAAGGGGGACTATCGCTGAGATCTGTGCGGCTAGCGTTGACTCCGGCCAAGAAATTACTGGGACAAAGTCTCAAAGCGGGGCGCTCTATCCCTGACCAAAAGGACTTGTGTGCATATATCTCCCAATACCCAGGGCAAAAGGCTGCAGTGCATGGCTTTATTACGTACCTGAACCGGGATCAGCATGCCGCGCTGGATATGAGGCAGATCCATCAAAAGAAGCATAAAAATCAGGTTAAAACTGAGCTGGAGAAGCGGCTTGCAGAAATGGTTCAGATGCCTAGGTCTGATAAGGCATTTCAAAATATCTGGGCTATCACTGCTCTGGCATACTTTCATGGGCTGTCGAATGTCAGTATCAGGCAGCAGATTGCGAAAGCGGGTCTCGAAGACGATGGTGACGGGCTGACTTTCCATCATGAAGGGCTGGCCTATTGGATCCCAAAGTGTTCAATTAAGTTGTAAGTTCAGTCTGTTCTCCCCAATAAACACGGAGCTGCTTTTTCACCAAATTCAGATCAAAAAACTCCTCAGAGAGCTCAAACGAAACGACCTCAGGTATATCGCCACAGATAGGCTCAAGGATGAGAGTCCCTTCAACCCGGTCGGTGTACTCAACTTGTACACACCCCATCATTCGACGTCTTGGTTTGTCGCTTCCATCTTGAGTAAAGCAAGTAGCGTAGGGATCCATCTGTGGGTCATGGATGACAGGGACCGGGAACGCATATAGAGCTAGGCTGTAAGGAGTTATGAGTGTGAAGCAAAGCGCATTCTGCAATGTTGATAGCCCAGCCTGGAAGAATTCAGGTAACTCTTGAATGTCAAAGTGTTGAGAGGTTACTCCACTTTCGATTTCTACGGGGGTAATGCCCTTACCTTGACCTGTAGCTCCAACACTGAATGCACCAGGAGGTGCCACGGAGTAAGATTGATCTTTGGGGATCGAAAAACTTGGGTTTCTAAAAATGGTTTTAGTTTCGAGGTCTGGGAATCTGGAACTAGCTGAGATGAACTGCACATGCCTAGTTTGTCTTTTCTCGTCTGGATCTGATTCAGTTAATAAGATGGCATCATCGTTTTTTCTTTCACCTTTTTGTGGTTCAGGCCGATTGGCCGAGCCTGACGGCTTGAATTTGGCTTTATTCCCTGTAGCGACATATCGGATGGATTTAAACGGAAATTCATGAGAACAGGAAAGGATCTCATAGACAATAAATGTTCCAACTTGCGATCCATCATGCCTGAGCCATTGTCCTGAAACGTGCAGATCTGTTGTTCCGTCAAAAGGAAACCGGCATTTGGCGTAGATTGGGAGACCAAGGCTGGAGCAAGAAAGAGCACTTTTGCCGATCAAAGAAGCCGCACTCCACGCCGCAGGGGAGTAGAGTATTCGTGCAATGTCAGCGGCGGATGCACCAGAGATTCCATCGGCAAGACGGAGAAAAACAGATTCATCAGAGCGTTTTATGTACTGTTTAGCTAGTTCAGTTCGGGTAAGTGTTGGTTTGAAAAGGATAGATAAAAGCGAGCTCGAAGATCCGAAGTAAAAACGTATGAGCTCCATACAAGGGATGATTATTTGTAGTTGAGATCGGTCTGTGATAACGATGCAGTTCGAGTGTGTATGTGCGCTATGCCATGGATGCAAATGAATAGGTAGCCAGTATGTTAATGAACGCAACATCCCATATTTTTCGGAATTTGGTTTTCCGCCAGCTTTATAAAAGCTAGTGGTTTCAGCGCTGATGTTCAGTTTAAGAAACGCTTCTTTTGTCGGAGCGGTATTTTCACCGGTTGCCTGACCGTGTTGCCAGATGTCGCCGACTTTTAAGAATGGCAGAAGTCCAATTGGCAACCATATCTCTTTCTTATCTGTTTCTCTCATGGGGTGGGGGCGTGGGTGCCGAGACAGCTGCACCGCAATGGATGGCTGAGATTGCCGCCTGTTGAGGTCTGGATAGGCCACATCGCCAAACCAATCGATTCTCCAAGCTCCCTCTTGTGCTGATAGTTTTTCAATCGTGAATGGAGTTTTCATGCTATCCATGCGTTTTTGAAGATTATGGCCGCGTCCAGCGCAGCAGAACAGCGAGCGCTGCCGCCCAAGATGCAGCCCCCCACCAGAACTGGTCTTTGAAGAGGATCACGTTGTGGAACCCGAGTAAGTCAAACAACAGCTCAGTTGATCCTACAAACAGCGCTTTTAAGATGAAAAGTACGGCCATGAGAGCCGCTATATGCCACCCCTTCATATCTTATCGCTCACTCCATTTTCTTCTTGGTGTGGGGTAACAAGATCAAGGTTACGTCCAACCCGCCTGATGTCTCGATATGCCTGCACAGGTCTTGCGATTAAGCATCCCCTCATAGGGTCCCATACCGTGCTGTTCAAAATTGTTGTAGCGGATTGTTCGGTATGGGTCCATTCAATTAGACCATAGGCCGTCTGCTGTAGGTATGAACGTCCCGTCGTCATCACGGTTAATACTGCCAATGGGATCTGAGAGATCCAGCCGTGCATGCTAAGAGCTGACTCGAGACTGATATATGATAGTTCGCGAGGACGCAGCCGTTTGATGAGATGTTCTAACCGGTACATGGGGAGGGAGCGGGCGTCCGACCAGGCGTATAACCCTCCGCCGACTTTGAGCAAGTTTCCCGCTTTACACTGGCGTACGAGAGAATTTTTGAGCTGCTGGGGCTTTTCATCCGGGAAGAGTAGGGCGAGCTCGGTCAGCGTGTAGAGCCAGTAGTCGTGCTTCCGGTCAAAGTGTCTAAGTTGCTTGAGGAGTTCGGAAGATTTCATACACACACAGTAACTAAATTAGATTACTTTATGTATAGATATTTTGTAGTGAGGGGTTAGTTGGGCAGATATTATCTTCCCTAGTCCTCCGGTTTTGCTCCCATGGCGCTCTTCAACTACCAGCACCAAAACCGGGTACACTAGAACCCCTATTTTGTTCTAGGAGTGCCTCCAGATGCCTGCCCTTATTCCTGAGTTGATCGCCATGGCTAGCGATCCTTCCGTCAAGGCCCCTGATCTTCTGCGTCGTGCCTTGGTTGCTGCCCGTCTCCTGAAGTTGCCTGAGTGGGCTACCTGGATCAGCCACGAGTTGCAGGGCTATCCCGATGGCTCCGAAGTTCCGCCATATCGCCTGTTGCGCGGTGAGTTGAAAGTCATGAACCCAGTACGTGGCTTGATCCCGCTCCACATCGATGATGCTGAGCTTACCGAAATGTTGTCGGAATCTCGTTTTTGCCAACCTATCAGTGCATTGGAAGAGTTGGCGGTGTCGGGAAATGTGGTGCGCTATTTATTTAGTCCTGATCAGACAATGATGATAATGCGGGAAATGCGGCTTGAGATGGTGCCAGAGGTGTCTCTGGGAGCGAACCAGGTGCGTGGCCTCATTGAAGCGGTTAGGGACAAGGTACTGATATGGGCACTCGATCTGGCCGAGGTGGGGATCCAAGGTGAGGGTATGAGCTTCACCCCTCAGGAGCAGCAACAGGCACAGCGGCCAGCCACGACCCACATTCATATCACCGGGGACATCACCAATAGCCAGATCCTAGCCGGCTCATCGGGGGCCCAGCAACAGCAGACGGTGACCCAGGAAGATAAGACGCAGGCACTGGCCGCGTTGTTGCCCTGGTTGGAGCGTGTGATTACCGAGGGAAGACTGCAGGACGGTGAGCTCGAAGAATTGCGAGCTGATCTGGCAACCCTACAAGCACAAGCCGTCTCCCCCAAGCCGAAATGGCAGGTGGTCCGGATGGTAGCCAGCAGTGTAAGGGCGATTCTGGAGGGGGCCAGCGGCGGAGTGCTGGCCGGGCAGACGCTGAGCTGGCTCACCACCCTCATGGCGAACTAAGCGTGAGTACCAAGGGGGCTATCGACCTTGCAGTCCCCATTTCTGCTAAAAATAAGTGAAGATCAGGTCGGTTTGGTGAGCTATCTTCGCCTGGCATCAGCTGCCAGCAACTATCTTACCAAGCGAAGTTTTCTTTCTTGTTCAAAGCCATAAAGCTGATTTAGCTCCGAGTAGTGTAGGCCAAGCACTTGAGTGATTTCATCAGGGGAATAGTCCATGTCCTCTTTCATCTGCTTGAATAATTCGGGCATAAGAGAGGGGGACTCTCCCAGCTGCTCTAGCTGTACTGGCTCATTGATTCGGTATCTCCGAGCTGACATCTGTCGCCAAATGTACTCATATTGACCAGAGCTTATCTGATTCAGCACTTTGGCCCGATAAATCAAAGCAGCCATTGAGACTCGCCAAAAAGGCTTCATGTAGGCAGCTTTTTCAATCGTTAAGTCTTGCAGATAAGGTGCGATTTCCCGACCTGGCATCAGCAATTCAGCCGCGAACATGTTGGCTTCTTCCTCCATGTTTGGATTTGGGATCTTGTGCATGACAAGATGCCCAAGCTCATGGGCAAGGGTGAAACGGTAGCGATCCATTGGCTGGTTTTTGTTGATAAAGATAAGGGGAGGTAGACCATGGATATGGTAGCTGACACCTGATAGACCAGCATCATCCATATCACATTCAACAATGATGATCCCAGCTCGCTCCAACCATTCGACTAAGTTTCTGACTGGACCATTTGGCATGTACCATGCTCGTCGCACATTTTCGGCGATCTTGGTTGGATCACCCTCATAATCATCAAGATCATAAAATGGCAGGGGGAGCTCAGGTCTATAGTCGACGAACTGCATCAATTTCCGTATATGGCCAATGCGGACATTCATTTCAGCCAATAGGCGGTCTAATACCTTGAGCCCAACGGATGCTTTCTTCCGATACATTGGATTGGCACTGATGGGGCCACCATAGAGTCGTTCTGGTAAAGAGAAGAATGAGGGATGGCAAGACAGAGCTTCGGCAAAGAGGAGGGTCTGCTCTATTGTAACCGGCTTCAAGCCCTGCTCAATTTTGGATAACGTCCCCTGTACTATCCCCACTCTAGCGGCCAGCTCGGTCTGACTCAGACCGAGCATACGGCGCCTGAGCTCAATCATTTCTGGTCGTATTGCGTTTTGATACTCCAGTTCTGTTATCGTTTGCATATTTCTTCTCTTTGCCCTGTTTGCGGGACTTGATCACACGCCGTGCGACACCTTCTTGCACCATCGGGGCTGAAGGTTCCATTCGTGGGAGCTCCTGAACCGATGCGGTGACTTGCTGCTGTAGGTCTAGAACCCAGCTCACAGCATTGTTATTTCTCTGTGTCAGCACAAAACTATCAATAGAAATCTCGTGCTTATCCAATACATATAGCGCCTCCAATCGAGAAACGCCGCCAAACATGTCCACGTTAGGATCGTGAAAATCCAATGCACCTTGGGTCGGAAAGTTAGACGATTTGAAGTGTCTCGTCCCTTTCTTGAATCGTATGTAATAGCGCCCATTCACCAGTAAGCCGATGTTCTGGCCAACGCTCGATATCGTCACCCCAGGATAACGCCCTGTTGCAAGTTCCCTCTTCATATACGCAAGGAATTCGTTCCACACCACAGCGGCCCTGACGCGCTTGTGCTGCATTTGGGGAGCAACCGGGTTGTTGAACCACCTCATCCAGGCTTCGTTCATTGCTGTGGTCAGCAATGGGAAAAAGGGCTCTAAATCTCGTCGGGCATCGTCTTTGTTGGTAAGGGTCATATTGGATCTCTTTATGGACGCAATATGTACAGTCTACACCCAACGCAAAACACAACAACAAAATATTCATTAAATTATTCCAAGTCAAGCATTATTACATTATATTGCCAATTAAGTACATTCATATGTACTATCAGTTGCCATTCAATTGAGAACTCGTATGCCAAATCGCCACATTCTTAAGCAGATGCATCATTTGATTGAGGCCCAATCGAGGCGAAGAATTACTCAGCAAGAGATGGCTGAGCGGCTGGGGATTAGCAAGCGAACCTATGTGGAATATTTGCGTGGCACAAACAAGCCGTTGGGGATGACTGTCGTGCTGGATTTGCTATGTGAACTTAAGGAAGAGGATCAGGTATGTGTGCTAAGGACGTGGAAGGAGTTGCGGGTTAGTGATACATGAAAAATGCCATCAGATGTTCCGGGACGTTCCCTGGTCGCAATAAAAAGAGGGCTTTTCTGTCAGGATTAGCCCTCTTCTCTTGTACTTTATTGGATAGGTTTCTATCGTGTCGCCTATATAGCCTCCAAGGCCTATAGGGTTTGCTCTCCAGAGCTTGAAGGCATCAATATGGGCGCCGACGTCAGTATCGTAAGCTTGCTATATCCCATGAACCCTACGATTGATTTCTATAAGAGGATGGTCCTCTGCAACCTGCTTTGCCATATGCATTGGACTAGGTAACCGCAAATTTCCCTCCCAAAGAGGTGCATTTCGGCATAATAGTGCTGTTTGGTGTGCAATATCTAGTTCACTAGCAAAGCTTGCCGAGCTGATCACCGCGATCTCTGTTACCCCTAGTTGCTGCCAAGGGTCACGTAGGGATCTATCCAAGATATCAAAGCGAGTGCTTTTACGCTGTGAAATAACGCGGCCATATTGGTTTGATGGTGATACAAAGTAATACAAGTCAGAGCGGTCTTCCACTCGATAGAGACCGATTTTTGTACCGATAAAGGCTGCCTCTAATGGATGCTTTATATTATCGCCGCTCATCTGAGCAGTATCATCATCAGCGCGGATTCGAACTAACCATGCGCTATTATTTGCAATTTCAGGTAAATTATTTCCCCCACTATCTTTTAATCCGTCATAAACTGCTCGCAAACCACTATGTAGGTAAACAAGTAAAGGCATGTCTGCAATTGGTGTTGGAGCCAAGAAGGCCTGCATTACTAAATTCTGAACATCATCCCTTGTAAAAAGATGTTCCGTTGCATGGATACGAGCTATGCCTGTACGATAGTCAAACCATCTTGTAGTTTTTGAATCGTGATCAAACCAGAATATCTCTGTGTTACCACCATAGAGACCAATTCGAGTAATTACAGGTAAAAACAGGGCGGGACCCTTAGTTTTTATTCGATCGACATAAATAGAAACAATAGTTGTATTTTCTGGCATTGATTTAACTCGGGGTAAGGCTCCAGGTAAAACACCAGACTGACGAATTGCCTCGATTAAGCATGCAGAAGCGGCATAATCTGGATCACTCGGTTCAGCATCAAAGATGAACTGCGTTGTCACTCCCTGCTTTGCAAATAGTTCACGTAACCGAAACTTGGGGTCATGCTCAGCTTTTGCTTGTGCGACAGATAACGAAGTTTCGATTATTGCTGTACCCTCTGAATCATGAATATGAGGTTTAACCTCATGTTGAAACCATTCTTCTAGACTCATCGTCCCGATTCCTGGTTCACATAATGCTTGCTCGGCATTAGAAGGAGATATATGTCGTAACTCTACAATAGGGAGCTGATTTCCTTTGAATAAATGCTTTTCATCAGCCAGTATTTTATATGCATTTTCTAATCTAACACTAGTCCTGGAGTGTGCTGATACAACTAGAACCGACTGTGTTCCGACACTGACGTCGGCGCCCGTGTTCACAGATTTTCTGAGCATACTAATAGCTTTGTTTGCAAGTACCGGTGCTGTTCCCGGCAAGCTTTCCATTAGATGCCAGCATGCCTGATCTAAGAACAATGGCCCTGTTCCAGAAGCAATTAAAGGTGATGACGGTATGTGTGCGTGTATAGGTCGAATATTCCCTCTAGGAGAAAGTTCGCTAGTGCCAAGATAGGGGAAAGGATCAATTCCCATATGACTCAGCAAGCGACTTGTTGCATTCGAGTAATCTGTTTCGTAAGAGCCATCTACATTTCGTTTGGTAAAGATAGCTAATTTTGCGATAGTGTCATTTGTTTGTAATAATACATGACGAGTTTTGTGCCGCCACTCCGTTAGAATATGGCTTAAATGCACACGAATAGCGATGAATGGTAATTCTGTATTCCGGAGCAGAACCAATTGTGGTCTTATACCATGTAGAGCCATAGCTCGTCTTTGGCCGCTCTCTGAAACGATTGGGTTATCCCAAGCCAGGAGATCTCCATCAGATGTTAGATGTAATGATAGAGGTACCGTTGATGACATGGGGGTGGGAGTCATTGCGGATGACACCAACCATGGAACGATTGTGTACGCTAGTGTGGAAGATCCGCCATTTTTAGCGATGATATCCTCTGCCCGTAATAGGGTTGAAGGAAATACATGTAAATTGTCTGGCACGCTAGGTTCAGAAGAGCTAGAGCGGTGTAATACATCTAGTACCCAAATATGCAGTGCACGGTTCACGAGTTCAATGCTGATAGGCTTCAGCGTAACAATTGCAGGTAAGGACTTGTTTCGATCAGGATTAGTGTTAACCCATACCGGCCCCTTTGATAGTATGGACAACATTTCTGACAGTAGATTTGTCGGCATATTATAGCGATTATTACGATTCCAGATATCGTTCAGTAATCGCCAAGCTGTTCGGTAACGTTCAGATGCTTGAAATTGGAATGCATCCGGCAACAGCGTAGGGTTAAAATGGAATAAATTTGTACGTAGTTGACCGACTTTCATCTAGCCTCCTAAATCGAATTTGCGATGTATTTTTTAATTGCAGTGGCAAGTGCTGCATGATGACGGGAAAACTGTGTCCATTCCCCGCTATCCTTTAGTCGTTTTACAGACTCGTTGAGTAGTTTGGCCCAAGTAATCTTACCATCGAAGAAAGCCGCATCAGCGAAGTAACATGTTACCTCTGTCCCCCCTCTTCTAGCTCTTCCCATAAGTTGGGTTAACGTAACAAGGATATTCATTACTGTATAATGTCGAATGTTTGACGGTTGCTGGCTAAATGCAGGTGAAGAGCTACGAATACTGAAGAGAATACCATTAGCAAGTCTCCGTTCTGCAATCACACCCTCTCCTGGTTCGGAGGAAGCTGATACAGTATTCCCCGTTTCGTAACAGATATGTGCAAGATTGTTTCCTGGTCGATCAGATGAGGGTAATGGACGAACGCATACTACAATGCCACCAATTGCCGATTCACTATTTGAGTTAACAATATTGTGTCCTCTCGCCATTGGGAATATAGAGCTGACCAATATACTTTTTGTCGCATGAGGTCCCTGAGTAAATGAGGCGAGGTCTGCATATGAAATTATCTGACCATCCGGTAACCGATGGGCGCCGACGTCAGTGTCGGAACCTCGCACCAGTAGTACTTGTTTCCCTGGGCCATCCATAAGTCCATATAGTGCCGATGCCAGTTCTTCGGCATCTGTATCGCTGCTTGTTACTAGCAGCAATCTCGCTCGGTTAGCTGTCCGTGCATCTGACTGCAGCTTTGCTAAACGTGACTTCAACCATGGCCAAAGTTCTTTTGACAAAGCTCGGATCCGCTCTCCACGTTCATACAGAGACGCTCCTGATACCGCTGTCGTGACGTTCACGTTTTCAAATCTCATATGCCCTGGCATGTCAGGCACATCAATCAAATTGATTGCGGGGAGATCAAAGCTGCTTGCACCAGGGAAAAATGCAGTTGCGGAAAAGCCGATAAACAATCGTTCAACTCCGGCAAAAGATAAAGCGGTGAGTTCCGGCAATGCAAGTAACGTCCGGTGTGGATCTCCTCGCATAGCGACAACATCGAGAGTTGATTCATCATGGCTCAACTCTTTGCGCTTAAAACCATAAACAGTTCGATGCAAAGGGCCATTTGGAGTTGGGGTTACTGGTTCTGGCCCCTTCAATGCCTGTTGTACACCTAATGCATAGTCGACATTCGCCCTTACTAGCACTGGAAGGTCGCGCTGTAGGTTTCTTAGCTGTTGCTCAAGGAAAGAGAGTCGCCCTCGTAATATCAACGATGCTTTCATCTTTTGTCGTTCTTTGGGCTTACTACCTTTTGCAATTTTTCCTAGGTTAGCAAGCTCATCAAGTATCAATTGAAGCTCCATGGCCATAGATTCAGGAGCAAGATTTCCGTCACTTCTTGCCCAATAAGACAGATTGCTTTGTAATGGCCTTAGTTCGTCAGATACCAATTTATTCTGAGTAAATAGGTCATCAAGTGACTCCAGAGATATCTTTAGATTTTCTATCAAGAGCCCATCATCAGCAGTTGGCCAAGTAGTTTCTTTCTTAGGCCATGTGAAATAACCAGAGTGATGAAGATTTAGTAACTCGTTAACCATTAAAGTACAATAGGCTAGCGCCCAGCTGACCCTTATATGACTGCTACGTTTTAGTCCATAAATTGGTGTGTTGGGAAATTCGACATGTCGTCTTAGTTTACTTAGTAGGTTGGCAGTATATTGATTTCCAAGCTCTAGCTCAAAAACACTACAGCTAATAGCTGTCTGAAGCAGGCCATCAATCTCATCTGCAAGAAATACTTGAGAGCGATTTAATAATAGGTCGATGGTGCTCCTGACTCCTGCATCATTAAATTTTTCTGAAATCGGAATTCTTGTGGAGCCAGATAAGAGAGAGTGATGATTGACTACGACAATATCTGCTTCAAGAGCCTGTGAAAGCATAGATGTTTTGCCGCACTTAAACAAAAATGGGCAATGGTGAATTCTGTAATCTTTATCTTTACCAGAACGATTTTTACTAACGGACATATGCAGATTGAAACACGGTTCCTTGCCTGGAAGACTGAGGCTCTCATCGCTAGAGAATGCATCTAATAGGCAACTGTAGTCATATGGATGGCCACTATTTTTATCAATAAAATAGGGCTCAGCCATATCGGCTATCCTGGACTGTGAGTGAAGTGGAGCGATTTTAAGGCTCTCTTTCAGTACTTGTGCAGATTTGGTTAGTGCTGTAACCATATTTCTGACATCAACCAAGCTAGGTACCGCAATCGTGATCTTATATCCACGACGGGCAGCATCTAAAGCCATCATAAGCATCACTACACTCTTACCTGCTCCTGTAGGTGCATTTACCCGATAAAATTTACCAGAGTTGGTAATAATATCAGCCTCTTCCTTTAATAATTTATTAAGTGATGATTTATGGCTGTTATGGAGGTTGTCTGACTTATCTAGTTCTTCTGCTAAAACTGACAGTTCGTCAAATCTCCATTGTATTTCGCTTGTGCCTTTACTCGCATTTAAAGGTATGGATTGTCCCGTTTTTGCCAAGTGGGGACGAAATTCATCTGGAATGGAAAACAACCTGATGCCGTCGCTTAAAAACTGCTTTATGATTATGTCGCCAGAGTCAGGCAAGTCTATTGTTCTCCGGTCGCTACGCCAGTTAGATATTACATTAAGTAACTCAGCGACAACTCTCTGAGGCTCAAGTGGCTTTACTAAACGATAGCATTGCTTTTCTGAGATCTTTTTTGAACTGTCTATATTAGTATCGGTCAATTCAAATAATGGCAATTTTTCCTTAAGTAAGGATGATATTTCTTCTAGTAATGTTTTTGGCTGAGCCAGCTCTGCTGGACGGAATCTAATAAACTTGGCTATTACGAGTTTATCTTCTATTGGGAGCTCTTTCCAACCAGACCAAAGATGAATTCTTCCTGCAGCAAGAGCAATAGCATCTGCGAAGGATGGTTCACATGAAATATAACGAGAAGTTAATGCAAGGCATAAGGCCGCAGAGTTTTCCATTAGGCTTTGCATAACTTAACTATCTCCCTTAGACATCCACTTTCGGTGAAAACTGGTAATGGACTCATCTCACGTAGATAGGATAGGTCACGTTCCATATAGTCAGGAATGACGATCCAGTTATCTTGGCTAGGTGCCATTGACTGTAGGTGTGTAGCGAGTCTTGGGGCTGAGCGCCAAACCTTGGCATCAATATTTATCACCCTGTCGTTAATCAATGTACGAACATCAGATGTATCTACGTCAGGCCACAATAAAGCCTCTAGCCCTATCTCTCCGATGCGTCGTGCAATAGATAATTCTAGTAGTCCAGGTATAAGGGTATATTGCCAAATAGGAGGGAGCAGCATCCAAGTTTTATTGGAATCATAGCCAGATATTTCAGCGCCAGAATTAGTATGAACTAAACCATGTGAAGTCCATTCATACACCCCTCCTGTAGCCACACACCATTGAGACCCACATGTGACAGGGGATGAGTTTATTGCCATCGGCCAACCACACACAGGACATGGGTAAGTAAGCTTGTCACGTTTTAGGTGTTCAGGAGTTTCCGTGTAAAGGTCAGCCAGTCCAATACCTAGTGGCACGAAAACCTCATGAACATCTGAGTTTTGTCCAATGATGGGATGTTGGATTATATATGATCTAAATGTTCGGTATAAAAATTCACCTCCATTTCGCAGTCTGCACGAGTCTCTGACTTGTCTTATGATTCCTTGTACTCGCTCAACTCCAACAGCTGGTTCTAATTCGAGAGCCATTTCCATACAGGATGGTGAGGGATAGCCACCAATACTCAGTGGGCCTGTGTAGGGGCCTCTAACAGCTTCATCCAGCCAGTCCTCAAGAGGTACATGGATTTGCTGCTCCATTTCCAGCAAGGTCAATGGCTTGCATGATGGGCTTAGTCTCCAGTAGAGAGAAATTGCTTCTCGCAATGCAGGTAATGCCAAGGATCTATCCGAAGCCAGTAAGTTGGCGCATTTTGATAAAACTCGTAGCAGCCGAGTAGCAATGGTTTCATCCATGAATATCCTCCCAAGAGGTTACAACTGTATAGATATCTTCAGGAAAAACGGCGATCTGCATCCCATAGTGCATCAAGATAGGTGCCAAATGTTACATGTTTTCTTGAGGTGCAATGCTTCCATCAGTTGAAAGGCCACATCTATACTCGATGTAAAAGAGCGTCAAATATATGTCTGATAGAAGATCCACAAATTAGCAGGACATGTCGAATTGCAATCTAATGGAGGCGCGGGGTATGGAAGGTGATGAAGAGTTCAGTCGATACGACGCTATTGAGTTTTTAGTTAGTTAGGCCGAGATGACCACTTACCTCAATGAAGCAATTGAAGAGGAGGATCCAAAGCTACTTTCGGCGGTTCTTGACGACATAGCGAAGGTGCGAAGTATGGGATTCACTGTCACCAGACACAGCATGAACAAACTGCATTTCGACACTGACGTCGGCGCCAGTTCTATTGAGGGCATCATTCTTCGGTGTCTTAATCGAGAATATCTTCCTTCGCCTTGAGGTGCCAACATGAGGGATTTCAGTGCTTCATTGATGAAGGCTTAGGGTTGAGTAAGGCTGGTTTTCTCCTGAACCAGAGGCTCAGTTTTTTCTGGATCTGGATGAATGGCTAGCACCTTGAGAAAGATCCTGCGAACAGCCATTCGCGTAGGTTCTGGCTTGCAATGTCTCGTTTCCGCCAGCTTTTCTACATAGCGTAATGACCTCGTAATGACCTCAAGTAGTGCATAACTTTACTCGCTTCGTAGAGCAGTATCCCAAACTGATAGGACACATCGTAAAGATCGAAAAACTCACCATGTTGCAGACCTCATCTGGCGACTTTCAAGGCTGGCCATCTCCATTTGCTATTCATGTAAACCTACTCGATTGGCTCATATGAGAATCAAGATAGTCGACATCAACGGTAATGTGCGAGCACTCTCATACAAACCAATACTTTCGCGCCACCGTAAGGGGCGCCGACGTCAGTGTCGGAATGTGATTCGATGTGACTTGGCTCCGGTCTGTCTAATGTTTGTGATGTAACGGAGTCCCCCAGCAGCGAAAGCCGTACTCGCGTAAGGTAGGTCGTGAGTGGTAGCCAAATGGTATGGTTTAGGCTGATGTCTTTTCCTCTTGGTTATGCTCGATTTAAGAACCGAAATGATGCCATCTCCGGTTTGACAGGCAAAGTTTTGTACTCGTAAAAAATGATCTAGTTAGCATGTTTGCCATACCTAGACTGAACTCAGAGATCCTTGAGTTGCCACTGTTCCTGTCACCTGCTGTGTGCGGCTTCTGGACTGACCCCGCCCCAGTAGATGCTCCTGCACTAGAATTGTTCCTATCGTTCAAGTAGCAAGGCGCTCTTGCGCCATCATCAGTTCATGCCCGGTTATCCGATCTACCCCTCGAACATCCCGCTTAGGGGGCGGATCTCCTTGCCGTTAACCGCGCCAGTCAACATCCACTGCCGGAGCTGCGTCAGAGACAAACCAAGCTGCCTTGCGGCGTCATCCATTTTCCAGGACTGCTTGAATAGGAGGTCATCGGCTACCGGATCAAAAGTCCCTGTCTGCATCCGTTCCAGCGCCCGGTTGGCTAGTTCCTTGGCCATATCTCCGTAACGGGCAGTGTTGAATGTGATCTTCTGGCCTTTGTGCTGTGCCTTCCACTGGCCTGTTGATGCCTGAAATGAGAGTCCTTTAGGAAGTGATTCGCTCACAGTCTGTTTACCATTGAACTCGCTATCCACGAAGGTGGGCTGGTGACTCACACTGAACCTCATCCCCTGATACCAACTTGGGTCATGATCTCACATAATGGACTTGTTCGCACCGTGCTTAAATAACTGTGAATTCCATCGCTATTCATCACCAAACAGGGCTTTATTGTACACGGGGACAATTGAACAAATAATTCATACTAAGTAAAAAGGGCTGAATTTCAGCCCTTTTTACATCCTCCGCCAGCCAGTTACCGGCTAAGCCAGGGTTGTGATCTATCTTTCACTCGATGTTTCGGCTTTACTGTGATGCCACCACAGCCAAGTTAACCCAATCGGGGCAATGAAGATCGCCATCCCCCAACAAATCACGATAGTGAACAGCTTGACCAAAAAAAACAAAGGGAGGGCTAGTGTGATAACGGTATTTCCCATTAGAAAATCTTTAACGCTATTCCACACAAATTTAGAGTAAGGATAAAGTAGCGTATTTAGGCCGAAATAGAACATAGCCGATACTGGCATTGGCTTTGCCGTTGAGCTTTGGCTTGATATGAAAATGATAAAAACAGGCAGCAGTGCCCCGAAGAATAGTTGGCGAAAGTAATAGGCTTTATCCAGCCCCCCGAACGTCTTGGCTAAAATGGTTTTCATGGTACCCTCCTTGCTAAAACCCGCATTTTTACACGAGGGCTCGAATGATAACCAGCACCGTTTCTTTCGACAACCAGTGTCGTCCCGTTTCATTGCTGTTTTGGGCTCACTCGCACCTTGTGGCACAATGGCATTGTTGAGTTAGCCAATAGCTTGGGGGGTGCATGGATCCAGTGCGTTTTAAGCAGTTAATGAAGGCGCGGGGACACTGGAGGGATGCAGAGCTTACATCCGCTGAGCCTGCCCTTCGTGATGAGCGGGGGATCGTCACGCTTATCGAGAAAAACACAGGCTACTGGGTCGATGATGAGAGCCAATGTGAAGCACCGGCAAACCCGCTAGCGAATGGCGTTTTTATCTGGACTGAGATCAAAGGGACTGGGCATGCCTTCGTTTCAGTGCATCAGGATAACAGCACTTTTGTGTTCACTTATGGCCGATTTGGGCGAGTCGGTGAGCCACTGGAGGCGGTAGGGGATGGGATCTTGAATGCTTTATCCTATGGCGATGCTAGGGATTACTATAGAAAACAGCTCTATGAGATGGGAGCTAAAGTTTTCCTGATTGATGATGCCGATATATCAATAACGAAAAAATATTTCGAGCGGTTATGGGCTGGCGGGTCTCCGGCAAAGCAAACGGAAGGCATGAGGGACTTTTGCGGTGCCCTTGTCGCTTCAACGATACCTGGAGGGCAAGAGCCGAGATCCTTCGATGCTTGTTGTTGATATGACGAGCGAATTTAAGAAACAGTACCCCAATACTGACGGGATCGCTCCAATGGATGAATCATCAAACAGAGTAAAGGCATATCGAGCAATGTCAGAAGTTGCCTCTTCAGTGGGTAAGTTGTCGCCATATTCTGGTGGGACGGTCGGCGGGTTCCTAGAAGGGGCTTATGATGTTAACCAGTAAGGCAAAGGCAATTATTCGATGGATGGGCATATGTTTAGTCGCCCTTTCTTATTATGCGTGGCTTGGTCTTGCAATCCTTTCTTTTGGTCACATAGACGAAAAGGAAAGCATGAGGCTATCAGAAAAGGTTGTTACGGAGGACTATCATCAAGCCATTGTTAAAAGCATTTATCACGCCACGGATAACGTGATTGAAGTCGCCTCTATTGGGTTTCCAATTGCAGTTATACTTATTCTGATAATTTTCAAAAAAATTAGGTAATAACTTAATGGGGCTGTTATGAAACTGATTGGCCGGATCGAGATTGATGGGGTAACTGATGTTATTTGTGACATTTGCGGCGGAAGCACCACAATAAAAGACGACTACCCCCCTGAGTTTGCGACCCTGAAAGCAGCGTGGGGGTATCCCTCAAAACATGATGGCGAATCTTACGAGCTGGATTTCTGCGAAGATTGTTTTTTTCAAACGCTCGCCAACCTGAAAGAGCAGAGAAGAGGGGCGCTGATATTTTCTGAGCAAGGTTACACCCCTGATCCTGATTTTGGGTTAATCAATCAAGGCGCTGTGGTGCATTATCCCGTAATCATCGAGCGTGATGGTGATACTTGGATGGCTCGTTTCCCAGATGTACCGGAAGCTTTAACCTGCGGGGATTCCCGTGAGGAGGCACTGACAGCGGCATTAGATGCTCTTGTTACCGCATTCGAGTTCTACATTGAGAATGGTCGCCCGGTTCCAGTGCCGAGCTCTCCGATAGCAGGGCAAGAGTTGGTTTCGGTTCCGCTCAGCCTACTACCTAAATAAAGCCAGCCTCACGCTGGTGACGCAGTGCTAGGCTCACTGCGTGTAACATGGGGCCCTTTTTGTCTCATCTATTTCCAAAAAGTCTCATTAATTTCAAAAAATGACAGCCACCGCCCACCAGGGCCACGGCGGAGGCACTGTGATGGGGCGTGCGATAGGGCCTGTGGTGCCAGTGACCGGCGCGCGGGGTCAGGCCGCCGATGGGGTGGATGGCTGCGGTCTGCTGAGCCTCCTGCTCGCTCAGGGGTGGCAAGATGCCGGGCAAACGGCTGGCCAGCATGCTCTTACCGGTACCGGGCGGGCCGATGAACAGCAGATTGTGGCTGCCGGCGGCAGCGATCTCCAATGCCCGCTTGGCCTGTGACTGGCCGATCACATCCTGCAGATCCGGCACATCGGGCAGGGAGTCCGTGGTCTGGGGCTCCGGCAGAGGCAGCTCATATTGGCCTGCCAGCCAGGCGGTGACGGCCAGCAGCTGGTGGGCGGTACGCACCTCGGCATCCTGAATGAGGGAGGCTTCGGGGCCATTTTCTCTCGGTACCAGCAGGGTGCGCCCCGCATCGCGGCAGGCGAGCACGGCGGGCAGCACCCCGAGCACGGGACGGATCTCGCCGGTCAGGGCCAACTCCCCTAAAAATTCGTGATCGAGCAGGTATTTTGCCGGTATCTGCTTGGAAGCGGCGAGAATGCCGATGGCGATAGCCAGATCGAAACGGCCTCCCTCCTTGGGCAGGTCGGCGGGGGCCAGATTGACCGTGATGTGTTTGCTCGGGAACTCGAAATTGCCGTTTAGCAGGGCACTGCGCACCCGATCCCGGGATTCCTTCACCGAGGTTTCCGGCAATCCCACCATGTTGAAGGCGGGCAGACCGTTGGAGAGGTGAACTTCCACCGTGACTTGCGGCGCCGCTATCCCCAGGCTGGCACGGCTATAAACCACAGCTAATGACATAAATCCCGTCCTTGGTTTGATGTATGTGCTGGTTAACCGTTTTTTATTAGTTTTTTGTTCCAGCCGTCAGGCTGCTGCTTAGTCAAAATCAGAGTCTTGTCAGGTAAAAAAGGCTTGCCCAATAAAAATCACCGTGCTAGTTCTAATAGTCATTCGCGGTGCAAACCGCCTCAATTTCACAGGATTTCCGGTTGTAACTATGAACATGGCCTCCCGTTTCGTCAGCATTATTGTGGTCCTAGTGGTGATTATTATCTCACCGCTCGGGGCTCGTTTAGCTGCACGGAACAAGGGATAAACCCACCACCGGACAGAACGAAACAAGCGACCCCCGAGCCTCACAGCTCGGGGGTTTTTTTTCGACTACAGGACAGGATTTTCCACATGAACGGCGCGCAGTTTTTGGTACAGGCTCTCAAGAAACAGGGTGTGACCCAGGTGTTTGGTTACCCGGGCGGAGCCATCATGCCGGTCTACGACGCCCTGTATGACGGGGGCCTTGCCCATCAGCTCTGTCGCCACGAGCAGGGGGCCGCCATGGCTGCGGTGGGCTATGCCCGCGCCTCCGGCCAGGTGGGGGTCTGCATCGCCACCTCGGGCCCGGGCGCCACCAATCTGGTGACCGGGCTGGCGGAGGCACTGCTCGACTCGGTGCCCCTTGTGGCCATCAGCGGTCAGGTGCCCTGTTCCGCAATAGGTACAGATGCGTTTCAGGAGGTCGACGTGCTCGGCATGTCCCTCTCCTGCACCAAGCACTCCTTCATGGTGACCGATGTGGCGGATCTGGGGCGTGTGCTGGAAGAGGCCTTCGCCATCGCCACCGAAGGTCGTCCCGGTCCTGTGCTCATCGATTTTCCCAAGGATGTGCAGCTGGCCGCCGTGCCAGCGCAGAATCTGCTGTTTGCGGTGGAGGAGCCTGAGGCCCTCAATCCGGCCGAGCTGACGCTGGCCCGCACCCTGCTGGCGGCTGCCGAGCGCCCGGTGCTCTACGTTGGTGGCGGAGTGGGCATGGCCAATGCCGAAACCCAGCTGCGCGAGTTTGCCACCGTCACCGGCATGCCGGCGGTCACCACCCTCAAGGGGATTGGCGCGCTGGATCCTGACAGCCCTGTCTATCTGGGCATGCTCGGCATGCACGGTACCAAGTCGGCCAACTATGCGGTGCAGCAGTGCGATCTGCTGGTGGTAGTGGGTGCCCGGTTCGATGACAGGGTGACCGGCAAGCTGGAAGAGTTTGCCCCCGAGGCCAAGGTGATCCATCTGGATGTGGATGCCGCCGAGTTCGGCAAGCGCCGCGCCGCCGAAGTGGGCATCACCACGGATCTCAAGCGGGTGTTGCCCGCCCTGGCCATGGCACTGGCCATCGATCCCTGGCGTGAGCACTGCGCTAACATGGCCCGCGAGTATGCGTTTCGCTACGACCACCCCGGCCAGCCCATCTATGCCCCGGCCCTGCTCAAGCAACTCTCGGCCCGCCTGCCGGACACCAGCGTGGTGGCCTGCGACGTGGGCCAGCACCAGATGTGGGTGGCCCAGCACATGCGTTTCACCAGTCCGCGCAATCATCTTTCCAGTGCCGGTCTCGGTACCATGGGGTTTGGCTTGCCCGCCGCCATCGGCGCCAAGATGTCGCGCCCCGATGACGAGGTGGTGCTGGTGAGCGGTGATGGCTCCTTCATGATGAACGTGCAGGAGCTGGGCACCATACGCCGCGCTCAGCTCAAGGTGAAAATGGTGCTGATCGACAACCAGCGTCTCGGCATGGTGCGCCAGTGGCAGGAGCTGTTCTTCGATGGTCGTTACAGCGAGACCATCCTCTCCGACAACCCCGATTTCGTCGCTCTGGCCGCCGCCTTTGGCATCCCGGGTGAGACCATCACATGCAAGGATCAAATCGCAGCAGCCCTCGACCGCCTGCTGGGGAGCGAAGGCGCCTATCTGCTGCATGTGGCCATTTCAGAGGAAGAAAACGTCTGGCCCCTGGTTCCGCCGGGAGTCGCCAACCACAAGATGATGGAGCAACGCCCATGAACCCGCACACCTTTGCGCAGCCAGCATTTGCACAGCACACCTTGCACATTCACGCCCAGCCCAGACCCGAAGTGATGGAACGGGTATTGAGGGTGGTGCGCCACCGCGGCTTCAATCTCTGTGCCCTCAGCATGGAGATGGGGGCGGAGCAGGATTGCCAACAGCTGCGGATCACGGTTACTGTCGAGTCGGTGCGTCCCATCCAGCATTTATGGAGCCAGCTGGTCAAGCTGGTGGACGTCTCCCGGGTCGATGCACTGGAACAGCAACCCCGGATCAGAGCTTAAGGAGCAACAGCAATGTCACAGCCTTCCCAACCCCAGCCGCAATATATCTGGTTCAACGGCCACATGGTTCCCTGGCAAGATGCCCAGGTGCACGTCATGAGCCACGCCCTGCACTATGGCTCCTCTGTGTTCGAGGGTGTGCGTGCCTATGACACCCCCAAGGGGACCTGTATCTTCCGTCTGCAGGAGCACACCCGCCGCCTGTTCGACTCCGCCAAAATCTACTGGATGGAGGTGCCCTACAGCGAGGCCGAGGTGAATGAAGCCTGCCGCGCCGTGGTGCGCGAGAACGGCCTCAAGAGCGGTTATCTGCGTCCGCTGGCCTTTATCGGCAATGTGGGGCTGGGACTGCATCCACCGCTGGATGCCAAGGCCGAGCTCATGGTGGCTGCCCTGCCGTGGGGTGCCTATCTGGGGGAAGAGGGTCTGAAAAACGGGGTGGATGTGTGCGTCACCTCCTGGAACCGGCTGGCCCCCAACACGATTCCGACCGGCGCCAAAGCAGGTGGCAACTACCTCTCATCCCAACTCATCAGCCGGGAAGCCAAGCGCAACGGCTACGCAGAAGGACTGGCGCTGGATGTGAACGGCTACCTGAGCGAAGGCGCTGGTGAGAACCTGTTCCTGGTGAAAAACGGCGTGCTCTTCACCCCGCCTGCCACCGCCGCCATCCTGCCCGGCATTACCCGCGACACCATCATGACGCTAGCGCGAGACTTGGGTTATGAGGTGCGCGAGCAGGCGCTGCCCCGCGAGGCGCTTTATGTGGCGGACGAGATCTTTATGACAGGCACTGCCGCCGAGGTAACACCTGTGCGTTCGGTGGATCGGATGAAGGTGGGTGCCGGTTGCCGTGGCCCAGTGACCGAGCAGTTGCAGAACGCCTTCTTCGGGTTGTTCAACGGCCAGACAAAGGACAAATGGAACTGGCTGACCCCGGTCGATGACAAGTAACGGCTGACGAGCACGGGGAGGTGCCATGCCTCCCCGAGTCGCTTCCGGTCAGGGTATCCGTGTTGTGCCCTGACCAGGATCGATTCCCGATCCGCGAGTCACACATTCAAGAAATAATGCGCCCCATGGGCATTCAGGGAGTAGAGACAATGCCGAAGTTGAGATCCGCCACCACCACCCACGGACGTAACATGGCCGGGGCCCGCGCCCTCTGGCGCGCCACTGGCATGACAGACGAGGATTTCGGCAAGCCCATCATAGCCGTGGTCAACTCCTTCACCCAGTTCGTACCGGGTCACGTCCACCTCAAGGATCTGGGCCAGCTGGTGGCCCGCGAGATCGAAGCCGCCGGCGGCGTGGCCAAAGAGTTCAATACCATAGCCGTGGATGACGGCATCGCCATGGGCCACGGCGGCATGCTCTATTCGCTGCCGTCTCGCGAGCTTATCGCCGACTCGGTGGAGTACATGGTCAACGCCCACTGCGCCGATGCCATGGTCTGCATCTCCAACTGCGACAAGATCACACCGGGGATGCTGATGGCCGCCCTGCGCATCAACATACCCGTGATCTTCGTCTCCGGCGGCCCCATGGAAGCGGGCAAGACCAAGCTGTCCGATCAGATCATCAAACTGGATCTGGTGGATGCCATGATCCAGGGCGCCGACCCCAAGGTCTCCGATGCCCAGAGCGAACAGGTGGAGCGCAGCGCCTGCCCTACCTGCGGCTCCTGTTCCGGCATGTTTACTGCCAACTCCATGAACTGCCTGACCGAGGCGCTGGGGCTTTCCCAACCGGGCAACGGCTCCATGCTGGCGACCCATGCCGATCGCGAGCAGCTGTTCAAGCTGGCAGGCCAGCGCATCGTCACCCTGGCCAAGCGTTACTACCAGCAGGATGACGAGAGCGCCCTGCCACGCAACATCGCTACCAAGGCGGCGTTCGAGAACGCCATGGCGCTGGATATCGCCATGGGCGGTTCCACCAATACAGTGCTGCACCTGCTGGCGGCGGCCCAGGAGGCCGGGGTGGACTTCACCATGGCCGATATCGACCGCATGTCTCGCAAGGTGCCCCAGCTGTGCAAGGTGGCCCCCTCTACCCAGAAGTACCATATGGAAGATGTGCACCGTGCCGGTGGCGTGGTCGCCATTCTGGGCCAGCTGGAGAAGGCGGGTCTGGTGCACGGGGACACCCGTACCGTACTGGGCGGCTCCCTGGCCGAGCTGCTCAACGAATACGACGTCAGCCGCCAACCGAGCCAGGAGGTGGTGGACTTCTACCGCGCCGGGCCAGCTGGCATCCGCACCACCAAGGCGTTCAGTCAGGATTGCCGCTGGCCCGAGCTGGATGTGGACAGAGCCGAGGGCTGCATCCGCTCGCTGGAGCATGCCTACAGCCTGGAGGGGGGCCTCGCCGTGCTTTCCGGCAACCTGGCCCTTGATGGCGCCATCGTAAAAACGGCCGGGGTGGATGACGAGAACCTCTGCTTCCGTGGCCCGACCCGGGTATTCGAGAGCCAGGACACGGCGGTTGCCGGCATTCTGGATGGCACAGTCAAGGCCGGTGAAGTGGTAGTGATCCGCTACGAAGGGCCAAAAGGGGGTCCGGGCATGCAGGAGATGCTCTATCCCACCACCTATCTCAAGTCCATGGGATTGGGCAAGCAGTGCGCCCTGATCACCGATGGCCGCTTCTCCGGCGGTACTTCGGGTCTCTCCATCGGCCACGTCTCGCCCGAGGCGGCCTCTGGCGGCACCATAGGTCTGGTGGAGGATGGGGACATCATCAACATCAACATCCCGGCCCGCAGCATGGTGCTGGAGGTGGCCGACAGCGTGCTGGCCGCCCGCCGTGTCGCCGTGGAGGCCCGTGGCTGGAAGCCGCTCGACCGTCAGCGTCAGGTCTCCTTTGCCCTGCGCGCCTACGCCATGCTCGCCACCAGCGCCGACAAGGGCGCTGTGCGTGACCGCAGCAAGCTGGAGGAGTAAACAATGGTCTCTGCGGCTGATTATCTACGCAAGGTGTTGCTCTCCCCCGTCTATGAGGCGGCGCGGGTGACTCCCCTGCAGACCCTTAAAAAATTGTCCGAACGGCTTGGCAACCATGTGGCGCTCAAGCGTGAAGACTTGCAACCCGTGCACTCCTTCAAGCTGCGCGGTGCCTATCACAAGATCGCCACCCTGACCCAGGAGCAGAAGGATCACGGCGTCATCGCCGCCTCTGCCGGCAACCATGCCCAGGGGGTCGCCCTGTCGGCGGCCAAGCTCGGCATCAAGGCCATCATAGTGATGCCCAAGACCACGCCGGACATCAAGATCGATGCGGTACGCCGCCAGGGCGGCAATGTCATGCTGTTTGGCAACAGCTTCGATGAGGCCTATGCCGAGAGCCGCCGCCTCTCCGAACTGGAGGGCTACACCCTGATACCGCCGTTTGACGACGTCGAAGTGATCGCGGGCCAGGGCACTATCGGCAAGGAGCTGCTGGAGCAGGATACCCACCTCACCCACGTCTTCGTGCCTGTGGGTGGCGGTGGCCTGGCCGCCGGGGTGGCTGTCTATATCAAGCAGCTGCTGCCGGACGTCAAGGTGATTGGGGTGGAAGCGGAGGGGTCCGCCTGCCTCAAGGCTGCCATGGAGGCCGGCGAGCCGGTCAATCTGGATCGGGTCTCCCTGTTTGCTGACGGTGTGGCGGTCAAGCGCATCGGCACAGAGACGTTTCGCCTCTGCAACCAGTATCTGGACGAGGTGGTGACTGTCTCCAACGACCAGATCTGCGCCGCGCTGAAAGACATCTTCGATGATTGCCGTGCCATTGCCGAACCTTCCGGCGCTCTGTCGCTGGCGGGGCTCAAGGCCTACAGCGAGCGGGAACAGGTCAAGGGCGGACGGATGGCGGCCATTCTGTCGGGCGCCAACGTCAACTTCCACAGCCTGCGTTATGTGTCGGAGCGCTGCGAGATCGGCGAGAAGCGCGAGGGCATGCTGGCGGTGACCATACCCGAGCGCAAGGGGGCTTTCCTCGACTTCTGCCGTCAGCTCGGCCCGCGCATGGTGACCGAGTTCAACTACCGCTATTCGGATGCGGCTCAGGCGTCGTTGTTTGTCTCGGTGCGCCTGACCGGTGGCGACGAGGAGCTGGGCCAGATCATCGACCAACTCGGCGGCAACGGCTATCCGGTGGTCAACATGACAGAGAGCGAGCTGGCCAAGAACCACGTGCGCTACATGATTGGCGGCCGCCCGGCCCGGCCCCTCGGTGAACGTCTCTACAGCTTCAAGTTTCCGGAGCAACCGGGCGCCCTGATGCGCTTTCTGGAGACCCTGGGCTGTCGCTGGAACATCAGCCTGTTCCACTACCGCAACCACGGCGCCGACTATGGTCGGGTGCTTTGCGCCTTCGAGCTGCCGGATGAGGACGTGGCCGCCTTCCACGACTACCTGCGCGAGATTGGCTACGGCTGGAAGGAGGTCAGTGACGACCCCGCCTACCGGCTGTTTCTGGCCAGCTGATACAGAGCGAAAAGCAGGAGGGAGGCGTTATGCCTCCCTCTTCTTTTTGGGCCTGTTTCTTGGGTCTATGGTGGCGACAGCGACATATTGGCCACCGGAAGATCCGAGTTTATGCAGCGCTTTCAACGCACTATGAAAATCCTCATGCACAGGGTCGTTTTCCCGTCTGGAATGTCGCCAGCTTCACACTCTTGAGTCCCTGGTCATTTGAGGCTGACAAGAGATGGGATAACCTGAGTGATGGGGCCAGCTTGGCCCCATCAGGGAAGAGAGCGCATTGCGCGCCCACAACGACTTATTGCAGAGGCTTTCACCATGAATAAATCGATACTTGCCGCTCTGGTCAGCGGCCTGCTTGCGACGGGGGCCGTGCAGGCTGCCGCCCAGGACAATACCTGGTATGCCGGGGGCAAGGCCGGTTGGTCCAAGTACTTCGACGTCGACCAGAAGCAAGTGGTTTCGGATACCCTGGGGGCGCTGCAAAATACCGGCACCAGCAAGGATGCTCTCGGACTGGGTGCGTTTGCCGGTTATCAGCTCAACCCCAACCTGGGTTTCGAGTTCGGCTATGACTGGCTCGGCAAGTACACCTCGTCCGGTGAGCTGAGCGGGGTCAGGGTGGAGGGGGAAGCCAAGAGCCAGATGATCCAGGCCACCATGAAAATAGGGTTTCCGGTCAATGATGCGCTGGATCTCTATGGCCGGATTGGTGGTGGCTACGCCTGGACAGACAGCGAGCTGTCAGCCCGGACGGCGACCGATTTCATCAAGGAAACCGGTGACAAGCATGGCGCAGTTTTTGTCGGGGCCCTGGGCGCCGAATACGCTATTGACCGTGACTGGGCCGCCCGTCTCGAATATCAGTACACAACCCCGCTGGGAGATGCCTCCCTCGATCGTTCCGGCATAGAGATGGATAACGGCCTGCTCTCTGTGGGCATGCTCTATCGCTTCGGCCAGCACGGGAACGAGGTGGTGGCCCCTGCTCCGGCCCCCGCCGTGGAACCCGCACCTGCCGTTGTGGTGGCCCCCAAGACGTTCAGCCTGAGTTCGGATGTGCTGTTCGAGTTCAACAAGGCCACCCTCAAGCCCGCTGCCAGTCAGGCGCTCGATACCCTGTTCAGCCAGATAGTGGCCGCCAATCCCAAGGATGGTGCCGCGACTGTGGTGGGGCATACCGACCGTATCGGCTCCGATGCTTACAATCAGGCATTGTCGGAACAACGTGCCCGCACAGTGGCCGACTATCTGATCGCCAAGGGACTGTTTGCCGACAAGGTGCGAGTCGAGGGGCGTGGCAAATCTTCCCCCGTGACCGGCAACAACTGCACCACTGGCTCCAGGCCCGCACTCATCGCCTGTCTGGCCCCGGATCGCCGGGTCGAGATCCACCTGGAAGGGGTCTCCCAGCCAGTCCAGTAACGGCATGGACGGGATAGCGAGATAACAAGGAGGGAGGCGCTGCCTCCCTCTTTGCTTTATGTGGTTCTGAGCTGCCACAGCTTCAGCCGTTGAAAACCTTGGCCCAGCAGGATCAGCAGCAAGGCGCCCGGCAGCACTGTCTGCCACAGGAAGGGCCACTCCTGCCCCGTCATCAACACCAGCAAGGGGTTGGCGCCAGCGGGGGGATGGATGAGATCCAGGCCTTGCATCAGCGCGATGGCCAGACCCACTCCCAATGCCAGCTGCAACTCCAGCGGCAAGGGGAGCCACTGCACCAGCAGTCCGACGCTGGCGGTCAGCAGATGGCCTCCGAGCACCTTGGACGGACGAGCCAGCGGGCTCGCCGGCAGTGAAAACAGCAGCACGCAGCTTGCCCCGAAAGGCGCCATGATCAGGGCCGTGTGCCAACTGACGTTCAACCAGCCCAGTATCCCGATCGCCAAGGCGGCCCCCAGCCCTGCCCAGAACGGGCCATACCATTTTTTCATCACGTTTCTCTCTTGGTTTGTCTGACGTGATTAGGCACATTAGGTAGACAGATCGGTGTACTTCAAGGGATAAATCGTGAGTGAAAAGCGCCAACAGCTGATGGCAACCGCCTATCGGCTGTTCAATCGTCATGGTTTTCACGCAACCGGCATAGATCGCATCTGGGCGGAGGCGGGTAGCACCAAGCGAACCCTCTACCGCCATTTTCCGACCAAGGATGCCTTGATCGAGGCTGTACTGCTCTCCCGCGAGCAGGAGTTCTTCGCCCTGCTCGAGGGGAAGCTGGCAGGTCTGGAGGGGAGGGAGAGTCGATTGCAGGCTTTGCTTGACGGATTCGGGGAGTGGTTTGGTCGCAGTGATTTCTACGGTTGCAACTTCATCAATGCCAGCGCCGAATTTGCCGATCCGCGTCATCCGGTACGCAAGCTGGTGGTGGCGCACAAACAGACGCTGTTGAACTGGGTCAGGATGCAGCTCGGGTGCAGCATCCCGCAAGCCACCGGACTTTGTCTCTTGCTGGAGGGCGCCGTTGTGATGGCCCACAGCTATCAGCAGCCGCTGGCACTGGTGCAGGCCAGATCGCTGGCCCTGGCCTTGTTATGTGCCGATGATGATGCAACCGTGATCTGATATAGCCAATCGGTGTTAAGCCCCCGGTTGCAGCTGGTCGATAACTGACCAGATGTATAGCGCCGAGGGCGATCAGATGCGCATCGATCACTACGACCTCCAGGGGGAGGTACAACACCAGTATCAGCAGCTACAGACTCGCAAGGTACGTAATCTGGGGCCTGTCGCCCCGGTTGTACCCGGGAATACGACAGCCGGTGAGGCCACCCCTGCTGCAGGTCCGGCTGCGGATCCTGTTGTGGAACGCGTGGTGGCGGAGCTGATGCGCTCAGCCAGAACGATCTCGACGCAAGGGGGGGCGGGTCAGCCAGGTGCCATGGGGACTGAGGGGGTACCCTCTCTGGTCAAGCCGGAAGCCGAGGAGACCAATCCAAATGACGGCCTGGATAACCGGCTGCGGCTGATCAAGCTGATGATAGAGGCCATGCTCGGCCACGAGATAGAGCTGCCCAAACCCATCAAGTCATCTGAAGGGGAGATAGAGGGCGTGGCCCAGGGAGAGGCCGCCCCTCAGGCAGCGGAGCCGGATCAGGCGGTGGAGGTGACCGACACTCTGCTGGAACAGGAGCAGCTCAATGTAGTGGCATCGGCCAGCGTGCAGACCAGTGACGGCCAGACCCTGCAGCTCGATCTCGGTTTTGTACTCGACTGGCGGCAGCTTGAAGTGAGTCAGCGCCGTACCACCCTCAATGCCCTGAAAGACCCGCTGGTGCTCAGTCTGAATGGCAAGATAGCCGATCTGACCGAGGCAAGGGTCAACTTCGATATCGATCAGGATGGCAAGGATGACAGCCTGCCGGGTTTGAGCGAAGGCAGCGGTTTCGTGGCGCTGGATCGCAACGGCAACGGCGCCATAGACGATGGTGGCGAGCTGTTCGGTGCCCGTTCCGGCAACGGTTTTGGTGAGCTGGCGGCGCTGGATGAAGATGGCAACGGCGTACTGGATGAACGAGACAGCCACTTCTCTGCCCTGCAGTTCTGGCACCCGGACCATGCTCCCATCGCCCTGGTGGAGCTGGGAATAGGTGCCATACTGCTGCGCCCCCTCGATACGCCCTTCAACCATCTGGGGGAGAGCGGCAATCAGGGGGTCTTGCGCCAATCCGGCCTCTACCTCACCGAGCAGGGCAAGGGGGGCTGGGTGCAGCAGATCGATCTGCGGGTCTGAACCCGGACCCAGGCTGACGAATCGCGGGATCGCGAGTCACCACTTCTGGCAAGTCGCCGCCAGCGCTTGAGCAATATACGAACTGGTTTAGTTCAGCTCGGTGGGGTCTATATCCAGACTCCAGCGCACCTTCTTGGTCTCGGGCCAGCCGTCGAGCTCCTTGACCGCCCAATCCATCAGTTGTGCCAGCGGGGCCCGGTTCGGCCCCTGCACCAGCAACTGCATCCGGAACTTGCCCGCCTTGCGTTCCATGAAGCCGCTGATGGGCCCCAGCACCTGCACGTGGGGGTAACGGGCGCTGCGCAGCGTATCTGCGAGGCGAGCGAGAAACAGCTGAACCTCGTCACGGCCATTGGCCTCGGCCCGAAACAGCCCCTGATAGCTGAATGGTGGCAACCCCAGCAGGTGGCGCTCTTTCAGCGCCGTGTCGGCGAAGTGGCCGTAACCGTTCTGGGTCAGATCCTGCAACAGGGCATGTTCCGGGTGGTGGCTCTGCAACACCACCAGACCGGGCTTGCTGGCACGACCTGCGCGACCCGCCACCTGGGTGTAGAGCTGGGCCAGCTTCTCGGCGGCACGAAAATCGGCGCTGAACAGGGCGCCATCCACATCCAGCAGACCCACTAACGTCACATCCGGGAAGTGGTGGCCCTTGGCCAGCATCTGGGTGCCGATCAGGATCTTGTACTTGCCCGCCTTGATGTCGCCGAGATGGGTCTCCAGCTCCCCCTTGCGGCGGGTGTTGTCTCTGTCGATGCGCACTACGGGGTATTGGGGGAAAACCGTGGTGAGCAGCTGTTCCAGCTGCTCGGTGCCGACTCCCGAGCCGATCAGTTCGTTGCTGCCGCACTCGGGGCAGCTGTGGGGCAGCGGGCGCACGCTGTCGCAGTGATGGCAGTGCAGGCGACGCCCTGCCTGATGCCAGGTGTACCAGGCGTCACAGCGCTCGCAGGCGGCGCTCCAGCCACACTGGTGGCAGATCAGCGAGGGGGCATAGCCGCGCCGGTTGAGAAACAGCATCACCTGGTTGCCGGCCACCAGGTGCTCCGCCATCAGCTGCTCCAGCTGGGGGGAGAGCCCGGCCTGCAGCCGAACGCTCTTGATGTCCAGGATCACCTGACGGGCGGTCTGGGCGTTGCCGGCGCGCCGCGTCAGGCTGAGGTGGTGATACTTGCCGGTTCTGGCGTTGTGCAGCGTTTCCAGCGACGGGGTGGCCGAACCGAGCAGTATGGGAATGCCGGCGCGATGGGCCCGCATCACGGCGAGATCCCGAGCGTGGTAGCGAAAGCCGTCCTGCTGCTTGAAGGAGCCGTCGTGTTCCTCGTCGATGATGATGATGCCGAGGTTCTTGAACGGGGTGAAGACGGCGGAACGGGTCCCTATCAGGATGGCGGCGCCGCCATCGCGGCAGGCGAGCCAGGCATCCAGCCGCTCCCTGTCATTCATGGCGGAGTTCATCGCCACCACGGGTACCTTGAAGCGACGGCGGAAGCGATTGATGGTCTGGGGGGTCAGGCCGATCTCCGGCACCATCACCAGCGCCTGCTTGCCCGCCTTGAGCAGGGGTTCGAGAATGCTGAGGTAAACCTCTGTCTTGCCTGACCCTGTGATGCCATCGAGCAGGAAGGCGCCGAACTGGTCGCTCTGGCAGGTGACGGCGGATACCGCCAGCGCCTGCTCGCTGTTGAGGCGCAGCCCTTCTCCCGCGTCAAAGTGCGTCGCCCAGTCACCATCATGACTCGGCTCCAGGCTGCGTTTCTCCAGCAGGCCCTTCTTCTCCAGCGCCGTGAGCGCCGCGCTCTGGATCTCCTCCTGCTTGAGGGCGGACGGGGTTTGCGGCCCCTTGCGCAGCAAGGCGAGGGCCTGTTGTTGCTTGGCAGCCCGCTTGAGCTCATTGAGGTCCATATCCATCCCGGCTTGCGTGGCAAACCAGAACTCCAGCTCACGATAGGCAGCTGGCTCCCCCTTGCGTACCAGCACCGGCAGAGCGTGGGGCAGCACCTCTCCCAGCGGATGCTGGTAGTAGTTTGCGCTCCAGTTCATCAGTGCCAGTATGTCCGGCCCCAGCACTGGCGTGCTGTCGAGCACCCTTTTCAAGGGTTTCAACTTGGCTCGAGGCACCTGGCTCTCGGCCGGATGGTCGACCACCAGCCCGACCAGCGTCTGGGGGCCAAAGGGAATCTCGACCCGACAGCCGGGCTCAGGCAGGGGCAAGGGAGAGAGATAGTCGAAGTGACGGCGTAACGGTACCGGGACAGCGACACGAACCAGATCCAGCATTTGGGAAGAATTCACCAGGGATTGCCTATTTTTTCTGCGAAGCCACTTGCCTGATCTCAGGCATTTCCTATATTATTCGCAGCCTTTGAAACTGTGTTCAACAATCGTGTGGTGTCCGACAGAAGATCGGATAGCGACACGGCCTGATAATTGAGGTTGTCCATGAAAGCTGGTATCCATCCCGAGTACGTAGCCATCACCGCCAAGTGCTCTTGCGGTAACGTCATCAACACTTTCTCTACCATGGGTAAAGATCTGAACCTGGACGTGTGCTCCGCATGCCACCCGTTCTATACCGGCAAGCAGAAAGAAGTTTCTAGCGGCGGCCGTGTAGACAAGTTCAACAAGCGTTTCGGTGGCTTGACTGCCAAGAAGTAATCTTACTTCTGAAGAATTCTGAAAAAGGCGCCCATCGGGCGCCTTTTTCATTGGTCGACGTTTTGTATTGAACCGGTTTGCCCTATGGTGTTGGCTCAATCAAGGGAGATGCATGTCTGTCGATGACAGCACCTGCATGGTGAGCATGAACAATACGGGAGGAGTGCCAATGCGAAATTGTCTGGTGATGGGGGCCGCGGGTTATATCGGTTCCTATCTGGTCCCTCACCTGCAAGGGCTGGGTTATCGGGTGATCGCTGGCGCTCGTCGCCCCTGCCGCCTGCCGCAGGGCGTGGAGTTTCGCTTTGCCGACAGCCTCAAGCCCATCACACTGCTGCCTGCGCTGGCGAATATAGACACCGTCTTCTATCTGGTCCACGCCATGGGGGCTGGCGCCGATTTTCACCGGCTGGAGCAGCAGGGAGTGAAGAACTTTGCCGCTGCCGCCCGCGCCGCCGGGGTGCGCCGCATCATCTATCTGGGTGCCATTCAGCCCGAGCAGTGCAACAGTCGCCATCTCAACTCCCGCCGCTATTGTGGTGAACTGTTTCGTGACTCGGGTGTGCCGACGGTGGAGCTGCGCTCCGGCATCATCATAGGGCCGGGCTCGGCTGCCTTCGAGGTGATGCGGGATCTGGTGTTCAACCTGCCCATGATGGTGACTCCCAAGTGGGTGCGCTCTCGCACGCCCCCAATCGCCCTCTCCAATCTGTTGCACTATCTGGGCGGGCTGGTGGAAGTTGAGGGAGTCGATGGCCAGGTGCTCAATGCCGTCGGCCCCGAGCTGCTCAGCTACCAGCAGCAGTTGCAGAAGTTTGCCGCCCATATCGGCAAGCGCTGCCCCATTATTCCCATCCCCTTCCTGAGCCCCAAGCTTTCCGCTTGGTGGCTGCAATTCGTCACGTCTGTGCCGCAGCCGGTGGCCAAGGCGCTGGTGGGTGGCCTCAAGCACGATATCCCTGCCGATGATGGCCCGCTGCGGGCCTTGCTGCCCCAGACACTGCTCAGTTTTGACGAGGCGCTGGCGGAGAGTCTGGCGCTGGAGCAGAAGCTCGGGGCCGAGCAGCAGGGGGAGGAGACGCCGCTGGGCTTGCGCTGGCGCCATCCCGAGTACGGCTTCTATGACCGCACCGCCAGCGGGGAGGCCATCTGTCTCGCCTCGCCAGAGGTGGTGTGGCAGGTGTTGCAGCAGTTGGGGGGTGAGCAGCGCTACTTCTACATGAACGAGCTGTGGGTGGTGCGAGAGTGGATGGATCACCTGATCGGCGGCCCGGCCCGTACCCGTGGTCGCACCAACCCGGATCGCTTCGTGAAGGGGGACATGCTGGACTCCTGGCAGATCCTGGGGGTGGATGAAGGGCGCAGGCTGGATCTGCTGTTCAACATGAAGGCGCCCGGGGTGGGGCGACTGGCGTTCAATATCCTGCCGGAGGAGTCCGGTCTGACCCGGATCAGGGTCACCGCCCACTGGCATCCCCAGGGGGCCTGGGGGCTGGCCTACTGGCTTGCCATGCTGCCGTTTCATCTCTTCATCTTTCAGGGGATGACGGAGGCCATCGCCAGACAGGCAGAAGCCAAAGCAGGCATCCCTGTGATGGGGTGAAACCATATCTATAACTAAATGGGTATTCATGGTTAGCATGACATGCTAATTACTGAATTATCATTGGCTGCCTGCAATACTTTCCTCTGTGAAAGGCTGGCGGTTTTCTTTATGATCCCCAGCCCTCGCCTGTCGCGAGCCAATGCACCACATCATTCACTTCCGTATCGGGGTCCCCCATGTCCGATCTGCGTCAAGAAGCACTCGATTACCACGCTCAGCCCGTGCCGGGCAAAATTGCCATCGCTCTCACCAAGCCCGCCGAGACAGCCCACGATCTGGCGCTGGCCTACAGCCCGGGTGTGGCCGAGCCGGTGCGCGAGATCGCCGCCAATCCCGACGATGCCTACCGCTACACCGGCAAGGGCAACCTGGTGGCCGTCATCTCCAACGGTACCGCCATACTGGGGCTGGGCAACCTGGGGCCGCTGGCTTCCAAGCCGGTGATGGAGGGCAAGGCCCTTTTGTTCCAGCGCTTTGCCGGCATAGATGCCATCGACATAGAGGTGAAGCACGAGACCAGCCAGCAGTTCATCGACACTGTGGCGGCCATCGCCGATACCTTCGGTGGCATCAATCTGGAAGACATCAAGGCGCCGGAGTGCTTCGAGATCGAAGAGGCGCTGATCGCGCGCTGCGACATTCCCGTGTTCCATGATGACCAGCACGGCACCGCCATCGTCACCGCCGCCGGTCTGCTCAATGCGCTGGAAGTGCAGGGCAAGCGCATCGAACAGAGTCGCATCGTCTGCATGGGGGCGGGGGCTGCGGCCACTGCCTGCATGGATCTGCTGATCAAGTGCGGCGCCGCGCCACACAACATCTTCATGCTCGACCGCCAGGGAGTGATCCACAGGGGTCGTACCGACCTGAACCGCTACAAGCAGCGCTTTGCCAACGATACGCAGTTGCGCACCCTGATGGATGTGATTGAAGGGGCGGATGTGTTTGTCGGTGTGTCCGGTCCGGATGTGCTGCCCGCCGAAGCGGTGGCACTGATGGCCCCCAATCCGGTCATCTTTGCCTGCTCCAACCCGGATCCCGAGATCAAGCCGTCCCTGGCCCACTCGGTGCGCGATGACCTTATCATGGGCACGGGCCGCTCCGATTATCCGAACCAGATCAACAATGTGCTCTGCTTCCCCTTCATCTTCCGCGGCGCGCTGGACGCCCGCGCCAGCCGCATCAACGATGCCATGAAGATAGCCGCGGTCGAGGCGATCCGCGGTCTGGTGAAGGAGCCTGTACCGGCCGAGGTGCTGACCGCCGCAGGGGTGAGCGCACTGGCCTTCGGCAAGGATTACGTCATTCCCAAGCCGATGGATGCCCGTCTGCTGCCACGGGTGGCCCGCGCCGTGGCGCTGGCGGCGGTAACCTCCGGCGTGGCGCGTGTCGCTCTGCCGGCAGACTACATGCTGGAATAAGTCTGCGGCGCCATGCCGATCACGACAGAAGGGGCCCCATCTCGGGGCCCCTTTTTGTTACGGGAAGCTTGATGCGTCGTTATTTGGTCTTGGGAGCGACCTTGACGGCCGGCGCCTTGGCGTGGGCAGCCTTGTGGTGTTTTTTCACGACCTTGGTCTGGGTAGCCTGGGGAGCGGCAGCCTTGGTCGGGGTGGCAGCCATGGTGAAGCCGGAGGTCAGGGCGAAGACAGCAGCCAGGCTCAGGGGGATCAGCTTGTTCATATTCCAGTTCCTCATTCGGGTTGATGACATGGAGCGTTTCTCCATGACTTCATCCTAGGGCTGTTCCGTAGGCGGTTCAGTGAGCGGCTGGTGACGGTTTGTATCCAAATGTACAGGCAGCCTGAGGCAGAAGCGGGCGCCGACTGTACTGGGCAGCAACTGCACCTCACCACAGTGGTGGCGGGCTATGCTGCGCACTATGGCGAGGCCGAGACCGGCGCCGCCGGTACGGCGATCCCGGCTCTGATCCCCACGCATGAAGGGCTCGAAGATCTGGGGTGCCAGCGCCGGATCTATGCCGGGGCCGTCGTCGGCCACCTCCAGCAGATAGTGATCCTGCTGCTGGTGCATGGCGAAGGTTACCCGGCTGGTGGCGTGGCGCAGGGCGTTGCCGATGAGGTTCTCCAGTGCCCGATCCAGCAGGTGGGGATCGCCGCGCCAGGGCAGGGGATGGGTGGGACACACCAAGTCGAGTCGTTTTTCTGGCCGCAGCGCCTGCCAGTCCGGTAGGCGGCTGCCGGCCCAGCTGGCCAGCTCCAGCTCGCTGCATTGCAACGGCAGCTCGGGCCGATCCAGCCTGGCGTAGGTGAGCATCTCCTCGATGAGGGCGTCCAGTGCCCCCAGGTCGCGCTCCAGCCCCTGTTGTTCCGCTGCCGATGGTTGCGGGTCCAGCATGGCGAGCCGGTAGCGCAACCTGACCAGCGGGGTGCGCAGCTCGTGGGCGATGGCATCGGTCAGCTGTTTGCGACTGGCCAGCATGGCTTGCAGCTGCTCCGTCATCTGATCGAAGGTGCGTCCCACCCGGCCCAGGCTGCTGCCGGGCGGCAGGCCGGTGCGGCTGGAGAGGTCCCCGTCACCCACCCGGCGGGCGGTTTGTTCGAGACGTTGCAGGCCACGCCAGTGCGGGTGCAGCCAGAGCAGGATCGGCAGACCCAGCGAGAGACCTATGGCCAGCAGCAGCCCCACATCCACCCAGTGCAGCTCGTGCAGATAGGAGAGATAGGGCACGGGGCCGACGATCAGCACTTGATCGGTGCCCGGGATGCGCTGCAGGAAGGTGTCATCCCCCTCGACGATGACTATGTTGCCCGCCTCGAGAAAGGCCTGATCCTCCTTGGCCAGCGGTTGGTTGGCGAGGGCGCCGATCTGCAGCGGCAGGGTGAGCTGGCGACTCTGCTCCGCCATGCGCACGGGCCAGCGCTCTGGCGGCAATCGCGCCAGTTCGCCGGTGAGCAGGCCGAGGGAGCCTTGCATCATCCGCTCCAGATAGCGGTCACCCGCCCGCTCGGCGCTGACCTGATAGACAAGGCCGACCAGCAGTATGGCCAGGGTGAAACAGCCGATCAGCAGCAGGTAGAACTGGATAAACAGACGGCGCATTGGGTGTGCTCTCCCGTGGTCAGTGGCTGATGACCCTATTATTCCCAGGCGTGGGGCACCAGCAGATAGCCTTTCTGGCGCACCGTCTTGATGCGGGTCGGGTTGTTGCTGTCATCCCCCAGCTTGCGGCGCAGGCGGGAGATGGCCACATCCATGCTGCGGTCCTGGCCGTCGTAGTCACGGCCACGCAGGCTGCGAAACAGCGCCTCCCGTCCCAGGATCTGGCCCGCATGGCAGGCCAGCTCCCACAAGAGGTCGAAGTCGGCGGTGGAGAGGGGGATGCTGTCGCCATCGAGGCGCACGTCCCGACCCGGCCCGTCGATCCGCAAGCGGCCGAACTGCAGACGCTGGGGCGGCGTACTGGCCACGGCTGCTTGCGGTGCCTGTCCCTGCTGGCGGAACTGGACCCGCAGCCGGGCCAGCAGCACAGGGGGCGGCGCTGTCTTGAGGATGTAGTCGTTGGCACCCAGCTCCAGACTCAGGATCTGGTTCATGTCGCTGTCGAGGGAGGTGAGCATGACGATGGGGCCCTTGAAGCGTGGCCGCAGATCCCGGCACAGGGAGAGACCATCCTGCCCAGGCAGCATGATGTCGAGCAGCACCAGGTCTGGTTGCTCGGCTTCGATTCTGGCAAGTGCCATGTCGCCTCTGGGCTCCAGCAGCACTTCGATGTCGTGGCGGGCAAGCCAGCTGCTGATTAGCTGGCCTATTTCGGGATCATCTTCAACAAAAAGAATGCGTTGCATTGTGGCGTGACACCCTGGCAGTGGCGCGGATGCGCGCCTGCCAGCATACCGGCTCCCCGCGTGGCATGCATCGGGATAACTAATCAAACAGGGCCCAAGGGCCCTGTTGTCATGCCGGTCGTGGAGACCCGCCGAATCAGCCTGCCTTGCGCTTCAAGTAGACCCCGGCTTCCATGTGATGGGTCCAGGGGAACTGGTCAAACAGGGCGAAGCGGGCGACTTCGTGGGTCTCGCCCAGCACCGCCATGTTGGCCTGCAGTGTCTCAGGGTTGCAGGAGATGTAAAGGATGTTGTCGTACTCCTGCACCAGTTTGACAGTGGCATCGTCGAGACCGGCGCGGGGCGGATCGACGAAGATGGTGTTGCACTGGTAACTCTTGAGATCGACTCCCTTGAGGCGGTTGAACACCCGCTCGCCGCGCATCGCCATGGTGAACTCTTCGGCCGACATGCGCAGTATGATCAGGTTGTCGACGCCGTTGGCGGCGATGTTGAACTGGGCGGAGTCGACGCTCGGCTTGGCGATCTCGGTGGCCAGCACCTTGCGGAAGTTCTGGGCCAGCGCGATGGAGAAGTTGCCGTTGCCGCAGTAGAGCTCCAGCAGGTCGCCCTCGCTCCCCCTGGTCACATCCAGCGCCCAGCCCAGCATCTGCTCATTGATGGCCGCGTTGGGCTGGGTGAAGCTGTTCTCCACCTGCTTGTAGGTGAGCTGGCGGCCGGCCACGTTGAGCTGCTCGATGACGAAGTCATCGCCCAGACAGATCTTCTGCTTGTGGGCACGGCCAATCAGCCGCAGGTCGAACCCCTGAGCCCGCAGATCGGCTTGCAGCGTCTCGGCGGCTTGCTGCCATTCGGCTTCGAGTTTGCGATGGTAGAGCAGGCTCACGATGATCTGGCCGGATTGGGTCGAGAGATAATCGATCTGGAACAGCTTGCGACGCAGCACAAAGTGCGGGCGCAGTCCTGCCAGCAGCACCGGCATCAGCTGGTTGATCAGAAGACTGGCGGTGGGGAAGTGATCGACCCGGATGATCTCCTTGGTGGCCTGGGCATACATGCAATGGAAGAGGTCATCCCCTTCGTGCCAGATGCGAAATTCGGCGCGCATCCGGTAATGCTCGGCGGGTGAGGCATGCACCTCCAGCGCGGGAGGATTGAAGCCGGCAAACAGCTGGGTGAGTCGCTCGCGCTTTTCGTCGAGCTGGGCTTGATAGTCGGCGGGGGTCCGCAGGGCCTGGGAGTCGGCGCCAGCTTGCTGGATTTGGGTCATGATATACCTCACATGCACACCGGCAGAGCCGGGTCGAAATCGGGGGGAAGGCAGCAGGCCACCCAAAGGGGCCCGATTTTAAAAGCCAGCCGCAGATTGTCCAGTATTTTGTGGTCAAGAAGTGTTCAGTCAGGCCGATACCTGATCTACAGGCATGGTGGGAGGACACATTATGCAAATCGACGGCGTGGGCTCAGCCCAACCCAAGGGAGTGGGCGTTTCGCCCAAGGCACCCCAACAGGCACAAGAGAAGCAGGCCAGCAGCGGGGAAGAAGTCTCCTTGCACCAACCGCCCAAGTGGGCGCAGGTACTGGTACAGCAGGCGTTGCAGTTTGCGCTGGAGATCAACGGTCAGCGCTATCAGGCGCCCAAGGCAAAAGAGCCGGAGGTGGTCACCCCCGAGACCCTGTTCGACTTCCAGTCGGTGGCAGACAATGTGTTGCAGTTCATCACAGGACGGCTTGGCGCCGCCCGTGCGGACGGCAAGTCCGATGATGACCTGACCGAAATGATGGAACAGGCCCGCAAGGGCGTGGACATGGGATTTGGTGCCGCCAGGGAGCAGCTGGGTGACTGGGCCACCGAGAACGAAGACATCAAGACCGGCATCGATCAGAGCTACAAGCTGATCCAGGACGGGCTTGAGGAGTTCGAGAAAGAGTTCTTTGGCAAGGTCTCCACCACCGAGATGGGAGCGGCCGAGATGGCCAGCCGTCAGCAGGGATACCTAGAGATCCAGACCAAGGATGGGGACAAGGTGGTACTGCGCTTCAACGACAGCTGGCAGGTCAAATCCGAGAACAGCGAGAGCGGCAGTCAGTTCAGCCTCAAGTCGAGCCAGAGCTTCAGCTTCTCGCTGGAGGGGGACCTCAGCAGCGACGAGATGGATTCCATCGGCAAGCTGATCAAGGGAATCGACGATCTGGCGGGAAACTTCTTCTCCGGCAATTTCGAGGACCTGTTGAAGAAGGCGGGCGAGTTGAAGCTGGATGACAGCCAGCTGGCCTCCTACTCCCTCAAGCTCAAGCAGAGCGTCAAGCTGAGCCAGACCTACCAGGGGGCCAGCTCCCTGCAGGATCTCCTCAAGCCGCTGGCGGATTACCTGCCCAAGTTGAATCAGGTACAGCAACAGGCGGATACCCTGCTGCCGGAATCGCAACAGCAGGCACTGACCCCTGCGGTGCTGGCGGCACGTGGCCAGACCGAACCGGCTCAGGTGAACAGCTTTACCAGCTTCAACCAGCGGATGCTGGAGGCGCTGCGAATGATAGGCCAGTTCCAGCCTGCGACCGAGCCCGCCAGCAAGAGCGTCTGAGCCGCCATCGCCAGGTTCAAGCCATAAGCTGCCGTTTGCCAGCTCCTCCGGGGGCTGGCAAACTGGCTCTTTTCCCAATCCGGTCATCCCATGAACCCGAATCCCAAGAAGCCAAGAGACAAGCGCGAGCTCTGCTACCCCTTCATCTTCGAAACCCAGTTCCAGTGTGATTACGAGATAGCCACCGACGAGCTTTGCTGTCAGGTGGGGGCCGTGCTTGCCCATCTGCCTGCGGAAGAGGAGACCCGCGAGATGGTGGCCGACCTGGGGGCCCTGCAGCGACTCATCTACAACCTCAACGGTTCGGTACGGGGCAAGCTCGGTATTTTTGAAGAGGATCTGGCGTGGTTGAAAACGCGGTATGACCACTACAACGAGGCGAGCCGCGGCCGGGTCACGGGTTTCGTGCTGCCCCAGGGGCCCCAGCCCATTCCCACCCTGCATCTGTGCCGCTGCGGCAGCAAGAAGGTGGTTCGCCTGCTGGTGCGCCTCGAAGAGAGCGGCGTCCGCTTCGATCCCATCCTCTATCGCTTCGCCAACCTGCTGGCAAACTTCTTCTTCGTGCTGACCGTCTTCCTCAAGCAGTTGTGGCAGGTGGAAGAAGTGCCCTACGTCAGTATCAATTACTGACCAAGTGGCTGAAAAGGCTTTTATTTTTCTGGAAGATAAAAGACGATCAGGCCATGCCGTTGCAATCTGGATGGCGCCGATAGCGGAGCAGGGGAAGTCATGAAGACGATTCATCTCAGTGGCAGTTCATTCTTGATGCCGGGCAATCTGGCCTGGCGGTCGCTGGCTGTCCATGGCGAGGTGCAGGTCGCGCCCCATGGGCAGTGGCTGCAAACCCTGATGAATCCATCTGAAGCGGTTGCCCCCCAGACTCACATCATCATCTGGCTGTGGGAAGATCTGGTGCCGGCACAGACGCTGGTAGCGTGGAGCGGTTTGGCACAAGAGGCGCAACAGCTGGCTGTGGCCGCCTTCGTCGCATCACTCTGTCAGCCCCTGCAACAGCATCTGCAGCGTCGACCGCAGGATCACCTGCTGGTCGGGGTCTGCAGTCGTTCCCCTGTCTCCGTATTTGGGGCTGCGCCCTCAGCGCTTGCCTGTCTGGCCCATGAATGTGAGCGTCAGCTTGCCCATTTGCGGCAGCAGCATCCCGGCCTGGATGACTTGCACCTGCCGCTCTGGTTGCAACAGCAGGGTCGCCACCACTGTTTCGACAGCCGCAATCACTATCTGATGTCCTGCCCCTTCTCCATGGCCGGGTTGGCCAGTCTGGCGCAGTGGATTGCCCCCTTGCTGCAGCGGCTGCACAGGCCAGCTCACAAGGTGCTGGTACTCGATTGCGACAATACCCTCTGGGGTGGCGTGGTCGGCGAAGATGGCGTGGGTGGCGTCCTGCTGGGGCAGGATGGGGTGGGTCGTCTCTATCAAGCCTTCCAGCAGGCGGCCATTTACTGGCATGGGCAGGGCGTCATATTGGCGCTCTGCTCCAAGAATCTGGCCGACGATGTGTGGCGGCTGTTCGAGCAGCACCAGGGCATGGTGCTTGAGCGCCAGCACATAGCCGCGGCCGAGATTGGCTGGGAGCCCAAGTCAGCCGGCCTGCGGCGTTTGGCTGCCCGGCTCAATGTGGGGCTGGACAGTCTGGTGTTCTGGGATGACAGCGAGCTGGAGCGTGCCGAGGTGCGTGCCAATTGCCCCGAGGTCACCGTCATCACGCCCCCCGCCGAGATCTGGGGGTGGCCCGATGCGCTGATGACGCTCGCCGAGCTGCAAAGCCGCCACCAGAGCCGGGATGACGGCTTGCGCCAAGGCTCCTATCAGGCACAGGCAGAGGCGAATGCAGTGCGCCAGCAACTGGGCGACGAACAGGCCTTCTTGCAACAGTTGGGGCTGCGGGCAAGCTGGCAGCCGCTCTCCCAAAGCAACCAGCTGCGGGCCGAGCAGCTGAGCCAGAAGACCAACCAGTTCAATCTCTCCGCCCGGCGTTATCAGGCGGGTGAGCTGGCACAGCTTGCCAGTACGCAGGGCGAGGTCTGGCTGGCCTCGCTGCAGGACAAGTTTGCCGATCACGGCATGACGGCCCTGCTGGTGCTACGCCCCCTCAATGAGGGGGCCGTGCTGCTCGATACCCTGGCCATCAGCTGTCGGGTGCTGGGGCGAGGCTTCGAACACTGGCTGCTGGCGCAAGTGGCTGCCCGACTGATGGCAAAAGGCGTTGACCAACTGGTGATAAGCATGGTGCCCACGGATCGCAACCAGCCGGCGCGGGATTTTCTGGCGACCCTGCCGACCCGGCCGATAACCACTCCAGCGGGATTGACGCCGCTGGTGGACGAGATATTCCTCTGCCTGGATCTCCCCTCTCTTTCTCTCCCGTTTCTGGAGTTTTATGCCAATGAATGACCTCATCGCGCTGGTTCGCCAGCAATTTCCCCAGGCCAGCATCAACGAGCAGGCCGCCCTCGGCCTCGGCAGCTTTCCCGAGTGGGACTCTCTGGGTCACTTCAATCTGCTGCTGCTCATCGAGCAGCACTTTGCCGTGCGGTTCGAACCGCAGGAGCTGGCCGAGCTGAAGAGCCTGGCCGATATCAGGCAGGCTCTGCTACGCAAAGGGGTTGCCGAGTGAAACAGGCCATCGAACAGGCGCTGAGCGAACTGGGGATCCCCAAGGGGAGCGCCCTCATGGTGCACTCGGATGCCATGGTCGTGGCCCAGTTTTCCGGTATGGGCAATGCCCAGGGGATAGCCACCTTCTGGATGCACCTGGAGCAGTGGCTGGCGGGGGATCTGCTGGTGCCGACCTTCACCTACAGCCCAATGGCGGGCGAGTGTTTCGACCCGGCAGCCACCCCGAGCAAGGTGGGACTGATGACGGAGGTGTTCAGGCAGCGTGACGGCGTGGCGCGCACACTGGATCCCATCTTCAGCTTTGCCATCAGTGGCCCCCACGGGGCCGAGCTGGCGGCCCGTGAGTGTCACGACTGCTTCGGTCAGGAGAGCCCGTTTGGCTGGCTGGCGGAGCAGGATGGCTGGTTGCTGGGATTGGGCTGTTATCCTGTTCGAGTAACTTTCGCCCATTATCTCGAGCAGCAGCTGGGTGTAAAATATAGATACTTCAAAGAATTTGAAGGAGATATCGTCATTGGCTCATCAACTGAAAGATGGTCTGGCCGATATTTTGTCCGCGACTTGGCAATAAGAAGTGACAGTGATTTGACCCGTTTGGTCACTCTGTTGGAGACGCGGGGCCAGTGGCACCAAACACTGTGTGGCCGGATTCCAGTCTGGGCTATGTCATGTAAAGACTTTATGGCGGCAGCCCGTGATCTGCTGGCCCATGATGCCTATGCATTAATAACGGCTGGCAAGTAATGCCCACTTGGTTATTTCAAGGGGAGTCTGGTAAACCAGAAATCCTTCAGTCTGGAAGATTATGACAGCATCATGTTTTGAGTTACCAGAGGACTGGCACAATAGCCCGCTCGTTGGGGAGTGTATCTATCGATTGATGGAGGTTTTGTTCCCCCTCAACCGCAGCCTGACAGGTGATGGCGTGCGCCAGACTCTGGCCCTGATCCGCCAGCACTGCCTGCCTGATCTGCAGATCCGGGAGGTGGCCAGTGGCACCGAATGTTTCGACTGGACCGTGCCCGATGAGTGGAACGTACAGCAGGCCTACATAGTAGGGCCGGACGGTCGCAAGGTGGTGGATTTCAAGGATCACAATCTGCATCTGGTGGGTTATTCTGAGCCGGTGCGCTGCACCCTCTCCCTGGCCGAATTGCAGTCCCATCTGCACTCCTTGCCCGACATGCCGGATGCCATCCCCTATGTCACCTCCTATTACAAGCGTCGCTGGGGCTTCTGCTTGCCGCACAAGGTGCGCGAGGCGCTGCCGGAGGGCAACTACGAGGTGGTGATCGACGCCAGCCTGGCGCCGGGCTCGCTGACGTATGGCGAGTGGGTGCTGCCGGGAGAGAGCGAGCAGGAGATACTGCTGTCCAGCTACACCTGTCACCCCTCCATGGCCAACAATGAGCTGTCAGGCCCCTGTGTCGGTGTCTTCCTGATGGCCTGGCTCGCCTCCCTGCCAACGCGCCGTTACAGCTATCGGTTGATGCTGGTGCCCGAAACCCTGGGGGCCATCGTCTATCTCTCCCGCCATCTGGACCACCTCAAGCAGCACACCCTGGCCGGCTTCAACCTGACCTGCCTGGGAGATGAGCGCAGCTACTCCTTCCTGCCCTCACGCCAGGGCAACAGCCTGGCGGATCGCATCGGCCGTCATGTGCTGGGCCACCTGGCGCCGGGTTACAAGGCTTACAGCTTCCTGGAGCGAGGCTCCAACGAGCGCCAGCTGTGCGCCCCCGGCATCGACCTGCCGGTCACTACCCTGATGCGCAGCAAATATGGCTGCTATGCCGAGTACCACACCTCGCTGGATGATCTCTCGCTGGTAACCCCTGCCGGTCTGGCGGGCGGTTTCCTGGCGCTGCGACGGGCCATCGAGTGTCTGGAACTGGACGAGCGTTGCGAGGTGACAGTGCTGGGAGAGCCCCAGCTGGGTAAGCGGGGTCTCTATCCGGATCTGTCGACCCGCTATTCCGGTTGGCAGGTGAGGGAGATGATGAATCTGCTGGCCTACAGCGATGGCCAGCTGACCCTGTTCGAGATCGCCGAGACCATCAAGGTGCCTTTCTGGCGGGTGGTGCCACTCGCTAGATCACTTCTTGACGCGGGGTTGCTACGTCAACATAGCCCCGTTCTAGAAAATGTACTTACAAAATAATAATTACTTGGAGTGTATGGGGTTGGTAAATACGATAGTGTTCATACCTCAGCTCCTTATCGAATATCACATGTTTTGTATGACAGAAAAATGCCACTTTATCTACCTTGGTCATGCTTTAAGGAAAGAATTATGAAGTGCCCATATTGTCACAGTGATAACACATTGATTTTTCTTGAGCGAAAAATGCCAACAGTCCTATCTGCATATTCTGGCAGTTTTCCTGTGAAAGTGGCAGATATGCAGATTAGTGCTTGCAAGGATTGCCTAGTCGGCTTTGCGTCAAAGAAATTATCCTCGGAAGAGTTAACTGAGATATATGATAACTATTCATATATTTCCCCGCTAAATAATATTGGCGTTACTAAATATGATGGAATGATTAATACTATCAGAAAGAATTTTAGTGTAAATGATGAAATAATAGAAATTGGTTGTTCGGAAGGGTATCTTTTGAAAAAGCTCAGAGATGTTGGCTTTTCGAATGTGACGGGAATTGAGCCAGGCCCTCAGGCTGATAGTGCGAAGGCATTGGGACTCAATGTCATAAAAGGTTATTTTGATGCCAGTCATGCTAAGAATAAAATCGATGGCTATTATCTCATGCATGTGTTCGAGCATTTTGAAGACCCATTCTCAATTTTTAGATTAATGTCTGAAACATTGAATAAGACAGGGAAGATCGTAATTGAGGTACCAAACTTTGGTGGTTTCCACATTCAACACTTATTCTATTATAATATTTATTTCATGCAAGTTTTGTCTCGGGCCAATGATTTAAAAATAATAGATTATTTCATTGAAAATGGTAATCTAAGAGTTGTTTTCACTAAGAGTGAAAACGTACGATATCGCGAAATTAATCTCGTGTTCGACAAGAGAAAATATATAGAAAATATTACGGATATTAAGAATAGCTATGAATCATATCGTGAGAGAGTTAATAATTTTCTTAGAGGTAAAGATACTGTTTTTTGGTGGGGGGCAGGATCCGCATCTGTAATTCTTCTGAATGAAATAGAGCGAAATGTGTTGGGTAATACCAAAATAGTCGTTGTTGACGGAGATAGGAATAAGTCTAATCTTACTATCCCAGGTGTAAATTTGAAAGTTGACCATTATAGCATTCTTAACGGCACACATATCAATAACTTGGTGATCGCATCCAGCTTCTATAAAGAGATATTTGATTCAATAGAGCTCAGTGGCATAACGTATGACCATGTGGAGGTTTTTAGTTATGCCTAAAGCCATTAGGCTGCAGGCCATTACCGTCAGAGCGAGAGCTGAACACGAGAGCTGAAAATACGGTTGGCAATATGGTGTAAATATGTTGCCTGTGATTTTTATAATGGATGTAACGACATCCATGGCGTGGTGACCCATTACCTCTGGAATTATCTGGGTTGGCGTAGGATGCTGGAACGTTACGGAAGGGGGGTGAATATCAAAGCGTGTTTTCATGAGGCGCTGGGGCACCCCATGCAACACGTAATGGGGACATAGCCAAAATAAATCCCTGATCAGGTGCGGAATGTCGGGTAGAGGCACTGGTTGTTCTGCAGCTCAGCTGCGGGCAGTGGGTTGGAGAGCAAAATTAGCTGAACGCTTGGAGGCATGACAGTTCCTTGCGAGATGAATTGGATATGACCTTGCTCATGAAACATCTCCTGCTGTGGTGGGGGAGGAAGGGGCCGCCAGGGTATGAACCAGCTCATATTCGAGATAGTCGGCCAGCCCAAGCCAGTCTTGCCGCTCCTGGCTGTGGAGCAAGGAGGCTATCAGGTCGGGTGGCAGGCTGCCCCGTTGGTTGAGGGTCTCCTGCAGCAAAACGGGCAGGGTCTGACTCGCCGCGACCGATTGTCCCAGCCGAAACTGGTGTGCCAGCGCCGTGATGCGGGTTATCAGGCTATCCCTCATAACAGGTACTCCTGGTGGTAGCTGCAACCCGCTATCTCGGCCCCTTCACGGCTGCTGTTCCAGAAATGCACCTCGGGATGGCGCGCTATGTATCGTTCAAGTTCGATGCGATAGGCGGAGAAGTTCGGATTGGTCTTGACCCGCCGCCCGTGTCCATCGAGGGTCCAGCTGAGCGCCTGGCTGGCTCTGGGGCCGAGCGCTCCATCCGCCCATCCGGAGTGGGTTAGCTCGCCGGGGAAGGCAAAATCCGTTCCCAGCAGAATGACCTGCTGGCAGCCCATCTGCACGGCGAGGTCGACGGCGGGATGGATCACGCTGCCGCCCGAGTGCAGGGTTCCCTTGGGGATCTCCTGCCTCAGCGTCTGGTACATGGGACTGCGGGAGTAGGCTGCCTTGCGCGGCCCCTGCCAAGCCAGCAGGGCTGCCGTAGGGACCATGGGATAGTAGACCAGGGTGGTTTGGGCCGACTGGGCGGCAGGCAACCTGTCGCCGTAGATGGCCTCATCGATAGTGACCACTATGTCGGGTCGGATGCCGTGGCGCAGCAAAAAAGCCAGCGCAGTATCGACGCTGATCAGCAGGTAGTCCTGCCGACGGCTCTGCAACTGCTTCTGCAGGGTGGCCAGGTTGTGCTGCAGGGTCGGGCCGCTTGCCACGACAAGGGCCTGCTTGCCTCGCGCCAGCCCGAACAGGCTGGCCACGTCGCCATCGCTCGTCAGCAGCTCGCGGTTTTCGGCCAGCCGCCGGGTGACAGCCGGATGTTCGGCATCGAACCTGGCCAGGACGAACGGCAACTCTATTTCACTCACCAGCCGGTCCCGGATACGGGCTGCGGCGTCTTCCACCAGCTGCAGCTCGGGCGGCAGGGCGAAGAAGGGCAGACGGATCTCGCTCTCGTCCCCCGCCATCATCAGTTCGACCCTGGTATCTGCCAGCCAATCCTGCTGGTCCAGCAGCCGCAGCACCAGGGAAAACAGGGCGCCATTCATGATCTTCACTTCCAGCCGCTTGAGGCCGGTGCGGCCCAGCAGGGCGCGCGGCAGATCGCCGAGCCCAGTGCCGTAGAGGTGCAGCACGGCGACCTCGGGCAGGCTGGCCGCCTGCAGCTCGGCCTCTTTCACCCTGTCATGACGACTGGTGAGCTGGATGCCGTCGATGCTGAGGGTCGAGCCCAGCCCTTCGGTCAGCTCGGCCTGGATGCTCTCCACGTCCTGCGCCAGCAGGCGGGGCCAGAGGGCGGGCCAGCGCTGGCGGATAAGCCTGCCATGCTGGGCGAACAGTTCATCACTCATCTTTGTCTATCCACTCCCAGCTCAGCGGCTGATTGGTTGCCATGTCGCGACTGACCCGCTTGCCGATGAGTCGATCGTAATCGGCGGGAGGCAGGCCGAGGGCAGGACGCACCGACTTGATGTGGGCGGCGGTGAGCGCCTCTCCGGCCGCAATATCTTTGACCAGATAGAGGGAGCGGCGAAAGGCGCGGTTGCCTTGCTCGCTCTGGGTGAGCTGGTAGTCGGCCACTCCGAGCGCCGCATGGGCGGTGTTGACCGAGGCAATGAGCTCTGTGAGCTCGGCAGGCTCCATGGAGAAGGCGCAATCCGGTCCGCCGTCGGCGCGGGCCAGAGTGAAGTGCTTCTCGATGAGGGTCGCCCCGAGCGCTGTGGCGGCGATGGCGGTGGCCGATCCCAGGGTGTGATCGGAGAGCCCCACCTCGACGCCAAAGCGCTGGCGCAGCATGGGGATGGTGCGCAGGTTGTATTCGGCCGCGGGCGCCGGATAGCCGCTGACGCAGTGCAGCAGCGCCAGCTGGCCGCTGCCATGCTTGAGCGCCATATCGACGGCGGCGGCGATCTCGGCCTCGTTGGCCATGCCGGTGGACATGATGAGCGGCTTGCCGGTCTGGGCGGCGTAGCGAATGAGGGGCAGATCCACCAGCTCGAAGGAGGCAATCTTGTAGGCCGGGCAGTCGAGAGATTCCAGCAGATCCACGGCGCTGAAATCGAACGGGCTGCTGAACACCGTCAGCCCCAGCTCGCGCCCCTTGGCAAACAGGGCCTGATGCCATTCCCACGGCGTGTGCGCCCACTCATAGAGGTCATACAGGCTGTGACCATCCCACAGGCCGCCGTGGATCTGAAACTCGGGCCGATCGCTTCTGAGGGTGATGGTGTCGGGTCTGTAGGTCTGCAGTTTGACCGCACTGGCCCCGGCCGCCTTGGCGGCTGTCATGATGGCCAGCGCGCGTTCCAGGTTGCCGTTATGGTTGGCCGAGAGTTCGGCGATCACATAGGGCGCCTGCACCGGGCCTATGGATTGATGGGCGATCTGCATCTGTGGTCAGGCTCCTGTGCCAAGTTGCCAGCCTTGCGGCGCCGGCTGCCAGGGGGCAGGGGGCGCTATCTTGGGTGGCTCGGCAAGATAGAGGGGAAATTGGGAGAAAATTGTTTGCAAGCGATGTGCCAGCTCTTGCCATTGCTGTGGCGTGAGTGACGGATGGGCCTGCCATACCAGCTCCGGGCCGCACAGGGTCAGGGTGAGCAGATGCTTGTCATCCTGCTGGAACCGCCACTGCTGGCCGTCAGGTATCAGTTGATAATCGGCTTGGGGCAGCAGCCAGGCGGTGAGACGATCCAGCCCCAGGCCATCCACCTGTTGCTGGCCGCGTTGGCGATAGTCATCAGCCTGTCGCTCCAGCCGCTGCAAGGCCTGCATGAGCCGCGCCGGCTCGGCCAGCTCGTCCAGCATCAGCCGCTCGGCCAGCTGGAAGCGGGCTATCACTACATCGTTGAACTGCTGGTTGTCGACTATGGGCACCGCCAGGGTCGGCAAGCCGAGACAGGCCCGCTCCCAGGTCATGCCGCCGGCGGCGCCGATGGTGAAGTCGTGCTGATTCATCAACTGCGCCATCTGATCGCTCTGGCGCAGCAGCACTATCTTGAGCTCGGACAGCTCGGCCACCCTCTGCTCCAGCTCGGGCCAGAAGGGGTTGGCACCGCCTGCTACCAGAGTCCACCGGATGGTCCGTGCCCAGGGCAGCCGGGCCAGACTGTTGAGGGTGGTGAGGCAGGCGCCGGCCGGGTCGGCGCCGCCGAAGCAGATGAGGCCTCGCTGCCACTGGCTGGTTTGTTGACGTGCCAGTTGGCGACAGGCGGGCCGCAGCAGGGCATAGTCGGTGCCAAGCAATAGTCGGCAATCGGCTGGGATCAGCGGTTGGTAATCGGCGGCTGTGCGCAGTGGTCCCTGATCCAGCAGCAACTGGCAGTGATGCGGACGGTCGGCCAGATCGTCGATCACCAGCACGTGGCCGCAGTGGGCGGCCAGCTGAGTTTCGAGCCGCCGATCAATCCGGTAGTGATCGACAATCAACCAGTCGGGATGCAGGCGGGGCAGGGGGCCGGCGTCGTCCAGCGTGGCCAGAGGGTGGTGGTGATGGGCCTGCAGCAGCGGCAGCAGATGCGCGGGCAAGTCGTGGCAGAGGAAGTGACACTCGGCCCCCGCCACCCGCAGCCGATCGGCGATGGCCAGGCAGCGCATCAGGTGGCCCAGCCCGATTTCGGCTCCGGCATCGAGCCGGAAGGCGACGTTAAACGCCATCCTGGCTCAGCACCCGATAGAGCAGTTCGGCCAGGTGCCAGTCTTCCGGCGTATCTATGTCGACCACCCTGTGCCTTGGCAGAATATGGCCGATCCCTTCCCCGCCCACCGGGCTTATGCCCCCCAGCCAGGCTGCGCGGCTGCCCCAGTAGAACTGGCCGGCATCCTGGTAGGCGGGTTCCAGATCCTGAGAGCGTTGCGCCATCTGCTCCGGCCAGAAGGGACTGACTCTGCCTTGTGCGTCCATGCGCACCGCCCGCTGGATGGGGAAGCCGAACTCGGCCACCGTGTAGACGAAGGGGGCCTGGCTGGCGAGCAGGCGGTCGTGGGCGGCGCTCAGATCGCCGGCCTGAATGAGTGGCACAGTGGCATAGATGCAGCAGTAGTATTCCGCCTGCATGCCGAGATCGTCGAGTTGCCGGATGGCATCGATCACCACAGGGGTGGTGCCGGTATGATCGTCGGCCAGGCTGGCGGGGCGCAGGAAGGGCACCTCGGCACCGAGTTGGCGGGCCAGGTCGGCGACCTCCCCGTCATCGGTGGAGACCACAATTCGGCTGAAGCAGCCTGCTGCCCTGGCCGCCTGAATGGCGTAGGCGAGCATGGGCTGGCCGCAGAAGGGGCGGATATTCTTGCGGGGAATGCGCTTGCTGCCGCCCCGGGCCGGAATGATGGCGATGGCCATGGTGCTCTCTCCCTGAGGGACGGGGTCTGGCATCCCCATCCGGATAATTGCTGACAACTCTTTGATTATTTTTGAGATTATACCGAGTTTTCATCTTATATTATTGAGCTTTGCTACGGAATCGCCCTGCTATGGTCGATAACATGGGCAAGTGATGGGAAGTGGGTGGTATTGAGCATGAGTTATGGTGTCGAGCTACGCCCGGTTCAGCCGTGGGACTTGCCCACACTGAGGCGCTGGCGCAATCAGGATGAGGTACGGCTGCAGATGGTCGAACAGGCGCTCATCTCTCCCCGCCAGCAGCGGCAGTGGTTTGCCAGCAGCCGTGAGCGGCCGGATCAGCAACACTGGGTGCTCTGGTGTCGGGGTCAGCGGGCAGGCTACGTCAATCTGAAGGGGGAAGCGCGGCAGCCGTTGCAAGGTCAGTCGTTGGCCGATGCGGGCCTCTATCTGGGCACCTCCAGCGTGCGCCATCCCATGCTGGCCGTTGCCGCCGCCCTGTCCCAGCTCGATCAGGGTTTCGATACCTTCGAGCTCGGCTGCATCCGCACCCTGGTGCGCGCGGGCAACGGCGCCGCCCTGCGCCTGAACGAGCAGCTGGGTTATCGCCAACATGGGCAGGAGGGCGACTTTCTCGCCCTTGAACTGCAACCCGCCGATTATTATGCCGCCCGTGAACGGCTACGGAGATTTTTCAGATGACTACAGCGTTGGAACAGGTTTTTGCCGATGCCCTCGGCATAGACGTCGGCACCGTCAGCGACGGGCTGGCTTACAACAGCATTCCCCAGTGGGACTCCGTCGCCCACATGGGCCTGATCGCCCAGCTGGAGGATTGCTACGGCGTCCTGCTCGATACCGATGACATCATCGACATGAGCTCGGTCGCCAAGGCGCGGGAGATCCTGGCCAAATACGGGGTCGCCCTCTGATGCAGGGGCTGCTGCAGGGCAAGCGGGTACTGATCACGGGCGCCGGGCGCGGCATTGGCCTCGCCATCGCCCGCCAGTTCGCCGCGCAAGGAGCCGAGCTGTGGCTGGGGGGCCGCGATGAAGCGGCCATGAGCCAGCTGACGGCCGCCCTCGGCGCCGAGTTCGGTGTCCCCTGCCAGCCGCTCTGTTTCGACGTGGCCGAGCCGCAGGCGGTCAAGCAGGCCTTTCAGCAGCTGTTTGCCCAGACCCGTCAGCTGGACGTGCTGGTCAACAATGCCGGTGTGCTGGAAGAGGCCCTGCTTGGCATGGTCAATCAGGCCCAGCTGGAGCAGACCTTCAGCCACAATGCTTTCAGCGTTGTCTATTGCAGCCAGTATGCCGCCCGCCTGATGCAGCGCAGCGGTGGCGGCAGCATCATCAATTTGGCCTCCCTGATGGGACGGGTGGGCGCCGCCGGGCTCAGCAGCTATGCCGGCAGCAAGGCGGCAGTGATCGGCATCACCCAGTCGCTGGCCAAGGAGCTGGCCACCAGCCAGATCCGGGTCAACGCCATCGCCCCCGGCTTTATCGATACCGAGATGGCGCGTGCCATCCCGGACCAGAAGTTCGCCGAGCGTCTCGCCAGCATCGCCATGGGGCGGATCGGCACGCCGGACGAGGTGGCCAAGGTAGCGCTGTTCCTCGCCTCCGACCTGTCGAGTTACGTGACCGGTCAGGTCATAGGCGTGGATGGAGGCATGTTGGTCTGATGAAGCAACTTCATCCTCTACTCGCTCATCTGCATGAGGATAACCCGGCGCCGGCCTGGCGGGATCCGCTGGATGGCTGGCTCTCCTACGGCGAGCTGGCACGGCGGGTGACACAAGTGGCGGCGACTTACCCGAGTGAGCGCAGCCTCGTCTATCTGCCCTTCTTCACCCGCACTTCCCATCTACTGCATTATTTGGCCGCGCTAAGGCTGGGGCATGCGGTGATGCTGGCGGATCCCGCCCTGCCATTGGCCCAGCATGATGCCAGCTGCCAGCAGTTCGCCGCGAGCTGCCGGGTAAATGAAGCAGGGGAGTTGATCCGTCTCAGGGATACCAGCCCACTGTTGCACCCCGAGCTGGCGGTGTTGTTGCCGACCTCGGGCAGCACGGGCTGTGCCAAGTGGGTGCGCCTCTCGGGCCGCAATCTGGCGGCCAACGCGGCTTCCATCGCCGACTATCTGGCGCTGACGACGACTGAACGAGCCATCACCAGCCTGCCGCTGTTCTACTCCTACGGTTTGTCGGTACTCAACAGTCATCTGCTGGTGGGTGCCTCTCTGGTGCAACACGAGGGGAGCGTGCTGGATCGCAGCTTCTGGCAGCAGGTCGAGCAGCACGGTGTGAGCAGTTTTGCCGGCGTGCCCTTTACCTATCAGATGCTGGCCCGGCTGCGTTTTGACTGGGCCCGTTATCCCTCCCTGCAGACCCTGACTCAGGCAGGTGGACGGCTCGAACCCGCGCTGGCGCAGCAGTTTGCCGAGCAGGCGCTGCGGCTGGGGCGCCGTTTCTTCGTCATGTATGGCCAGACAGAGGCGACGGCGCGCATGGCCTGGCTGGCAGCGCACGAGGTGGTCACCCATCCGGATGCCATCGGCCGCGCCATTCCCGGCGGCCACTTCTCCCTGCGCGAGCTGGAGGGGGGCAAGCCCGGGGAGGGGGAGCTGGTCTATCGCGGTGACAACGTCATGCTGGGCTATGCCAGTGCCGCCGAGGATCTGGCGCAGGGTGCCCTGTTGCAAGAGCTGGCCACCGGCGATCTGGCTCGCAGTGACGAGGCGGGCCGTTACTACATCTGCGGTCGTCTCAGCCGTTTTCTCAAGCTGTTCGGCAAGCGTATCAGTCTGGCGGAGGTCGAGAGCCAGCTTCATCGCTGGGGCTGGTCGGGAGCCTGCGGTGGACGTGATGACTGCCTGCTGGTGGTCGTCGAACCCCATGGCGAACTGACGGGCGACGGCTTGCAGCGCGAGCTGGCACAGTGGCTGCAGGCGCCGCCACGGGCGGTGCGGGTGATGCAGGTGGCACAGCTGCCGCGCACCGCCAACCACAAGATTGACTATGCCGCCCTGACCAGACTGGCGGAGGAGGCGTGATGGAAAGCTTGCTGGCCGCCCCCATCTTCGACCTGCCCCAGGTCGCCAAACAGGCGCTGTTGCTGGCGCGGCTCAATGCCCTGACCCGTCACCATGTCGAGCACTGCGCCCCTTATGCCAATGTGCTGCATGCCTTCGGCTGGACGGCAGAGGCTGCCGATTATGGCGAGCTGCCCTATCTGGCGGCCCGGCTGTTCAAGCTGGCCCAGTGGCAGAGCGTGCCCGAGGCCGAGGTGTTCAAGGTGCTCACCTCGTCAGGCACCACGGGGGCGCCGTCACGGATAGTGCTGGACCGGGAGACCGCAGCGTTGCAGAGCAAGGTGCTGGTGAAGATACTGCAGGAGTTTGTCGGCAAGCAGCGTCTGCCCATGTTGCTGGTGGAGCAGCCCGCCCTCATCCAGAACCGCAGCGGCTTTTCTGCGCGTGGCGCAGGTGCCCTGGGGCTCTCCTTCCTCGGCCGTGACCACACCTATGCCCTCGACGAGCAGATGCGGCCCAACTGGCCGGTGATAGAGGCGTTTTGCGACAAATACGCCGGTCAGCCTGTGCTGCTATTCGGCTTTACCTTCATGGTCTGGCAATGCCTGCTGGAGCCCCTGCGCGAGCGCGGACTGCACCTGCCCTTTGAGCAGGGCATTTTGTTTCACAGCGGCGGCTGGAAGAAGCTGCAGCATCTGGCGGTTGACAATCCCGCCTTCAAGGCCCGTTGCCGCGAGCAGCTGGGGCTGGGTCGGGTACACAACTTCTATGGCATGGTGGAGCAGGTGGGATCCATCTTCGTCGAGTGCGAGCAGGGGCATCTGCATGCCCCCGTGTTTGCCGATCTGCAGGTGCGCGATCCGCTCACCCATCAGCCGCTCGGGGTCGGTCAGCCCGGTTTGTTGCAGGTGCTCTCCGCCATTCCCGGCAGTTATCCAGGCCACAGCCTGCTGACCGAGGATCTCGGCGTGCTGCTGGGGGAGGATGACTGCCCCTGTGGCCGCCATGGCCGTTATTTTCAGGTATCAGGGCGCCAGCAAGGCGCCGAGGTGAGGGGATGCAGCGACACCTTCCAGTGACGCCGCCGCAGGCGGTAGAGGGGCTTTGGTTGACGGGGCCCGACGTCAGCTTCGTTGCACCGGCTGCCAGCTGGCAGACCTTCTGCCCGCAGCCGTTACCCTGTTTTGCTCCCGTCATCTACGACTTCGTGGCGGCCCTGTCGGCACGCCTGCAACAGGAGGGGCGGCGTCACCCCGATCTGGCCGCGTTCGGCTTCTGGCTGCGGCCGCGCCAGCTGGCCAGAGAGCGGCAACGGCTGCAGGGGCGGGGGGCGGTGGGCGTCGCGTTTCACCTGGTGCCCTCCAACGTGCCGACCGTGGCCTTCTACTCCTGGCTGATGGCCCTGCTGATGGGCAATCCCTGCGTGGTGCGGCTGTCGTCGCGCCGCGACCCGGTACAGGATGCCATGCTGGCCATACTGAACGACCTCTTCAGCCAGGTTGAGTGGCAGGGGATCTCCATGCGCACCCGCTTCATTCGCTATGGCCACGACGAAGGCACCACCGGCTGGTTGTCGGCCCGCTGCCGGCTGCGCATCATCTGGGGCGGCGACGAGACCATCCGCCAGGTGCGGGCCATTCCTCTCTCCCCAAGTGCACAGGAAGTGGTATTTCCGGAACGCCGCTCCATGGCGGTGCTAGACAGCCACTGGCTGGCCGGGCTGGATGCTGTGGGCTGGCAACAGACCCTGGGGGCCCTGCAACAGGACTGTACCCGTTTCAATCAGCAGGCCTGCGCCTCCCCCACTACCCTCTGCTGGCTGGGCGAGCCCGACGACGAGTTGCGCCGCCGACTGCTGGTGGCCCTGTTTGCTCCCTTTGCCAACGATCCCGCTCTGGTGATGGAGCGGCTCATCCACAGTCAACAAAATGCCGCCCTGGACGGTGAGATGCAGCTGAGCGCATTCCCGGGTGTCACCTTATTGACTCCGGCCGCCTCCCTGCGGCTCGCACACGTCGGAGGAGGTACAGTCGCCGAGTTTGTGGCCGATACCCTGAATGAGCTGCTGTTGCAGCCGTGGGATATGCAGACCTGTGTCTGGGTCGGGGCACGCAAGGCGCAGCTTGAGGATGCCTTGCCGAATGCGCCCGCCTGCCGCATCGATCGGGTGGTGGCGCCGGGACAGGCGCTGGCATTCGAGTGGCACTGGGATGGGATAGACATGCTGCACGTTTGCAGCCGTGGTCTCGCCCAGCATGAATAATCGGGTGTGGCTCACATAAATCCCGCAGCTTCAATGGATTAGCTTGGTCAGGTATATCTCTTGCAGTAAAACCTGACAGAGAGGGGGAAAGGGTTGACAGGGACCGTGCGGTAGCCTTGCCCATTTTCTCCCATCCGCTTCTTTTCTACTCATCTTCTCTTGGATTTCCCTATGAAAGTCAGCGTATTGGTGCCTGTCTACAATCTGGCGCGCTTCATCGAACCCTGCCTGCTCAGCCTGCTCGAGCAGCAAACGGATTTCGAGTTTGAGGTGATCGCCATCGATGACGGCTCGAGTGATGACTCCTGGGCTATCTTGCAGCGGCTGGCGCGGCAGTGGCCGGGATTGCGTGTCTTGCAAAACAAAAAAAACATAGGGGTGTGCCTGACCATACGTGCTTTGCTGGAACAAGCTCGGGGAACGTATATGGTTTATGTCGATGGAGATGATTTGGCTCTACCCGGCAAGCTGCAGGCGCTGACCAATCATCTGGATAGGCATCCCGATTGTGGTTTCGTATATCACGAGGCAGAAGTATTTGATAGCGACTCAAATCGTACCACCTCGCTATTCAGCAGGGATTATTACAACGCCAAATATATCCCTGATCGAGCGGGTCCGGAACATCTGGTCCAGTATGGGCTATTTTTCAATACCAGTTCCTGTGCTTTCCGCCGGCATGAAAGAATGTTGGATGCAGTGAATCTTGATTGCCATGTAGTGAACGACTACTCCTGGCATATTATCAATTCATCTTATCTGGGGGGAAATATAGACCGTATTCCACAGGTATATGGGCGTTATAGAGTCCATGGTGGCAGCATTTGTGGAACTATTCGTGCTTCAGATGAATGTCGTAAGCTTGCCTTGCAAGATATGCTGGCAGCGTGTGACTTAGCGCTTGACGCAGGAATGGATGAGCTGTTGGTGAAAAGGGGGAAAAGCCATCTTTGGTTTTCCACAGCTCTGTATTTTTTGCGTGCCAGAAACTGGGCGTTGTTTGATCATTTCATTACTGATTCCGTTCAGTATCAGTGGTTTTTTGATGATCGCCATGAGTTTGCATGGCAACATAAAAATGAGCCAGAGCGAGTGCTTGAGAAAATTTTTGGCTGATCGAATATGTATTTCATTAACTGAGTCAAGTAACCACATGAAAAAAATAATTCATGCTGCTTTCTGTATTGATGATTCCTTTTCCGTTCATTTGGCAGCCCTGATACATAGCTTGGGGAAATATCTCAATCAGGACTTCCAACTGAAATGTCATATTCTAGCTCGACTTAATGGAGAGAATATACTTAAGCTATCGAAGTTGAATTCTGAAAACATAGTAATCAAGTTTCATGATAATTTACCAAGTTATAAAAACATCCCTATCAGCAGCCTCTATAATAATAGATTGAATGAGGTTACCTATTATAGGTTTGCTATCTCACATGTCTTGCAAAATATTGATAAGGTTCTGTTTATCGATGCTGACATGATTGCTGTGGGGGATGTCAGCTCGCTTTGGTCGATTGAGATGGGGGGGGCAGTCGTCGCCGTGGTCTCTGATCATATATTGGGATATGATAAAGAGAAACAACAGGAACGAGGAATATCCTCCGGAAAGTATTTCAACGCAGGTTTTATGCTGATGGACCTAGATAAATGGCGAGAAACAAATATCAGTGAACAAGCATTGGGCTTACTCATTGATAATAATGGTTTTGAGCACAATGACCAAGATGCTTTAAACATTATATTGGAGAAAAAAACATTCTATCTCGATACTAAATGGAATGCTCAACCTAATCATCTTGCGCAACAGGATGTGCCTATGCCTGTCTTGGTACATTTCTGTGGTCAGGAAAAACCTTGGCATGCATATTGTGTCCATCCTTTCAAGGATCATTACCTAGAAAGTCGAGCTGAAACTGAATATGCATGTGAGCCGCTACAGGCATATCTTGATCAAGATGATATGGAAATATTGTCCCGCTTGAAAATGAAATTTCCTAATGGTGCGCGCGTTGTCGTTTGGGGGGCAGGTCAGAGAGGTCGGCGCTTATGCTATGAAATGATAAATAATATGAGTCAGTATTCAATAGTTCATTTTGTCGATAAAAATATAAATGGCGAATTTATGGGTATAAAGATAAGTAACCACCTTTTGGATATAAAAGCGATTGATGCCATAATAATTGCATCCATCCCTTACCGGGCCGAGATTATAGATGAAATAGGGGCGAATGCTGGTCTTGCTTATATATAAAATGCTTGCTTTTGTTTTATTCTATAATCGTTTATCAGGATAATATAATGAATGTTATAATGTTTCCCTTTGACAGGGTTAAAAAAGGGGCGACAGTTGCTATATATTGCGCTGGTGAGATAAGTGAGAGCTTCCTAAACCAATTAAGTGCAGTCAACTATTGCCAAGTTTCTTGGTTAGTAGACCGAAAGTTCCAGTCAAAAGAACTCCAGGAAAATTTGGCTTGTCTACCCCCAAATTTAATGGATTGGCAGCAGCCTGATCAGATTATTATTGCATCACAGGCATTCAAGAATGAGATAAGTGAATATTTATTGAAGCAGGGAGTTCCTGCATCAAAATTGATCACGATAGGGAATGAGCAAAAAATTGATGTGCTAGATCTCATCCAGGCCAGATTGAGTGCGACTCCGTCAGGTTATGACTGGGGGGCTTATTATAAGTCAGCTGAACTTGCTACCCTAGCTCAATATAACAAGTTTATAAAACCAATTCTTGAACAGTGGGAAAGAGAACTGGACTATAGCAATGTATTGGACTTTGCTTGTGGAGAGGGACGTATAGCAGAACTAATGCTGGAGCGTTGCCAACATTTACAGCTGATCGATGCCAGTGCCAAGGCGGTTGATTTTTGCCGTGAACGCTTTGCCAAATCCCCCCATGTACAAGTTCAGTGCAATGCGGCTGGTGCACTACCACAAGCTGACGGTTCTCTGAGTCTGGTCTATTCGTGGGATGCCATGGTGCACTTTTCATACAAGAGTCTTGATTTCTATCTCAGTGAATTTAGTAGGGTATTGCGACCTCGTGGGTATGTGCTCATGCATCATTCTAACTTGGCGACCTTGGCTGATCAGATGAGAGTCTTGGATCTGTGGAGTTTGAATGTTGGTGGGAGAAGCAATGTATCAAGGAATGATATTGCTTTTATAGCCAAGCATCATCGTTTTGAGGTGATCAGCCAGACGGTTATGGATTGGGGTGTAAGAGATATGGACTGCATAAGTGTGTTAAGAAAAATATAACATTACCCTTAATTAATTATAGTTAAGAAAATACAGAATAAGATATGTAACCTATGTCAGAAAGATATATCATCTCGATAAAAGTGATGGGTTGGCTTGCAAAAATTAATGTTATTTTGGGGCGAAATAATCTATGTTGATCTCCATAATTATCCCATGTTATCAACAAGAAAGATATCTTGAGAGGGCCCTCGATTCTATTCAACTACAGAATTATCATCCCCTAGAAGTGATCATCGTTGATGATGGCTCGGTCACGCCAGTCACTTATCCTGAAAAGGAGTATTCCTTCCCTATAAATTTAATCAGAAAATCAAACCACGGATTATCTGCAGCAAGAAATACTGGAATAGACAATGCAGCAGGAGAATTAATAAAGTTTCTTGATGCCGATGATACACTTCTACCTGGATGTCTGACTGCACAAGCTGCATGTATCGGCAAGTCACCAAGAAGCATCAGTGTTATTGGTTATAAAGATATTGATGAGGATAGTGAAATATCGCGAGATATATACCCTGCCTTTGGAGATGTCATCCCTGCGTTAATGATCGATAATTTGGCTCCGGTGCATTCCTTTTTATTTCGCAAGCAGGATCTGATAGATGCGCATGGTTTTGATGTAACCACAAGGACTAGTGGTGGGTGTGAAGACTATGACTTGATCTTTAGAATGGCACTTAATAAAGCCAGTTTTATAAGTCTGCATGAGGTGGGCGTTGTATATCATCGGCGTAGTGGCTCTATGTCTACCAATGTAGAAAATATGAAAAAAGCAATGTTGGATGTATGGTTGTATAATGTATCCATATTACTAAAGTCTGATGAGAAGATGCGATCTTCATATCTGATACCTATATTGTCAGGGTTGTCGTTGAGGTTAGATAAGAGACCAATATTGATACCCCATGAGTTTGATGATCTGATTATTGAACTTGTCAAAAAATTGAATCAATTAGGGAGCTATCTTAGCCCTGGAGAGTCACAGCTCTTGCTTGGCTTTATATATAAGCATGCGGATTTGTTTCCACTTTATCAACCTCTTAGATTAATTTCAGGGTCAGCAAGTTCGTCTATTTCGATAAAGACTCAAGAGTTACTTGATTATAGAGTGTATCTGCTAGGTACTGGATACCGCTTTGATGACCAGCGGTTAAATAAAATATTATCACTTGGTAGAAAGCATAATAATCGATTCGCCATATATGGTGCAGGTGAAATTGGTAGCAGGATTTACAAACTGCTACAGTCTGCAGGTATTGTTCCAGCATGCCTATTTGACAAAAATCCAGCAAGATCTAACCATAAGTATAACATACCAATATTACTGCCTAGTGAAATACACTCTGCTAATATTGATGCAGTAGTTATTGCTTCAGATGCTTACTATCAAGAAATATATGAGTTATTGATGTCAGCCTGTCCTGATATTGAGGTGGTGTGATGATGCTAGCAGGTCAGATTTTAATAAATTCAAATTGGGCTATTTCTCCCAAATCGTTCTGTGATTGGGATTGATATATGACTAAAAAAAATCATGTAACTGGTGTTTCGAAGCCTGATGTTCTGGTTTCAGTATTATTAATCTCATTCAATCATGAGCGGTACCTGAGGTGTGCTCTAGATTCTGTCGTTATGCAGGATACCAATTTTAAATATGAGGTTTTAGTACATGATGATGCATCTCAAGATAACTCTCAGAGTATAATTGATGAATATGAAGATAAGTATCCCAATCTCATTATAAGTTTGAAAAGAACAGAGAATGTTTATTCAAAAGGAGATCGGCTTTCTATATGGCGTTTCTTTGTAGAGCAATCTCAGGGGGAGTATATCGCATTTTGTGAAGGAGACGACTATTGGTCATCAAAGAATAAACTTAAAAAGCAACTTTCAGGATTAATGAGTGAATTGAATTGTAATATCTCATTTCATCCAACAATTAGATTAAATGTTGAAACTGGATCATTTTGTGGTTCATATGGGGATTATTCTGATTTTGATTCAAACGATACCTTATTCATTCCGTTTGTGTCAGCAAGTAATTTCTTTATGACAAATACAGTTCATATATCTTCCATTATGATACGACGCAGTTCATTTCTGTCATTTTATCACTTTTTTGAAAAATATCCATGGCTTGATGCAAGTGATCATTTTATTAAATTGATAGGAGTTTCTGCAGGTGCACTATATCTAAGAGATGCAATGTCAGTTTATAGAGAGTGTGTGCCAGGTTCTTGGACTAGTGTAAGAGAAAGCAATATTAACTTGAAAGTTTTACATTGTATTAAAATGATTTCTCTCTCTCAGGGCATATCCAATCTCTCTGTGAATGGATATAGTGATATTGGTCGCAGTCACTTACTCAGGTATACTCTCGAGTTGCATTCATTACTTCATTCTATCAGTGCTCTTGCTTACCTAAATGAGTTCTATTCACTTATTGTGAATGAAATAAGAAAGACTTTAATTTTATACCCTTCTCACGAAATAATATATTTTGGTGCAGGTACTATATTTGATGCTCTTATTGGTGATGACCAAAATATAATTAGCGTTATTGATAGAGGGCGGTTTTATAAGCTTAAAAAAAGACATGTATTATCTAGTTGTGAGCTAGAAGAATATTTTTTTAAGAAAAATGATGTAATTGTCATAACTCCAATTTTTAGGGGGCATTCGATACGCGCTAGCTTATCTAATGCGTTGGGTTTAGACTGTCATTTTGTAATTGTCGATGATTTATTGACTTTAGATTTAATTAGTAAAAGTATACTTTCTTCAGCGCAAAGATTTTTGGTTGAGCGCGGATTATCTGAAGATGATGTTTATCTGAATACCAGCATGAACTAGGGGATTTTAGAATGAGGATTATTCCTGTTACAAAGCCATATCTCCCACCTTTAGATGAATTTATTCCATATTTGGAAGAGATCTGGAAAAATCATCAATTAACAAATAATGGGCCTTTTCATCAGCAGCTGGAGCAAGCCTTATGCTCATATTTAGGTGTTGAGCATTTGTCCTTATTTTCCAATGGCACTTTGGCTTTGGTTACGGCTCTGCAGGCATTAAGAATAAAGGGTGAGGTTATTACGACCCCTTATTCATTCGTTGCAACCAGTCATGCTCTGATATGGAATAATCTTACCCCGGTATTTGTTGATGTTAAACCTGGGTCATTTAATATAGATGCTACAAAAATCGAAGAGGCTATTACACCGAATACGACAGCTATCCTACCAGTGCATTGCTACTCAACACCCTGTGAGGTTGAAGAGATTCAGCGGATTGCCGATAATTATGGTCTACGGGTTATATATGATGCAGCTCATGCATTTGGAACTAAATACAAAGACGAAAGTATTTTGAATAATGGTGACATGTCAGTACTTAGTTTTCATGCAACAAAGGTTTTTAATACATTCGAGGGTGGGGCGATAATCTCAAGTTCGGCCAAGTTAAAGCAGCGGGTTGATTACCTAAAAAATTTCGGTTTTGCCAATGAAGTGACTATTGTTGCTCCTGGAATTAATGCCAAAATGAGTGAGGTGAATGCTGCGTTTGGGTTATTGCAACTCAAGTATGTTAATGATGCTATCTCACAAAGAAAAGTTATTTTTGATAGATATTGCTATGAGTTAGCAGGTGTGGCCGGGATTGATCTTCCTCTGATGAAGCTTGACGGGATTATAAATTACTCCTATTTTCCTATCCTAGTAAACGATGACTATATAATGAATCGTGATATGCTCTATAATAAGCTAAAGTCAGAGGGTATTTTTGCAAGACGATACTTTTATCCATTAATTAGTAATATACCGATGTATAATAAAATTCCCTCTTCATCCACCCACAATCTCATCAATGCCAATAGCTTATCAAGTAGTGTAATTTGTTTGCCTTTATATCCAGGTCTGGATTCTGACTCTATAACTAGAATAATAGCATTGATCAAAAATATTCATGGCTAATGTTATTCTCTATATTTTTAATCTCAAATGCCTGTTTTTGGTAGATTCCAAATGAAAACTGATGCTATACCATTATCAAAAAATGGAAAGACAAGTGACTCAGGGGTTTTGATATTTTCAGGATATAATCCAAGGGCTGTCATTGCATTTATAAGAACTTTAATTATTACAGAGATTAAATTTGCAATTATTGCTGCATCTGCAGAGGATTGTATTTTGTCGACTGACTATAATAGTCACGTTGCGGCTATTCGTAGTGTAAAGTCACTAGATAAAGATGACCTGAAGCGTTGTATTACTTTATCGCAGGCTATGTTGAGCTGTGAAGCAATGGTTGTTGCGCCATCGTCAGAGTTTCTGAATAGATATTTATTAAGTGAGTATGAGTTTTTCGAAGATTTAGGAGTTACAATCCCTCTCGTTAATCATAATCTTTATGAGATGATTTCTGATAAGAAGTCATTTAGTCAAATATGTTCTGAACATGAATTACTTGTTCCTTGTGAAATCTTAAATCCTGAAGAAAAAAATCTTCCATTCGTAGCGAAACCAATAAAGTATCAGTCGAAGCTAGGTGAAATTCATAGTCCTGTTATACTAAAGAATAACTATGACTTAGAGTGTTTTTTTTCTAGGGCTGATTGTGATGATTTTTATTTTCAGGAATACGTGTCTGGTGAGACCTACTATCTTCTTTATTACTTCGAACGTTCAGGTTTAGTAGAAAAGCTCTCAATGCGGAATTTAATTCAACAACCCAATGGAAAGTCAGTTATTGCGTCTGTATTAAGTGATATCCACAGTTCATCTATATCAGATAGTTATGAAAAATTACTATCCAGCATGAATTTTTTTGGGTTAGTTATGATTGAACTGAAAAAATATAAAGACAAGTACTATATGATAGAGGCAAATCCCAGGTTCTGGGGGCCATCCCAACTTTTTGTTGATGCACAGTATAATCTATTTATTAACTTTTTAAATGATTGGCTAGGAGTCTCTTATTCTGTTAAAACTGGGGTTTTTAATAAGAATGCTAAATACTTTTGGATGGGTGGGTTTATTGAGAGCATATCTTCCTCGCCTTGTACTTGTCACTTAGAAGATAGAGATGCGGTGGCAATGCTTGGTGGTTTGGGGCCGTTTATGTCGAATGATATATATATGCGCTCAGATACTCTCCAAATTGGATTGAAATATTGGAGCTAACATAATGAATAGTGAACTACTTGAAAAGCTTTATTATAAAATGAGTAAGCATGCTCATTATCAAAAACTGAATCCTCTCGTAGAGAATTTATTTTATAATTGCAAGATTAAACCTAGTGTTAATCGCTTTGAGTATGAGCGTTTTTTTGCTATTGAGTCATATATTGAGCTTGTTGACTTAACCATATTAGATGTTGGTGGTAATACGGGATATTTCTCTTTTGAAAGTATTCAAAAAGGTTGTAGTCTGGTTCACTACTATGAGGGTAATCCCGAACATTGTGAGTTTGTAAAGTTGGCTGCTAGTATGATAGGTATATCTGACAGGCTGAAAGTCTACAGTAAATATTTTCAGCCTTCAGAAGAAGTACAAAAGGTTGACCTGATATATTTGCTTAACGTACTTCATCATATTGGTGATGACTTTGGTGTTGTGAGTGATGAGCGCGGTTGCCTCGCGTCTGCCGCAGACATGTTGCGAAAATATTCAAGCTTAGGGTCATATTTAGTATTTCAGATGGGATATAACTGGAAGGGCGACCTTAACAAGCCATTGTTCAACAATGGTACCAAGTCGGAAGTTATTGAGTGGTTGGAGTCGGTTACTGCAGGATATTGGGATATTATATCAACTTTAATTGCAGTGCAAACATCCACTGGAGTAACATATCTACCTAAAAATGATGAAAACATTGTTCGAAATGATGAGTATGGTGAGTTTTTGAATCGCCCAATATTCATTCTAAAAAGTAAATTACTTTAATGGTGGAGTGATCTACATTGTATCCTAAATTGATGCAACTTGAATGAAACTGAGTGAGCATATGCTTAGCAATCCTCTCATATGAGCAGGTGTGATCTGGTCGTTGTTCCTGAAACCTATTGGTGGCTCCTTGATACTTATTTCAAGTATTCAGACATGGGTAAACCAACGTTGATAACGGACCTTTCTTTGCATTTCTTAGCTCACTCCCCCGCAATTGGAGCCTGCCCAGGAGCATATCCACGACCACTACGGTGCAACCTGCAGCATCAGGCCCTGGCCGAGCAGCTGGCTGGCGGTGCGACTGGATTGTTCCCATTTGTCATGCCACCGGGGCCATTCATTGGGGCCAGGCTCATGGTCAGCAACGCTATCGCGGTTGGCCTGTGGCAAGACATGCAAGCAGTTACACAAGAGCACGCAGGCTAGGCTACACCATAAGCCAAAGTGGACTGCGACTGACTGCGCCTGGGACTCTCGTTGAAAAAGGCGGCCAAGGTGTGTGGCATCAATCTGAAAACTGCTTTTTTACCAGGACCAACTTTTCTGCTTGCTCAGCCGGTTGGCACTTACGCGGGATATTTTCATTAACGAGTTGTTGTTCTCGCTCGCCCGTATTCACGCCCTGCCGGGCCTTGGTGCGCCAGGCATAGAGTTGGGGTGCTTTGAGGTTCCACTGGGCTGCAGTCCTACTCATCCCCGATGCCAAGGCTTCATCCTTGTACTGCCGCGAGTAACGAGTACGGCTCTTTTTCTGTTCCGTTGTTGCTTTGCTCATGATTCACCTCTGTCAGTAATTTTACTCACTTAACGAGGTGTCCATCCATCGACAGTGGGTTAGATCAGTTACTTACGGGGATTGTTGATGAGCAAACAGAAAATCGCATTTTGAGAGCACAGTCTAAGCAAGTGTTCGGATGTAGTTAACTACTACAGGAAGGAGATAATTAATTTTATGAAATGCATCATCTGTGGTTCTCTCATGAGCTATTTTTTTACAAAAGAATTCAATGAGTTCAACTTAACTCATGTTGATTATTGGAAATGTTCTTATTGTGGATTTTGTGCATCCAAAACTCATTTTGAAATGTCAGAAAAAGAATGGGGTGGTTTAAATGACGCATTTCATTCTAAAACTCATTTCACCGATAGTAACCCATACAATCGTAATCAACGTTATTTTAATCAGTCTTTAATGCTCTCACTCATGGCTAAACAAAAACTCATTAATGTAGGTGAATGGTTAGACTGGGGCTGTGGAGTCGGAGCTATAGCTATTTTACTTAAAGATTACTTTGATTTTAAGTTATTGACTTACGATAAATTTTTTACCCCAAATGTTAATTCTGTAAATATAAATGATCTCAAAAAAAGGTCATTTGACCTAGTGGTTAATACGGCAGTTTTTGAACATGTTAGAAATCGAGATACTTTAGAAGAAATAGAATCTTATGTGAGTGATACTGGGTGTTTGGCAATACATACTCTTATCCCTGCAACGGTGCCGAAGGATCCGAATTGGATGTATTTACTACCTGTACACTGTGCTTTTCATACGAATCAAAGCATGGGGTTATTGATGAGGAGTTGGGGTTATAAATGCTCTGTTTATAACGAGCATTCAAAAATGTGGGTATTGTTCCGAGAAAATGCTGATGCTGTTTGGCCAAGAGTAGAAAAACTGAACAAGTCGTTGGGGTGGAGATATCTTCATTTTAAGGATGGTTTTATGGATTATTGGAAATAACCATAGTTAAGCCTCATGTACAGGACCTTAAGAAAAAACGTCAATTCAAATCCCTCCCAAGATCCTGTTTTATGTATATTTTATCTGTTTTGTTCGGCGAGAGCTTTTTGACAGAAAATCTACAGCCCATTCCAGCCTCTCTCTTATTTCACTGATGGCTCGGTGCGATGCAGGGAACAGCGCCCTGCTCTTGGTTGACAAAAATCAGCTCAAGTTTGTCGTTGTGCCACCCAGAATGCAGTGCTTATGGGCTCATGGATCGCAACAAACCATTGATCATGTCTTGCTGGGCATGACCCAGTGCTGGAAATAGTGGCAGCGTTATAGCGCCGCTATAGAACTGTTCTGCATGGGGTTGGGGGGACGGCGCCCACCTTTGATACCAAGGCTGATGGGATATCGGCATATAGTGCACGTTGGCGCCGATGTCATGTTCACGCAGTTTTCGGAACAGCACTCTACGATATTCTGGAGCAACATGGTGCACATAGAGATGAAAGGCGCTGCGCCGTTCTGGGCTGAAGTAACGGGGCAAGAGTTCAGGGGCCAGCGTTTCAAAGTAACGACGGGCAATCTCACTGCGCTTGGCGATCCAGGCGTCAAGATTGCTCATCTGGCTCAACCCCAATGCCGCCTGGATATCTGTCATCCGGTAATTGAAACCCAGCATCTGTTGCTCGTAGTACCAGGGACCGTCCGGTTCGTTGATGAAATCTTCCGGTTCACGGGTGATGCCGTGGCTGCGCAGCATGCGCATGGTTTTGGCCAAGGCTGGGTCATTGGTCATGGCCATGCCGCCTTCACCCGTGGTGATGATTTTCACCGGATGGAAGCTGAAGACTGTGATGTCGCTGTAGCGGCCATTGCCGGTCGGTTCGCCGTGATAGCGGGCGCCGAGGGCGTGGCAGGCATCTTCTATGATGCGAAAACCGTACTCCCGGCCCAGACGATGGATCTCTTTCATATCGCAGGGCAAGCCCGCGAAGTGCACCGGAATCACTACCTTGGGCAGGCGTCCTTCCGCCTTGGCGACAATCAGTTTACGCTCCAGCTCCAGTGCGCACATGTTGCCGGTATCCGGCTCTATGTCGACGAAGTCGACCTGAGCACCGCAATAGAGCGCACAATTGGCCGAAGCGACGAAGCTGATGGGGGAGGTCCAGACCCAGTCTCCCGGGCCGACACCCAGAGCCAGACAAGCGATGTGTAGAGCGGCTGTACCTGAGTTCACGGCGACGCCAAAGCATGCGCCACAGTAATCGGCTAATACTTGCTCGAAGCGAGGAACGACCGGGCCCTGAGTCAGAAAGTCCGACCTCAGTACCTCGACTACGGACTCGATATCCGCCTCGCTGATCGACTGTCTGCCGTACGGGATCATTCCATTACCACCTTGTCATTCAACTCTTTTAGCTGGGCCACCGTCAGGAAGTCGCTGTTGTTGCGGGAGTTATATTCGAAACCCTGTTCGACCATGACCCCCTTCTCGCCTGCAGCTGTGACTGAGAAGTCATTGTTGCGATTATTGAAATTGATGGTGGGGCCGATGATGAAAAAGTCGTCAAACTCGAAGGTGTGGTAGGAGTCGTCGGAAGGGCACATCACTTCATGCAACTTCTCACCGGGGCGAATACCGATAATTTCCTGGGCCAGCTGGGGCGCCATGGCGGTAGCCAGGTCGGTGATCCGTACTGAGGGCAGCTTGGGCACGAAGATCTCGCCGCCCTTCATCCTCGGGAAGTTGTTCATCACAAAATCCACTCCTTGCTGCAGGGTGATCCAGAAACGGGTCATCTCGGCATGGGTGATGGGCAGTGTGCTGGCACCCTGGTCTATTCGTTTTTGGAAGAAGGGCACCACTGAGCCGCGTGAACCCACCACATTGCCATAGCGCACCACCGCGAAGCGGGTCGGATCCTGGCCTGCAATGTTGTTGGCCGCCACGAACAGCTTGTCGGAAGCCAGCTTGGTGGCGCCATACAGGTTGATCGGGTTGGCAGCCTTGTCGGTAGAGAGGGCAATCACCTTCTTGACCTGATTGAGCAAGGCGGCCTGGATGACGTTCTCCGCCCCATGAATGTTGGTCTTGATGCACTCCATGGGATTGTATTCAGCGGCGGGGACCTGCTTGAGCGCGGCCGCGTGCACGACGTAATCGACGCCGCGCATCGCCATGTTCAGCCGGTTGGCATCCCTCACATCCCCGATGAAATAGCGCATGCAGGGGTCGTTGAACACCTGTTGCATCTCGAACTGCTTCAGTTCGTCGCGGGAGTAGATGATGAGCCGCTTCGGCTTGTAGCGTTCCAGAACTGTCTTGACCAGCATCTTGCCAAACGAGCCAGTGCCGCCGGTAATCAATAGGGTTTTATTGTCGAACATGACGGATTCTCGCTAGTGATGCCAAGAGGCAAGCAATATATGTGCCTGGAACCAGTTTAGCCGAAAAGGGCTGGAAGCAGTTTTGTATGATGCCAGTTTTATTCCACTATGAGTGAAGTAACTAGATGATTCATAGAGAAATCCAACCCAGCTCAAACAACTTTATGCGATCTCTGATGCTTTAACAAAAAGCGGAACATTCGGTTCCGCTTTTTTGACGCTTAGCTGGAGAGCAGCACTCTGGCCGAGTTGGCGGGTATGGTCACCTGTACCTGTCCCTGTACCACTTCGTACTTGTCACCGTTGAAGGCATCGGTGAAGCGGCTGGCGGGGCTGGCGGTCTGCCACAACGGCAGGCTGATGGTGCGCGGCTCGGTCGGATGACGGTTGCAGGCGACCACAACTTGATCGCTTTGCAGGGTTCGAGCGAACACATAGCTGTGAGGGCCGGCATAAAGGGTCTGGATATCGCCACGGCGCAGAGCAGGCCGCTGCTTGCGGATCTGGATCAGCCGGCGGTAGTGATCGTGCAGCACGTGGTCCCAGGCCGTGGTCTCCCACGGGAAGCAGCGGCGGCAATCCGGGTCCTTGCCACCGGAGAGGCCGACTTCGTCGCCGTAGTAGATGGATGGCACGCCGATATAGGTGAGCAGCAGGGTGGCGGCCAGCTGCATCCGCTGCTTGTCCTCTCCCAGCAGATGGAGAAAGCGGGCGGTATCGTGGCTGTCCAGCAGGTTGAACTGGGCCAGCTGGTTCTTGAACGGGATATGAGCTCGTGCCAGCTTGAGCCAGCTGTCCAGCTCCTCGGCGCTGATCTTGATGGGGTGATAGGCAATGTCCTGCCCGGCCAGGAAGGCGCGGATCGGGTGGGCGAAACCATAGTAGTTCATGGCGCCATCCTCCTGATCCCCCTGCAGCCACTGGCTTGCCTCGAAGAAGTGCTCGCCGAGCACATAGGCATCCGGGTTTTCCTGCTTCACGGCGCCGCGAATGGCACGCACATGGCCGCGATTGCCTTCAGCGGTACCACGCTCCCCCAGCATGTGGATGACGTCAAAGCGCCAGCCGTCTATCTGGTAGGGTGCCCGCATCCAGTAGCGCAGTATGGCGTCGTCGGCGCGATAGATAGCGTCCTGTACCTGCTCGCTGGAGAAGTCGAGCTTGGGCAGGCTGCGGATCCCCTTCCAGCTGACATAGTCACCTTCGTTGTCAAAGGTGTAGAAGCTGCGCCACGGTGAGTCCGGGTTGCTCTGGGCACCCTGTGGCGGGCAAAACCAGGGGTGCTCGGTCGAGGTGTGGTTGACCACTGCATCCAGAATGATCTTCATGCCGCGCTGGTGCAGGTTGCGGGTCAGCTCGGCGAACTGTGCATTGCTGCCGAGGTGGGCATCGACCTTGAAGTAGTCCTGGGTATCGTACTTGTGGTTGCTCGGTGAATCGAAGATGGGGTTGAGGTAGAGGGCCGTCACCCCGAGAGATTGCAGGTAGTGCAGCTTGGCATCGATGCCCGCCAGGTCGCCGCCGTAAAATTCGCAGGCGCCGTGGCCCTCTTCGTGACGGCTGACCGGCTCACCCCACCCCTTGCTGATCACCGCCTTGCCGCGGTACTCGTATTCATGATGCTTCACGCTCAGGGCCGGATCGCCGTTGCAAAAGCGGTCGGGAAAGATCTGGTAGAACACCTGATCCTGCACCCAGGCTGGCGGCTGGTGCAGGCTGTTGAAACGAAAGTGCTGCTCCCGAGGCGGCATGGCCGAGCTGACGCCAGCGCCGTGCAACCACCACTGCTCCTCATCGGTCAGGCATTTGAAGCAGTAGAGATGGATATCCTGCCCTTTGATCAGTGGCAATGTGACTTGCCACACCTGCAATCTGTCCCGGGTCGAGACTGGCGTCATCGCCAGCAGGTACTCTTCGTTGTCAGGTTCGTGGCGCAGCCACACCTCCCGGATCGGGGCATCCAGCTCGCTGAACAGGGTGAGTTGCAAGCTGTCGGCGCTCTCTTTGAACCAGGGCGCCACCTGGGGATGAAACAGAAATGGATGGGTCATGAGTGCTTATTGAGTCAGAAGGTCGGCGAGGGCATTACCCTGTTCGTGAAGCGTTTCGAGCTGGCCTGCCAGCGATTTGGGATCCAGTCCCAGCTGGTCGGCAAGCGGCTTGGGGAAACGGGCAATGATGGCCTGGGCGGGCACGCCCGCATTCCAGGCGAAGGAGATGAAGACGGCGAGCCGGATCAGCACCGCCTCCTTGCTGACCGGATCGTGGGAGAGGGGATCCAGCTGCTGGGAGATTGCATCGACGAAGGCTTCCGACAGGTTCCAGCGCCGCGCCAGTTCGGCACCGAGCTGGGCATAGTCGTACCCCAGCATCTCCCGTTGGGCCTCTACCCGGCTGCTCCCCTTCTGGATCGCCATATTGATGAGCTCGGCCTCTTCCGGCAGTGTGCTCTGGATAAGCAGCTCACCTATGTTGTGGATCAGGGCACAGGTAAAGGCGGTCTCGGGATCCAGCACCTTGGCCTCCTGGGCCAGGGTCTTGGCGATAGTGGCAACCTGGAAGGTCTCGGTCCAGAACTTGTTCTTGTCGAAGCTGGGGGGGGCCTTGAAGGTGCCTATGATGCCGGAGGCGACTACCACGGAGCGCAACCGGTTGAAACCGAGGCGGATCACCGCCTGCTCGATGGAGGTGACATCATTGCCACGGCGCAGGGCGGCCGAGTTGGCCATCCGCAGCACCTTGACGCTGATCACCTGGTCCATGGCGATCTTGCCCGCTATCTGGTCGATACGGGCATTTTCATCGCTGAAACTCTGCATCAATTCATGCAGCAGCTGCGGAATAGTGGGGAGTTGTTTGATCTTGTCAAACAGACGATCCATCGACATGGCTGAGGCAGCCTCCATTGCGAGCACTGCCTCATATTGTGCCACAGGCGGGACACTTGTTCCTGTTTGTGATGCCGGTTTCGTGAGCACGAGGGTCTGTTGCTGTGTAGTCCCGACCGCAATTGAGTCAGTTTGACGCCGGCAGACAACCGTGCTTATAGCACCCAGTCACGCAAGGTGTATTCCAAACTGTGGTGTTTCCCCTTCAGGAGCAAGGTCTGGGTGGTGCCGCTCAGGGTGGCGCCTTCGAGCAGTGTGGTGATGACTGCCTGCTCTATGGCGTCGAGAGGAGCCTGACAGGCCATCTCGGTACTGCCGAGGCTGGTAACCCAGAATCTGTCGCCCTCGAGGTGGCCCTGGCCGAAGTAGCGGTTGCAACCAGCGATACCGTTGACGGTGAAGTGTTCACCTATCTCGAAATCGGGCGGATTGTCGCGGGAGGCCGCAATGGCCTGGCCATCCAGCTTGTCGAGCACCCAGTGATGATGCTGCAAGTCTTGCTGGACGAACGAAGGGGTACTGCTGCAGGCGCTGAGCAGGAACAGGGCGAGCAGCAGTAGCAGGAATCTGGGCATGGAAGGGCTCCGGTAGTGGGAGCAACAAGCATACCTCCTGCGCCGTCCCCGGGGCAGGGCGAGGGGAGCCGACCCCGACTGCTTCTGTCGCCCTGTGAGTCAACCCTGTGTCGTTAAATGGCAACACCTTGCCGTGATCGGGATGCGTTCGATGCTGAACAGGCGATAAGAGCGCTTATCGTCTCTGTCTCCGTGAGGTGGAACTGCGGGCCTCAGTCAGCGAACAGACGTGCGGCATAACGAGCGAGTCCTGCCGCAATGGAACCGAAGTCATCGCCCCCTTCAAGAGGCGTGGCAGGCAGCTTCTGGCGGATGCTGACTGGCGGTGTCATGGTCAGCCAGCAAACAGGCGCTCGGCATAACGAGCAAGCCCTGCCGCCACCGAGCCGAAGTCATCGCCACCCTCAAGCGGAATGGTGGGCAACTTGTGACGAATAAAGGCGGCGATCAGCGGCGAACGGGCGCTGCCGCCAGTGACGAAGATGCGGTCCGGCTGCACTCCTGCATTGGTAATGGCTTCGTCCATCAGCTCGCCAATCTTCTCCAGCAGCAGGGCAGAGGCGCTGGCCAGCTGTTCACGACTGAGCTCGGCTTCCAGCCCCTTCTCCAGTTCACTCAGGGATTGGCGATTCAGCTCCTGCTCCGAGAGGGCGATCTTGCCCTGCTCGGCACGCCATACCAGCTGGTGGCTCAGTTTGTGAGCGCGCAGGTTGGCCAGCCGTCCCAGTTTGCTGCCCGGCAGGCTGTCGAGCTGCAGATCCTGCAGCTGACGCGCGGTATCCAGGCTGTAGAAACGGCCCTGGGCGCTGACGTCGTTGATGGCGGCGGCATCCCAGAACAGCGGGTGAGGCAGCGGTTTACCGGTCTTGAGGGTCTCGTGCATGCCGAGCAGCGGCATCATGCCTTCCACCGTCAGCCTGATATCGAAGTCGTTGCCGCCGATGCGCTGGCCGCTGTGGCCGAGCAGATCGCCGCTGCGATCCAGCTGGTCGCGATGGCTCGGGCCCATGCGCAGCATGGAGCAGTCTGTGGTGCCGCCGCCGATATCCACCACCAGCACGACGGCGTCTTCATCCAGCCGCGCCTCGAACTCGAAGCCGGCCGCCACGGGTTCATAGAGGAACTCCACCTGCTCGAACCCGGCCAGACGGGCCGCCTCGGTCAGGATGGCGATGGCCTGCCTGTTGCTCTCTTCCCCTGCCAGCCCCTGAAAGTTGACCGGTCGACCTATCACGGCGCGGCGTACCGGAGTGCCAAGCTGCTGCTCCGCCTGGCGGCGTACGTGCAGCATCATGGCGCAGACGATGTCTTCGAACAGGGCGATCTGGGGAGCCTTGAGGCCGTAGGCGCCGAGGAAGGATTTCGGTGACTTGATGTAATAGCCATCGTCCGGCTCCTCCAGATAGCGCTCCAGCGCCGCAGCGCCGAAGCTGAGTTCGTCGATCAGCCCCTCTTCCCGCATCTGGCGGCGTACCGCCTGGGCACGGGTAACCACAGGGCCGCGCAGCTTGAGGTATTCGGCCTGCTGGGCCGGTGCCAGCCCTTCGGCCAGCAGGCCGGCGATGGCGTCTCTGTGGGGCGCGTGCAGCGTGGAGGGGAGATAGCGGGAACCGCCCAGAGTCAGCAGCCTGGGGCTGCCTTGTTCCATCACGGCGACGGCACAGTTGGAAGTACCGTAATCAAATCCGATAAACATGGGCAGCCAGACTCCTGAATAAAAAAGGGCAGATAGCCTACCCGATGACGTCGGGTCTCACAACCCGACGCCCCGGATATTGAGGTCGCAGGGGAAAATACACAGGGGGGAGCATGTCGGTGTGGAAAACAGAGGGAATGGCTCCCTCTGTCGTTCATGGCTACGGGTGCGAGAGGATTACTCCACCTCGTTGTCGCTATGGCCCTGGCTCTCTATGGCCTTGAGGTTGCCGAGGGTGGTATCGGCGATGGCGTGCAGCGCCTCGCGGGTCAGGAAGGCCTGATGGCCGGTAAACAGCACGTTGTGACAGGCGGAGAGGCGGCGGAACACGTCATCGGTGATCACCTCGTTGGACTTGTCGGAGAAGAAGAGGTCTTCCTCTTCCTCATAGACGTCCAGCCCCAGGGCACCGATGCGAGCGGTCTTGAGCGCCTCTATGGCGGCGTTGGAGTCGAGCAGACCGCCCCGGCTGGTGTTGATGATCATCACGCCATCCTTCATCTTGGCGAACGCCTCCTTGTTCAGCAGGTGATAGTTCTCCTTGAACAGCGGGCAGTGCAGGCTGATGACATCGGACTGGCGGAACAGGGTGTCGAGATCCACGTACTCGGCACCCAAGTCGATGGCCGCCTGACTCGGGTAGGGATCGCTGACCAGCAGACGCATGCCAAAGCCCTTGAGGATGCGCAGGGTGGCGATACCGATCTTGCCGGTGCCGATAATGCCGGCGGTGCGACCGTGCATATTGAAGCCGACCAGCCCCTCCAGCGAGAAGTTGGCATCGCGGGTGCGCTGATAGGCCTTATGAATGCGGCGGTTGAGGGTCATCATCAGCCCCACCGCATGTTCGGCAACGGCTTCGGGAGAGTAGGCGGGGACCCGTACCACTTTCAGCCCCAGCTCCTTGGTGGCAGCCAGATCCACATTGTTGTAACCGGCACAGCGCAGGGCGATGACCTTGGTGCCGTTGGCCGCCAGCTCGGTCAGCACTTCCCGGTCGGCGTCGTCATTGACGAACAGGCACACCACGGGGAAGCCGTGGGCCAACCGGGCTGTCTTGGCCTCCAGCCGTACGTCGAAGAACTCCAGCTCATAGCCGTACTGGCTGTTGGCCTGATTGAAGTGTTCCTTGTCGTAGCTCTTGGTACTGAAAACGGCGACTTTCATGGTGTGCTCTCCGCAAATAATAATGTAGTTAAATTACAACAAATGTGGGCCGTCATCACGGGATAAATGGGGCCGATTCAGCCCCATGGCATGATGGGAACCGCACTCACGGCGCTCTTATACGAACCATCTACCAATTTGGTGCTGTAGGTCAGATAAACCAGCGCATTGCGCTTTTCGTCGTAAAAACGCACCACTTTCTGCTCCTTGAACACCAGTGAGGTGCTGACATCGAACACCTCTTCCCCCGCTTTGAGCTTGGCAGGCAGTGAGATGGGGCCCGTCTGATGGCAGGAAAGCGAGGCGTGAGAGGGATCTTCCGCCAGTCCCAGCCCGCCTTTGACGCCACCGGTCTTGGGGCGTGCCAGGTAGCAGGCAATGCCGGCGATTTTGGGGTCATCGAACGCTTCCACCAGGATCTTGTGGTTGGGGCCGAACAGGTTGAAGGCGGTACTCACCTCCCCTATGGGGTCGGCCTTGTCGGCCAGGGCCGGCATTGCCACCAGACAGCCCGCCAGCAGCAGGCCTGTATTCATGTTTCGCATATGGTTTCCTTGGGTTGTCAGCAGCAGGCAGGGCGCGATCTGGGCACTCTGGCTGCCACGGTCCCACTTGCCTCAGAGGGCTGTCTGCCCCCGGTCCCTGATGGCCGGGGGATAATCCCGGCGGTGATGCCAGCGCCGCTCAACGCGCACGCCGTTCGAACACTGTTACCGCGGAGGATACTCCCAATATTGGGCTGGAATACTGTTGAGCAAGGGGGTCATGTCCGGGTTGGGGAGCTGAATGGTGACCCGCTTCTCCAGATTGGCGCTGGCGAGGGCTTCACGGATCTTGGGATTCTCACGGAAGAAGGTCATGAAGCTGCCATCGGCATAGGCCCGTTCCAGCCCTGTCTGGATCGCCTTGGCCAGCTTGGGGTACTCGGGGCTGACGAAAAAGAACTCGGCAAAGGGATAGCGGATCAGCAGGCGCTGATCGATGACCAGATTGGGGTATTGCGCCACCAGTTCGCTGCGCTCGGCAAAGATCTCCACAAGACTGCGCGGGAAGAAATCGAGTTTGTCGCCGTCGTTGATGAGACGAAACAGCGTGCTGTAGCGACCGGAATAAGTCGGGATAGCGGCGTTTTCCAGGATCTTGTTGTCAGCCCAGCCCACACCTTGTGCCGCTTTCAATTGCTTGAGATCGGCCAGCGAATTGATCTGGTTGAACTTCTCCTGAGCGTCGCTGTGGATGAAGGAGAGGCGCAGGCCTTCCAGACCGCGAAACAGCGGGATCGGGACGGCAATGAGGGAGGATTCTAGTGCGCTGGAGGTACCCATCCAGAATACATTGATGGTCTTTCCCTTGCTCAGCTGTTGCTGCAGGCTGTACTGGTTGAGGTTGAGTTCGACCTGCTCGATGCGAAACGGCTGTCCGGCATGTGTCAGCGCCAGTTCCAGCAGTTTGAGTTGATATTCCTTGTCGAGATCGTTGATTGGTCGGCTGGGAACCTTGACCGTGAGGGTCTGTGCTTGTGCCAGCAACGGCAGACACAAGCACAGTCTGAGGAACCATTTCACTCTCTGCTCTCCTGTAGAATCCGGGACTTGCCCGGAGTCTAACAGAAGAATCAGGCAACGCGACGGTACACGTGAGTGTCGTTGAATTCCTTTGTACTCTGGCATTCAACGCAGAAGCGGGACTCGGGACGAGCCTGCAGCCGCTTGAGAGAAATCTCGTCACCGCAAGATTCGCAGTAACCAAAATCCCCTTCGTTGATACGCCTTAACGCACCCTGCAGCTTGCGCAGGTGCAACTTGTCATGCTCGATGCGGTTCAGCTCCAGACGACGGGCTTCCTCGATACTGGCACGGTCAATTTCATCAGCCATCTCGTTGGTATCGGTGGCGATGGCCTGGCTGGCCTGGGAGTTGAGGCGATCTTCGAGTTCGAGGATCTGACGCTCGATCTGCCCCTTGTAAAAGGCCAGTTGGTCTTTAGTCATGAAATCACACATACGGTTTACTACCAGTCAGTTACTAACCCAATTATCCCTGTTTATGGGGGCTGTCTGCCTGCAGACCAAGCCCTGTGTCCTGAATTTGCACCAAATCCAAGCAGGAGAGTGCAAATCAGGGCGGGCCTTGTACCAAAAAAATGCAGGCATGCAAAGCAAATAGGATAAGGATTGTGCGCCCTTGCAAAAAAATGACCCGATTCGGACAGGGTCTGACTGAGAACATGGAGGATCCTGCCCCCTCGTTGGCATCGAGCTTGCAGTGGGTCCTGGGTGAGCCAAGGTGTTTAGTATTTGGTGCCGACATGGTCATTATATGCACCGTTATTTATAATTTTTTAAACACCACCGCTTGACATCGGCCTTAACGGCGGGCTTTTATGGTGTTGTTGATTACAATTTGATAACAAGGGTGTTCCATATACTAGACACCCTTGCCAATGGCAATCGTAAAGTCGGGGTTTAACATGGACAGTATCAAGGGCTGGATGGAGAGCAATCGCATCACGGAAGTGGAGTGCCTGTTTCCGGATTTCACCGGTAATGCCCGAGGCAAGATCATTCCAGCCAACAAATTTTTGCGCGAAGGGGGCATGCGGCTGCCCGAGGTCATCTTCACCCAGACGGTGACCGGCGAGTACCCGGATGACGACAGCATGATAGACCCGCTGGAGCGGGACATGCAGCTCTACCCGGACCCCAACACCATTCGTTTCGTGCCCTGGGCGCTGGAGCCGACCGCTCAGGTGATCCACGACTGTTTCGACATCAATGGCAATCTTATCGACATAGCGCCGCGTTCGGTGCTGCGTCGGGTCCTGTCATTTTATGAGAAGCAGGGGTGGAAGCCGGTGGTGGCCCCCGAGCTCGAATTCTACCTGGTCAAGCGCAACGAAGACCCCGACTATCCACTGGTACCGCCCATTGGCCGCAATGGCCGCCCGGAGACGGCTCGCCAGTCGTTCAGCATCGATGCGGTCAACGAATTCGACCCCATCTTCGAGGACATGTACGACTACTGCGAGGCGCAGGAACTGGAAGTGGACACCCTTATCCACGAATCCGGCGCCGCCCAGATGGAGATCAACTTTCTGCACGGCGATGCCATCGCTCTGGCCGATCAGGTGTTCCTGTTCAAGCGCACCATGCGGGAAGCGGCTCACCGTCACGGCATCTATGCCACCTTTATGGCCAAGCCGATGAGCGACGAGCCGGGCTCCGCCATGCACATCCACCAGAGCCTGGAAGATGTGAACGGTCGCAACCTGTTCGGCACGGACAATGGCGGTAATACCGAGCAGTTCATGCACTTCATCGCCGGTCTGCAGAAATACACACCAGCCGTGACCGCCTTGCTGGCGCCGAACGTCAACTCCTATCGTCGGCTCACCTTTGGCGAGAGCGCGCCGCGCAACGTGCAGTGGGGTGTAGAGAACCGCACCTGTGGCCTGCGGGTGCCCTTCTCCGATGCCAGTGCCCGCCGGGTAGAGAACCGTTTTGCTGGCGCCGATGCCAACCCCTATCTGGCGCTGGCTGCGACCCTGGCCTGCGGCTACCTCGGCATGATGGAAAAGCTGGATCCGTTGCCGGAAATGAAGTCGAGCGCCTATGACCTGCCTTACAGTCTGCCCCGCTCGCTGGAGGAGGCTCTGAGCCATCTTGAGCAGTGCGAGCCCCTCAAGGAGATGCTGGGGGAGCGTTTCATCCGCGCCTTCGTGGCTGTCAAGCGCAAGGAGTACGAGACCTACTTCGGGGTGATCAGCCGCTGGGAGCGCGAGTTCCTGCTGCTGAACGTGTGATCCCGTGGGCGTGCCAGCCCCTACAGTGGGGAGGCCAGACCCGGCCTCTCCTGTCCTTGTATCGAAGACACCAGAAAGCATGCCAGCTGTGAGTGGCAGTGACTGAAAGCGCGCCTGCCACCCGGATTGATTGACGAAAGAGTCCCGCTTAAATCGAAGGAACCGAGGAGCAAATACAATGCAGCACACGACACGTGAGTGGCAGCAGCTGGATGCCAGCCACCACCTGCATCCCTTTACCGATTTTCAGGCGCTGAACCAGAAGGGCAGCCGCATCATCACCAGGGCCGAAGGCATCTATCTGGAAGACTCCGACGGGCGTCGCATTCTGGACGGCATGGCGGGACTCTGGTGCGTCAACATGGGCTACGGTCGTCAGGAGCTGGTGGAGGCAGCCACCAAACAGATGCAGCAATTGCCCTACTACAATCTTTTCTTCCAGACAGCACACCCTCCTGTGATCGAGTTGGCGACCCTGCTGGCCGAGGTGACTCCGCCCCATCTCAATCATGTCTTCTTCACCGGCTCTGGCTCCGAGTGCAACGATACGGTGCTGCGCATGGTCCGCCACTACTGGGCCAGCAAGGGGCAGCCGGACAAGCAGGTGATCATCAGCCGCCACAACGCCTATCACGGCTCCACCGTGGCGGGTGCCAGTCTGGGTGGCATGAAGGGCATGCACGCCCAGGGCGGCCTGCCCATTCCCGGCATAGTGCACATCGATCAGCCCTATCACTTCGGTGAGGGGCAGGGCATGAGTGCCCACGAGTTCGGTCTGGAGCGTGCCCGCCAGCTGGAGCAGAAGATCCTGGAACTGGGGGTGGACAAGGTGGCCGCCTTCATCGGCGAGCCCATCCAGGGCGCCGGCGGCGTCATCATTCCCCCCGACAGCTACTGGCCCGAGATCCAGCGTATCTGCGATCACTACGGTATCCTGCTCATTGCCGACGAGGTGATCTGCGGCTTTGGCCGTACCGGCCACTGGTTCGCCAGCGAGGGATTCGGCATCAAGCCGGACCTCATGTGCCTGGCCAAAGGCATCACCTCCGGCTATCTGCCCATGGGGGCCGTGATGGTGGGGGATCGCGTTGCCAGGGTGCTGGTGGACGAGGGCGGCGAATTCAACCACGGCTTCACCTATTCCGGTCATCCGGTGGCCTGCGCCGTCGCCATTGCCAACATTAAGCTTATGCAAAGCGAAAGCATAGTTAAGCGAATTCATGATACTATCGGCCCCTATTTGCAGCGCCGCTGGCGCGAGCTGGCAGACCATCCGCTGGTGGGCGAAACCCGTGGCAAAGGCCTGGTGGCCGCGCTGGAAATAGTGCAGGACAAGCAGACCAACAGCCGCTTCCCGGCTGGGCTGCAAGCCGGCATGACCTGCCGGGAATTCTGCTTTAACAATGGCTTGGTGATGCGGGCGGTCGGCGATACCATGATCATATCGCCCCCCTTGGTCATCACCGAGGAACAGGTGGATGAATTGGTCAATCTGGCCAGGCTCAGTCTGGATCTGACGGCGGCAAAGCTGAAAGGGTAGGCGGGGGCTGGGCAGGTTGGCTTACGCATATAATTTGCTTAGGAGACAAGGACGATGTCTTTCAAAACGGGAATGATTGCCGCTTCTGTGGCGCTGGTCATGGCAAGTACCGGGGCGATGGCCGACGAGAAGGTGTTGCACGTCTACAACTGGAGCGACTATATCGCGCCGGAGACCCTGGAAAACTTCCAGAAAGAGACGGGCATCAAGGTGGTATACGACGTGTTCGACAGCAACGAGGTGCTGGAAGCCAAGTTGCTGGCGGGCAGTTCAGGTTACGACATAGTCGTGCCGTCCAACCCCTTCCTGGCCAAGCAAATCAAGGCGGGCGTGTTCCAGAAACTGGACAAGTCCAAACTCTCCAATTGGCAAAATATGGATGCCGACCTGTTGAAGGCGCTCGAACCGAGTGACCCGGGCAACCAGTACTCCATTCCTTACCTGTGGGGCACCATCGGCTATGCCTACAACGCCGAGAAGGTAAAAGCCGTGTTGGGCAAGGATGCGCCGGTGGACTCCTGGGATCTGGTGTTCAAACCGGAGAACATGGCCAAGTTGAAGGAGTGCGGTGTCTCCTTCCTCGACTCACCGACCGAAATGCTGCCGGCCGCCCTGCAATATCTGGGCTTCAAACCGGATAGCCAGAAGCCGGACGAGTTGAAGCAGGCAGAGGCACTGTTCCTCTCCATCCGCCCCTATACCGCCTATTTCCACTCCTCCAAGTACATCTCGGATCTGGCCAACGGCAACCTTTGCGTCGCGGTCGGCTATTCCGGTGACTTGCAGCAGTCCAAGGCGCGGGCAGCGGAAGCCAACAACGGCGTGGCGCTGACCTACAGCATTCCGAAAGAGGGGGCGGGCAGCTTTTTTGACATGATCGCCATTCCGGCTGATGCCAAGAACGCAGAGTCCGCGCACACCTTCATCAACTACCTGATGAAGCCTGAGGTGATCGCCAGCATCACCAACTTTGTGCAGTTCCCGAATGGCAACAAAGCAGCGACGCCCCTGGTGGATGAGGCTATCCGTACCGACCCGGGTATCTACCCCAATGCCGAGACGCTGCAGAAGATCTATACCTTCCCGGATCTGCCGGCCAAGGTGCAGCGCCTGATGACCCGCAGCTGGACCAAGATCAAGTCTGGCAAGTAAGTGACGAGTACCCCTCCCGGTCTGCAGTTCGGCCGGGAGGGTGGTGACAACCCGACAGGTTGAACGGCGCGTATGGATGCGCAGCTGGCATACCAAAAACAGATGAGGACTGATACGTGCACACAACCAAGACAGTGACTATGACCCTGGCCCTGGGGTTGGCAAGCCTGGCTCATGCCGCCCCCGTGGTTCATTTCTACAACTGGTCCGATTATATCGGTGAAACCACCCTCAGCGATTTCCAGCAGGCGACCGGGATCAAGACCGTCTATGACGTGTTCGATTCCAACGAGACCCTGGAAGGCAAGTTGCTGACCGGACGTACCGGTTACGATCTGGTGGTGCCTTCCAACAACTTCCTGGCCAAGCAGATCACGGCAGGTGCATTCCAGAAGCTGGATCCCGCCCTGCTGCCCAATCTGGTCAATCTGGATCCCGTCTTGCTCAAGCAGCTCGACAAGGTGGATCCGGGTCACCAATACGCAGTCCCCTATCTGTGGGGAACCAACGGCATCGGTTACAACGTCGACAAGATCAAGGATGTGCTGGGAGTCGACAAGATTGACTCCTGGGCTGTGATCTTCGAACCGGAAAATATGCAGAAGCTGTCCCGCTGTGGTGTCGCCTTCCTCGACTCGGCGGACGAGATGATCCCGGCCGTGCTCAACTACCTCGGACTCGATCCCAACAGCCATAAGCCGGAAGATATCAAGCGTGCCGAGGAACAGTTGCTGAAGGTGCGGCCCTATGTGACCTATTTCCACTCATCCAAGTACATAGCCGATCTCGCCAATGGCGACATCTGTGTGGCGGCGGGTTTCTCCGGCGACATATTGCAGGCAGCGGCCCGTGCCGACGAGGCGGGCAAGGGGATCAATATTGCCTACAGCATCCCGAAAGAGGGGGGCAATCTCTGGTTTGACATGATGGCTATCCCGGCGGATGCCACCAATGTGAAAGAGGCGCATGCCCTCATCAACTATGTGCTCCAGCCCGAAGTGATCGCCAAGGTCAGCAACTATGTGGGCTATGCGAATCCCAATGCCAAGGCGGGAGAGTACATGGACGAGAGCGTGCGAGATGACGAGTCAGTCTATCCACCCCAGGCGGTGCTGGAACGGCTCTATGTGCAGCAAGCGCATCCCCGGGCGGTGCAGCGTCTGATCACCCGGAGTTGGACCAAGATCAAGTCCGGAACCTAACCTTGGCGCCCACCCCGGGGCGCCAGATTGTTTTATGGATCGGCCAAAGGCCGGTATCACGTTTGGGAGTTTGGTAATGGCGATAGCCTCCAGTGCCTACAAGAAAGCCCTCGAGGGCAACCAGCAGCGCAAAGAAGTGCTGGTTAAAATAGATCGGGTAAGCAAGCAGTTCGATGAAACGCTGGCGGTCGACAACGTGTCCCTCAACATCCACAAGGGGGAGATCTTCGCCTTGCTGGGAGGTTCCGGCTCCGGCAAATCGACCCTGCTGCGGATGCTGGCGGGATTCGAGCGCCCCACAGAGGGGCGACTGTTCCTCGATGGCGTCGACATCACCGACATGCCGCCTTATGAACGTCCCATCAACATGATGTTCCAGTCCTATGCCCTGTTCCCCCACATGACGGTGGCGCAGAATATCGCCTTTGGTCTCAAGCAGGATGGCCTGCCCAAGGCGGAGGTGGATGCGCGGGTGGAAGAGATGCTCAAGCTGGTGCAGATGGCCCAGTATGCGCGCCGCAAGCCGCATCAGCTCTCCGGTGGTCAGCGCCAGCGGGTCGCTCTGGCTCGTTCCCTGGCCAAGCGCCCCAAGCTGTTGCTGCTGGACGAACCCATGGGGGCGCTGGACAAGAAGCTGCGTTCACAGATGCAACTGGAGCTGGTGGAGATCATAGAGCGGGTCGGCGTAACCTGCGTCATGGTGACCCATGATCAGGAAGAGGCCATGACCATGGCCGAGCGGATCGCCATCATGCACCTCGGCTGCATCGAGCAGATAGGCAGCCCGATGGATATCTACGAAACCCCTGCCAGCCGGCTGGTGTGCGAGTTCATCGGCAACGTCAACCTGTTTGACGGCCTGCTGGTGGAGGATGAGCAGGACCACGCCACCATCGCCTGCGCCGACCTGGAACAGCCCATCTACGTGGGCCACGGCATCAGCTCCCGCGCCGAGAACAAGAAGGTGACCTACGCGCTGCGGCCGGAAAAACTGCTGATGAGTACCCAGAAACCGACCGAGATCGAGCATCCGGACTTCAACTGGACCAAGGGTGAGGTCTATGACATCGCCTATCTGGGTGGTCACTCGGTTTATCATATCCAGCTGCCCTCGGGCAAAATCGTTCAGGCTTTCATCGCCAATGCCGAACGCCACGGCAAGCGGCCAACCTGGGATGACCAGGTGTTCCTCTATTGGGAAGATGACAGCGGCGTGGTGCTGCAATCATGAAGGCATTGAGACGACTGAAGCGACTGGGTGGGCGCCAGCTGGTGATCGGCATTCCGTTCTTCTGGCTGTTCCTCTTCTTCCTGCTGCCCTTCATCATAGTGGTGAAGATCAGCTTCGCCGAAGCGGACGTGGCGATCCCGCCTTATACCGACGTGGTGAGCTGGGCCGACAATCAGCTCACCATACTGCTCAACCTGGGCAACTACCTGTTGCTGCAGGAGGATGAGCTCTACATAGCTGCCTATATTGGCTCCCTCAAGATAGCCTTCATCAGCACAGTGCTCTGTCTGTTGATCGGCTATCCCATGGCCTACACCATAGCGCGCGCCAACAAGGAGACCCAGACGGTCTTGTTGTTGCTCATCATGATGCCAACCTGGACCGCCATTCTGATCCGGGTCTACGCCTGGATGGGGATCCTCAGCAACAACGGCCTGCTCAACAGTCTGTTGATGGGCATTGGCCTCATCGACGAACCGCTGCAGATCCTCAACACCAACCTGGCTGTCTACATCGGCATCGTATACTCCTACCTGCCGTTCATGGTGCTGCCGCTCTATGCCAATCTGGTCAAACATGACCAGAGTCTGCTGGAGGCAGCCTCCGATCTCGGTGCCCGCAACCTGACCCGCTTCTGGCGGATCACTGTGCCCCTCTCCAAGAACGGCATCATTGCCGGCTGCATGCTGGTGTTTATCCCGGTCGTGGGTGAGTTCGTGATCCCGGAGCTGCTTGGTGGCCCGGAGACCCTGATGATCGGCAAGGTGCTGTGGCAGGAGTTCTTCAACAACCGCGACTGGCCGGTGGCCTCTGCCCTGGCGGTAGTGATGCTGGCGGTGCTGATAGTCCCCATCATCCTGTTTAACCGCAACCAAGCTAAGGAATTGGAGGGCAAGGTATGAAGAAGGAACTGCTGATAGTCCCTCTGTCCTCCCTGTTCAATTGCAACCAGGCTAAAGAGCTGGAGGGCAAGGTATGAAACGTTTCGGTTTTGCCAAGATGATGCTGTGGCTGGGGTTGCTGTTTATCTACCTGCCCATGGTCATCATGGTGATCTACTCCTTCAACTCCTCCAAGCTGGTGACGGTATGGGGAGGCTGGTCCCTCAAGTGGTACTTCGGCCTGCTCGATAACAAGCAGCTGATTGGATCCGTGCTGCGCTCGCTGGAGATAGCGCTCTACACTGCGGTTGCTGCCGTGGCGCTGGGGACTGTGGCTGCCTTCGTGCTGACCCGGATCCCGCACTTCCGTGGCCGGACCCTGTTCGGTGGCATGGTGACGGCACCCCTGGTGATGCCCGAAGTGATCACGGGTCTGTCGCTGTTGCTGCTGTTCGTCGCCATGGCGCAACTGGTGGGCTGGCCTGCCGAGCGTGGCATGCTGACCATCTGGATTGCCCATACCACCTTCTGTACCGCCTATGTGGCGATCGTGGTGTCGGCGCGACTGCGGGAGCTGGATCTCTCCATCGAGGAGGCGGCCATGGATCTGGGGGCCAAGCCCTGGAAGGTGTTCTTCCTGATCACCATCCCCATGATCGCCCCTTCGCTGGCGGCGGGCGGCATGATGTCGTTTGCCCTGTCGCTGGATGATCTGGTGCTGGCGAGCTTTGTCTCGGGGCCGGGCGCGACCACCTTGCCGATGGAAGTTTTCTCGGCAGTGCGGCTCGGGGTGAAACCCGAGATCAACGCTGTGGCCAGCCTGATCCTGCTGTCAGTGTCGCTGTTCACCTTCAGCAGCTGGTATCTGATGGCCAGGGCGGAAAAACGTCGCCGCGCCGAGATCGCCATGACCACCCAGATGCAGGCAGTCGCCTGACCTCGTGCTAATATCCGCATTCTCTCGTCAATCCGGAGGATGAGAATGCGGATCTCCATCTTTAGTGGCCAGGGTACCGAACTGGTACCGGGCCTGGTCAGTGCCATCAACAAGCAAGCCACGACCATACCGCTCTGGTGCGGTTTTGGCGGTCTGGGTGGCGATGAGCAAAGTGACCCACGTCATCATGGCGGCCCGGATAGGGCGCTGCACTACTACCCTGCCGATCACTACCCCTGGTGGCACAACTGGCAAACCGCCATGGGCCTTGCTGCGCCCCGCATACCCTGGCAACCCGCCGCTTTTGGCGAGAATCTGTCCGGCCTTGGGTTGACCGAGGAGCAGGCCTGTATTGGTGATGTCTATCGGCTCGGTGAGGCGCTGATCCAGATAAGCCAGCCTAGGTCCCCTTGTTTCAAACTGAACCTGCGCTTTGGTTACCCCCAGCTCTCTCAGGTGATGCAACTCAATGGTCGCTGTGGCTGGTTGTTGCGGGTACTGGAGGAGGGGACGGTCGTACCGCAAGAGACTATGGAGCTGGTCGACAGACCCTATCCCGCTCTGACCGTAAAGCGCACCGCTGACATATTGTTCAACCAGGTGCGCAACGAAGCGGATCTGCTGTTGCTGCTGGAAAACCCGGCGCTATCCCCCAATTGGCGCCAGCATGCGGCCAACTGGCTGGAACATGGAGTGGTGGCTGATTGGCAGCGCCGTTTGCTGGGCCCGGCCGAATTTCAGTTTTCCTGAGGTAGGTTGGAAAAATGTCACAGCGGTGCACCCTTTCTGTGAACCCTGGGCCAAAGCGTTGAATAGTTGAACCAATAGCCACTTTTTTCCTGTCAAATGTAAAAAAGGCTTGTGTCATGTCAGGGCTTTAGGTAAATTCTCGCCCCGCAGACATCGGTGTGTAGCGCAGCTTGGTAGCGCACTTCGTTCGGGACGAAGGGGTCGGAGGTTCGAATCCTCTCACACCGACCATATTAGAAAAGGCCGCTCAATGAGCGGCCTTTTCGCATCTGGATTTTGCTGATCCTCGGTACGAAAAATATTGCTGGTTGCTGGTTGTGACCGAGGCATATCGATACCAAGACAGTTTTTCTTTCCTTTTTCCTCTTGTCTCTTCTTGCCGTCGTGTTGCGCAGCCATTAAAAGGGCCACCGCTCGGTGGCCCATGGGTGGAGTCTGATCCTGACTCCGGCACTCTAGATTGTGGCAATCTCGCTATGGGTCTTGTCTATGGTGCCCTCCTTGCGCGCCAGGCGCTTACTCAGATATGCCAGTGCTGATGCCGCAATGCCTTGAAGCTGTGTTGAGGTTGCAAGGCCGCGTGCTTGGGGTACTCACTAATGAAATGTTCGATTCCCTCCATCAGTTGTGAACGTAATGAAGACACGGGCTCATGCCAGGCTTGCAGGCATAAATGGCCGGGGATCAACTGCTCCTGATAGTCTTCCAGCAGCTGTTCTGGCCAGGGTTCAATACCGGAATTGCGTTGCAGTAGATAATGGGCGGCGGGTTCACGGGCATAAATGAACTGAATCTGGGCCAGATCGCGTTGGCTTAGCGTTTGACTGTTTATGTGACAGGTCAAATATTTTCCCGTCTTCAGATCCAAGAAGTGACCGCGTTGCCGACAGGCTACGATGCGATACCAGGGCAGGTGCGAACAGAGAGAGTATCCCTCAAGCTCCTGTTCCAGCCAGTGGCGACACTCGGGTGTCTGCACCTCGTCGAGCATGGACTCGAGCTGTGTCAACAAGGCTCTGGATGGTTTGGTAGCCAGTTTCGCACTCATCGCCTGCAATCCTCCCTCTGCACATAATCCCGAATTTCAGTATGGACCCGTGGGTGGCAGAGGGGGTAACGATTCTAATGATTAAAATCAGATTAGCAGCGTGGTTTTTATGCAATAGGTGGGGTCAGCCCACCAGATAGGTACCGGTACCGAAGGCGATGTGGGTGCCCTCTTCGTTGTGCAGTTCCATCCGGGCGACGGCGACCTTGCTGCCGGCACGGATGATGTGGGCGGTGGCGATGAACTCGTTGCCGCGGCCCGGGCGCAGGTAGTCCACCCGCAGGTCTATGGTACCGAGGCGGGAGAATCGCTCCTTGAGGTAGCTGGGAGAGAACTCTTCCAGCTCGTCGATGCATGAGGCGGCGACTATCATGCCGCCGGCCACATCCAGCAGGCTGGCGGTGACGCCGCCGTGCAAGATGTTGTGGAAGGGGTTGCCGATCAGCTTGTCATCCATCTTGATGCGCAGCTCCACCTTGTCGAAGTCGTAGTGGGTCACCTGCATGCCAATCAGCTTGTTGAACGGCATCCGCTCTGCGAACAGGTTGGCAATGCCACTGAGCGCCATCTTCTTCAGCATGTGTTTCATTCTCTGATACCGATCCCTGTCATCAAAGCCGAGTAAAAACTCCAGCCAGTCTGCAACACTTCCTTAACAGTCGCAATGGCAGGTTTATTGTGAGCGGCGGCTGCTTTAGAATGGCGACCCCAAAGGAGAGCCCATGACCGTCATTGCCGAAACCCTGCCCGATACTCCACTTGCCTTGTTGCAGGCGGTATTCGGCTACCAGCAATTTCGGCCGGGCCAGCTGGAGATCATCGAGCAGATAGTGGCGGGACGCGATGCCATGGTGCTCAAGCCCACAGGTGGCGGCAAGTCACTCTGCTTCCAGATCCCGGCGCTGCTGCGCCCTGGGCTGGGCGTAGTGGTCTCCCCGCTTATCTCGCTGATGAAGGATCAGGTCGACAGCCTGCGCGCCAACGGTGTGGCGGCCATCTACATCAACTCGGCCCTGAGCCGGGAGGAGATGATCCAGAACTTTGCCGCCATGCGCCGCGGCGAGATCAAACTGCTCTACGTCTCCCCTGAGCGCTTGTTGCAGCATGAGTTCATGGATCGGCTGGCGGAGCTGCCGCTCGGCCTGTTCGCCATCGACGAGGCCCACTGCGTCTCCCAGTGGGGCCACGATTTTCGGCCGGAATACGCGGCGCTCGGCCGGCTCAAGCAGTGGTTCCCCCAGGTGCCCGTGGTGGCGCTCACCGCCACCGCCGACGAGGCGACCCGCAGCGACATGCTGCACCGGTTGGAGCTCAACGATCCCTTCATCCATACCGCCAGCTTTGACAGGCCCAACATCCGCTACAGCTTGGTGGAGAAGTTCAAGGCGGCGGAGCAGCTGCTGCGCTATGTGCAGAGCCAGAAGGGCAACTGCGGCATCGTCTACTGCTCAAGTCGCAATCGGGTGGAGGAGGTGGCCGAGCGCCTCTCCCGCCACGGCAGCAAGGCCGCGCCCTACCACGCCGGTCTGCCCCTGGCCCAGCGCCAGCAGACCCAGGATGCCTTCCTCAAGGATGACATCGAGATAGTGGTGGCGACGGTGGCGTTCGGCATGGGAATCGACAAGCCCAACGTGCGCTTCGTGGTGCACTACGACATCCCCAAGAACATCGAATCCTACTATCAGGAGACGGGCCGGGCCGGCCGTGACGGTACCCCGGCCGAGGCGCTGCTGCTGTACGACCCCGCCGACATAGGCCGGGTGCGGCGCCTGCTCGACAACATAGAAAACCCGCAGCAGTTGCAGGTTGAGCAGTACAAGCTCAACGTGATGGCGGCCTTTGCCGAGGCGCAGACCTGCCGCCGTCAGGTGCTGCTCAACTACTTCGGTGAATACAACGACAAGCCGTGCGGCAACTGCGACATCTGTCTGGATCCGCCTAAGAGCTATGACGGCACCGAGGATGCCCAGAAGGCGCTCTCCTGCGTCTGGCGGGTGGGTCAGAACTTCGGGGTCGGTTACGTGGTGGAGGTGCTGCGCGGCTCTCTCAACCAGCGCATCAAGGACCATGGCCACGACAAGCTGTCGACCTACGGCATCGGCAAGGATCAGAGCCACGAGTACTGGATGAGCGTGATCCGCCAGCTGATCCACAAGGGGCTGCTGACCCAGAACATCACCCGCAATCTGGTGCTACAGCTGACCGAGGCGTCCCGCCCCGTGCTACGTGGCGAGATGAAGCTGGAACTGGCGGTGCCACGGTTGCAACCCATCTCCAGTCGCAAGGAGAAGCGCAACGGCCTGCTGGACAACGCCAACTACGACAAACGGCTGTTCAAGGAGCTGCGCGGTCTGCGCAAGCAGATCGCCGAAGACGAAGAGGTGCCGCCCTACGTGGTGTTCAATGACGCGACTCTGGTGGAGATGGCTCAGCTGATGCCGATGACCGAGGCTGATATGCTCGCCATCAATGGCGTCGGGCATCGCAAGCTGGAGCGCTTCGGCGAAGCCTTTATGGACCTTATCATCGACTACTGTCGGCGGTAGGCAATGACCCCAGCCTCCCGCTCAAGAATGGGAGGGGCACTTTTACACCCTTCTTTGCAAGGGCTGGGGTCGCCTGGATAAGGGGGGTTATTTCAAGCTGGCATAGAAGGCAGCCAGATTTTCCATGTCTGCTTCGGTCAAGGGGGCCATAAAAGGCACCATCAAGGGCTCCTGGCGACTGCCATCCTTGAAGGCTTTCAACTGTTTCACCAGATAGGCGGCATTCTGGCCGGCCAGATGGGGATAGTTGGGGATCAGTGCCTTGCCTTCTACCCCGTGACAGGCAGCACAGACCGCCGCCTTGGCCTTGCCCGCTTCGATATCGGCGGCCTTGGCCAGATGTCCCCAAGCCAGTGCCAGCAGCGGCAGGGCATACACCCATCTTTGCATCTTCTTCTCCTTGAAATGAAATAGCGCAATCGCCTGTTAGCCGAACTCGGCCGACGGCGGTATAAAGAGTGACACGAGCATACGCAGGGACGAATCGCACCACCATGAAGCTGATCAACACTTTTGCCACTGAATTGCCCTGGGCTTGTGAGCCTGTCGTCCCCCAGCCACTGCGTGAACCCAGGTTGCTGCATCTCAATCGTGGCCTGCTGGCCGAGCTGGGACTGGAGGGTGTCAGTGACACTGACTGGCTTGCCTGTTGTGGTTTGGGGCAGCCGCTGCCTGGCATGCAGCCTGTGGCGCAGGTCTATGCGGGCCATCAGTTCGGTGGTTACAGCCCGCGCCTCGGTGATGGCCGCGCCCTGTTGCTGGGGGAGCGACTGGCCACCGATGGCCAGCGCTGGGATCTGCATCTGAAAGGGGCGGGCAAGACGCCCTTCTCCCGCTTCGGTGACGGCCGCGCCGTGCTGCGATCCAGCATCCGCGAGTATCTTGCCTCAGAGGCGCTCCATGCTCTCGGTATCCCCAGCACCCGCGCACTGGTGCTGGTGGGCAGCAAGGAGCCCGTCTACCGGGAGCAGGAAGAGACGGGCGCAACCGTGTTGCGTACCGCGCCCAGCCATCTGCGCTTCGGTCACATCGAATACTTTGCCTGGAGTGGTCAGGGGGAGAAGATCCCGGCTCTCATCGACTATCTGCTGCGTTACCACTTCCCTGAACTGAACAACGGCGCCGAGCTGTTTGCCGAAGTCGTGCGCCGCACGGCACGGCTTATCGCCAAGTGGCAGGCGGCTGGTTTTTGTCACGGGGTGATGAACACCGACAACATGTCGCTGCTCGGGCTGACCCTGGATTACGGTCCATACGGTTTCATCGATGCCTATGTGCCGGATTTTGTCTGCAACCACTCGGATCCGGATGGTCGCTATGCACTGGATCAGCAACCGGCGGTGGGTTACTGGAATCTGCAAAAGCTGGCGCAGGCGCTGGCCGGGCATGTCGACGGCGACGCCCTGGCCACCTCGCTGGCCCAGTACGAACATCAGCTGATGCTGCACTACTCCGAGCTGATGCGGGCCAAGCTTGGGCTGACGCAGTGGGAGGAGGAAGATCCCGCCCTGTTCCGCCAGCTGTTCCAGCTGCTGGCGAGCCAAGGGGTGGATTATCACCTCTTCCTGCGCCGCCTGGGTGAGGTGACAGGGAAGGGGGAGTGGCCTGTCTCTCTGCTGGCCTTGCTGCCGGATCCTGCCATCTGGCAGGGATGGCTTGAACTTTATCGGGTGCGGCTAACCCGGGAGGGGAGCGAGGATGCTGTCCGCAAGGCACAGATGGATGCCATCAATCCCAAGTACGTGCTGCGCAATGCCCTGGCCCAGCAGGCGATAGATGCCGCCGAGAGTGGGGATATGACCCCGTTCGAGCGGCTGCTTGCTGCCTTGCAGCAGCCCTATGATGAACAACCCGAGTATGCAGATCTGGCTACGCCCGTCCCCCAGTGGTATTGCGGTGGTGAGCTTTCTTGCAGTAGCTGAGGAATAAACCATGAATTGGCGCGTGAATCGCATCGAACTGGAACAAGGCGTTGTCATGCTAGATTGCCCGGGACTCTGCTGGGATACCTTTCCGGCGCTGGCCAAGGGCTTGCTGCAGGAGTGGGAGTTAGGGTTTGTCGACAAGGAGTGGGGCGCCGATCGTCACAGCTGGCGGCTGGAATTTGAAGGGAGTCAGCTCAGGCTGGAATATGAGCACTACAGCGGTTGCTGGCTGGCGGTAGTGCAGCCGGCAGATCGCGAGGTGGTGATCTGGCTTGGCCGACAGCATAAAGATTGAACTATCGGTTTGGGGCCTATGGTCTTGACCCTTAGGCGACAATGGCCGCTGGCCGAATCAGCAGCATAGAGATTGAACTATCAGTTGGGGGGCGTATAATCTCGCCCCTCAATTATCGCCAATGGTGGCGGTATGGGTTCCCTAACCCCATTAACCAAAAAGGTCACAATATGAATTTGACCCCTGCTCAGCACCGCACGGCGCTGGTGCGTCTCTCTTTGTTCCACATCCTGATCATTGCCAGCAGCAACTATCTGGTGCAGCTGCCGATCACCATTTTCGGCTTTCACACCACCTGGGGGGCGTTCAGCTTCCCGTTCATCTTCCTGGCCACCGACCTGACGGTACGGATCTTCGGTGCTGGCCTGGCACGCAAGATTATCCAGACAGTCATGCTGCCTGCGCTGACGGTGTCCTATGTCCTCTCAGTACTGTTTTTCGAAGGCAGTTTCCAGGGGGTCGGTAATCTGGCCGAGTTCAACCTGTTCGTGGCGCGCATCGCTCTGGCCAGTTTCATGGCCTATCTGGTGGGCCAGTTCATGGATGTGGTGGTGTTCAACCGGTTGCGCCTGCTCAGGGCCTGGTGGGTGGCGCCAGCTGCCTCGACCCTGTTTGGCAATCTGGTGGATACCATCGCCTTCTTTAGCATCGCCTTCTGGCGCAGTACAGATCCCTTCATGGCCGAGCACTGGGTCGAGATCGCCACCGTGGACTATGTATTCAAGCTGCTGATAAGCCTTGGGTTGTTTGTACCGCTCTACGGTGTTTTGCTGCGTTACCTCAGCCGCAAGCTGGTGGGTGAGGCCGGATTGGCCGGTCTGCAAACGGCGACGCGCCAAGCCTGACGAGATTGACCACCCCAGCGGTGGTCAATTTTTTTGCACTTTCGGAAAATAAGGGTTGCTTAGTTAAATGAGAATGATTATTGTTAACTTGTTTTCCGGGAAAGACTTCATTCGTTCCAACGTGATGGACTTCTTGTGAAGGCACGACATTGCTCACATTGCTTCCAGTTATAGGGCCAGTTCTTCTGGCCCTCTTTTTTTTGTCTTTTTTCAGCAAGTTTCAGCCATAAAAAATGGGAGCCAAGGCTCCCATCGTCATGTTGATTTCGGCTTACTCGATATCGAGTGCCTCAGGAGAGAGGATCACCCCTGTGGTATCTGCGTAGAGATGATCATCCGGCAGGAAGGTGACGCCACCGAAGTTGACCGGCAGATCCGTCTCCCCCACGTCCTTGCTGTCGGCGCCAACCGGAATGGCCGCCAGTGCCTGGATACCGATATCCAGATCTTCCAGGATGTCGACTTCGCGCACGCAGCCATAGCAGACGATCCCTTCCCACTCGTTCTCGGCGGCCGTGGTGGCAATGTCGCTGTCGATCAGGGCACGGCGCATGGAGCCACCGCCATCGATCAGCAGCACGCGGCCGACGCCGTTCTCTTTGACGAGCTCACGAATAAGACCGTTTGATTCGAAGCATTTGACCGTGGTGATGACGCCGCCGAAAGAGGCGCGGCCGCCGAAGGAGCAGAGCATGGGTTCGAGCACATCCACCATGTCCTGATAGATGTCGCACAGTTCTGAAGTGTTGTATTCCATTGTGTCAAATCCACCGCTGGAAACAGGTGGAACCAGTATAAGGAGTGGGACTGGCATTTCAATGAATATTCCTTGAACAACAACAGGGATAACGTTTTCTGCATAAGCTCAATGCAGTCCATCCCTTGTTTGTGAGAGGCCCATAGTGTTGATCCGTCATAAATTGATCCTGAATACCGCGCTGGTGGCCGTTGCCATGCTGGTGCTGAGCGCTCTGTTCCTCTACTCCAGCCAGGTAAGCCGCCATCTGGCTGAAGCCCAACGCAATGTGGACGGGCTCGAAATCGCCATGTTGAACCTGCGGCGAGCCGAGAAAGACTTCCTGATCCGCAAGGATCTGACCTTCGTCGAGCGCTTCAATAAAGAGTTGGCTGATTTCCACACCCTCAACCGGACTCTGAGCACAGATGACAACATCAGCGTCGTGCACGGTGAACTGGCCCGGCTGGATCAGCAGATGGGGCTCTATGGCAAGGCCTTCAACGATCTGGTGACCCAGCAGCAGACTATCGGGTTGGGGCCGGAAGATGGGCTTTATGGCCGCTTGAGAGCGGCGGTGCATCAGGTTGAAGAGGGGCTCAAACAGCTGGATCAGCAAGGGCTGCTCGTCACTATGCTGCAACTGAGACGGGCGGAGAAAGACTTCATGCTGCGCTTCGACATCCAGTATCTGGAGCGTTTCCAGACCCTGCACAAGAGCTTCCAGGATAATCTGGCAGTATTGCCGGAGGCTGACCGTGGCAAGCTGGAGCAGGCCAGCCAGCAGTACCGGCAGGACTTCGTTGCCCTGGTGCAGGGGATGCAGGTGCTGGGACTGAAAGAGGATGAGGGACTGCGCAACCAGATGCGGGATCTGGTGCATCAGACCGAGCAGGGCTTTGCGGCTGTCGGCCAGCATATCGCCGACGAGCTGGTACGGCAGACCTCCCGCCTCAACAGTCTGATGCTGGTGTGTGGCGGAGTGATCATAGTGCTGATTGGCGTCATGAGCGTACTGCTGGGCCGCAGCATAGACAGACCCATCTCGCGGGTGAATGACACAGTCAATCGCATCCGCCAGGACAATGACCTGCGCCTCAGGATTGAGTTGAAAGGGGCTGACGAGATGGCCCAGCTGGCGGGTAATCTGGACGTGATGCTGGGCGGCTTTCGCCATCTCATCGGCGACGTGAAGCAGAGCGTGCATACCCTGACCGAGGCGGCGGATCACCTCTCCAGCAACGTCAGGCGCACGAGCGAAGGGGCGTCAAGGCAGTTGCAGGAGACAGACCAGGTGGCGACGGCCTCCACCGAGATGGGTTCCACCATAGAGGAGATAGCACGCAACACTGAGCAGGCTGCCAACAATGCCCAGGCGACCAACATCAAGGCGATGGAGGGGCGCACCGCGGTCGAAAACACGGTTCGCCAGATCCGCTCGCTGGCGGGCAATCTGGAGAGCTCCTCCCGCGAGGTGACCCAGTTGCAGAAAGAGAGCGAGACCATAGGCTCTGTGCTGGACGTGATCCGCGGCATTGCAGAGCAGACCAACCTGCTGGCCCTCAATGCGGCCATAGAGGCGGCGCGGGCGGGAGATCAGGGCCGTGGCTTTGCGGTGGTGGCAGACGAAGTACGCAGCCTCGCCATCCGTACCCAGAAGTCGACCCAGGAGATCGCCGGCATCATCAGCTCGCTGCAAAAACAGACCGGCAGCATAGTGGGCATGATGGCAACCTGCCGGGAACAGGGCAACAGCAGCTCGGAGCAGGCCAGCACGGCGGGTGATCTGCTGGGACAGATCACTCAGGATGTCACTCACATCATGGACATGAGCACCCAGATCGCCGCCGCCATCGAGCAGCAGAGCCTGGTGGCCAACGAGGTGAATCGCAACGTGACCAACATCCGTGATATCGCCCAGGAGTCGAGTCTGATGGCGGAGGAGAATGCCAAATCCAGCCATGGGTTGACCGAGCAGGCCAAGCTGCTCCATCAGGCGGTGGCCAAGTACCGGGTGTAGCTGCCTGCACCGGGCGGGATAGTCAAAGGGAGCCATAGTGGCTCCCTTTGTTGTTTGAGGCTGGTCGTTCCTAGATGAGGAACAGGGTGGCCAACCCGAGGAAGATGAAGAAGCCGCCGGTATCCGTGATGGCGGTGATCATCACGCTGGCGCCTATTGCGGGATCCCGGCCGAGACGGGTCATGGTCATGGGAATGATGACCCCCATCAGGGCGGCGACCAGCAGGTTGATCATCATGGCCAGCGTCATCACGGCACCCAGCGCCGGATCCTGATAGAGCAGATAGGTCGCGACCCCCATGGTGCCGCCCCATACCAGGCCGTTGACGAGGGCTACTCCCAGCTCACGCCACAGCAGGAAGGAGATGTTGCCCGCCTGGATATGCTGCAGTGCCAGCGCTCGGACTATCATGGTGATGGTCTGGTTGCCGGTGTTGCCACCGATCCCCGCGACTATGGGCATCAGGGCCGCCAGCGCCACCAGTTGCGAGATGGTGTGTTCGAACAGACCTATGACCCGTGATGCCACGAAGGCGGTACAGAGGTTGATGGCGAGCCAAGCCCAGCGGGTCTTGACCGCCTTGCTGACCGGGGCGAACAGGTCTTCATCCTCGCTGATACCCCCCATGCGGCGCAGGTCTGTGTCACTCTCTTCATACACCAGGTCCACCACCTCTGCGACGGTGAGGCGACCCATCAGCTTGCCCTTGGCATCCACCACGGCTGCGGAAATCAGGTCATCGCGCTCGAAGGTTCGGGCCGCCGCTTCATCGTTGTCTTCCGGGTCGAAGGTCACAGGATCCCGCTCCATGACGTTGGCGACCAGGGTATCCGGTTTGTGCAGCAGCAAAGTGGTGAGGGGCAGCTCCCCCTGCAGGCGGTTGCGCCTGTCGATGACGAACAGTTTGTCGGTGTTGACGGGGATCTTGCCGCGCAGGCGCAGGTAGCGCTGCACTGTCGCCAGGCTCACCTCGGCTCGCACCGTGATGATCTCGAAGTCCATCATGGCGCCGACTGTGTGCTTGCCATAGCGGATCACGTCCCGTACCCGTTCGCGCTGGGGCGGGGCCATGGAGGTGAGCAGGCGGCCCATCAGGTTGCGAGGCAGGTACTGGCCCAGATAGATCTGATCGTCGATGTCGAGAGAGCGCAATGCGTGCAGCAGCGCCTTGTCGCTCATGCCGTTGATGAGGCTGTCCCACACAGTCTCCGATGCCTCGACCAGGATCTGGCCATGTTTCTCTTCATTCACCAGCTGCCACAGCGCGTGCCGCTCGTCCGGCGGCAGGGATTCCAGGGTATCGGCGACGTCGGCGGCGGGCAGTCGGTTCACCAGACGGATTATTTCGCCAGTCTGGTCGCGCTGCGCCGCATCCTGTGCCGACTGGGGGTCGAGCAGGCTGTCGGTGAGGGCATCGTCGGCCAGCAGCAGGGTGAGGATGCGCCTTCTGTCTTTTTCACGCTGTTTGGCGCTGTTCTTGACGGGGTGAGACATGAAACGGAATTCCTGAAATCGGTTGGCCGGATGACCTCCCCATAGGATACCAGACTCAAAACAGGAGGTTATGACCATGAGTGCCGTCAGACGTCATAAAAAACCGCCGCCATGATGGCGGCGGTCTGAATGGACTGGCAGATAGCGGGTTCAGGCCAGTGCGGCGGCTTGAATCCCATGGTTGGTCTGACCGAACCAGGCGAGCTTGTCGGCCAGGGTTACCACGGAGCCCACCATGATAAGAGCGGGACTCTCGACCCCGACGGCCAGCTCCGGCAGCTGGTCGAGGGTGCCGCGGATGACCCGCTGGCGAGGCTGGGTGCCCCGCTCGATCAGCGCCACCGGCGTTGTGCCCGCCTTGCCGTGAGCCGTCAGCTTCTGGCGTATGGTGGCGCACGATGAGAGTCCCATGTAAAACACCAGAGTCTGTTGATCCCGAGCTAGCAGGGGCCAGTCCAGATCCTGGGTGCCACCCTTGCCGTGGGCGGTGACGAAGCGCACGCTCTGGGCGTGATCGCGATGGGTGAGAGGAATGCCCGCATAGGCCGCGCAGCCGCTCGCCGCCGTGATCCCCGGCACCACCTGGAAGCCCACGCCGCTGCCGACCAGCGTCTCCAGCTCCTCGCCGCCCCGGCCGAAGATGAAGGGGTCTCCCCCCTTGAGCCGCACCACCCGCTGCCCCTTGCTGGCTTCTTCCAGCAACAGCTGGTTGATCCCCTCCTGCGGCACGCAGTGGTTGCCCGCCTGCTTGCCGACGAAGATACGCCTGGCATCGCGGCGCACCAGCGCCATCACCTCATCGGAGACCAGCCGGTCATAGACCACCAGGTCCGCCTGTTGCATGTGGCGCAGGGCGTGCAGGGTGAGCAGACCGGGATCCCCCGGGCCTGCGCCCACCAGGATCACTTCCCCCTTGGCACCTGCATCCTCGGCAAACAGAGCGTCGGCCAGCTGGTTGGCCGATGCCTTGTCACCCCGTGCCAGCGCCTGACCGAGCCGGTCGGCGCCAAGCAGCCGCTCCCAGAACTGGCGCCTCTCTCCCATGCTGGCGAAACGGGCCTTGACCCGCACCCGCAGGCCGCCGGCAAAGGCGGCCACGGCACCCAGATGCTGGGGCAGCAGGGCCTCGAGTTTCTCCCGCAGCAAGCGGGCCAGCACGGGTGCCTTGCCGCCGGAGGAGATGGCCACCATCAGCGGCGATCTGTCGATGATCGACGGCATGATGAAACTGGAGCGCTTGGGGTCGTCCACCACGTTGGCGAAGATGCCCGCCTGGTTGGCGCTTTGGTAGACCAGCGCATTGACTTCACGCCTGTCGGTGGCGGCCACCACCAGCCACTTGCCCGTCAGGTGTGCCGGCTCGAACTCGGCAGCCAGCCAGTCGATCGTCCCGCTGGTGGCAAGGGCTGCCAGTTCGGGGTCGAGTGCGGGAGAGACCACAGTCAGCCGGGCGCCGGCGTCCAGCAGCAGGCGCGCCTTGCGCTCTGCGACTTCGCCGCCGCCAACCAGCAGCACGGGTTTGTTGTCGAGTCGGCAAAAGATGGGCAAGTAGTCCATGGGGCCTCCGGATCAGGCTGTTTGGGTATGGCTGGCGGCGGCGTTGGCGTCTGTCACTGCGACCGGACGATCCGCTTTGGGGGTGGCATACCAGTAGCCGAGGCCCATAAAGAGGGCGCCGGAGACGGTATTGCCGAGGGTCACCCACAGCAGGTTGTGGCCTATGCCACCCAGGGTGTAGGCGTCTGAGTGAGCGCCGAACCAGGAGAGGGCGAACAGCGTCATGTTGGCGACCGAGTGCTCATAACCGGAGGCGATGAAGGCCAGCAGGCACCACCAGATGGCAATGAACTTGGCGGCACCTTCGGTGCGCAGCGCCATCCAGATGGCGAGGCAAACCAGCCAGTTGCAGAGGATCCCCTTCATGAACAGGGTCAGGGCCGGTGCCTGGGTCTTGGCCAGTGCCACCTTGTGGGCCAGGCTGCCCGCATCCGGCAGCAGACTGCCGCCGTAGGAGTAGATCAGCGCCACTGCGATGGAGCCGAGCAAGTTGCCTGCCCAGGTCTGGGGCAGGATGCGCAGCAGATCGGTCATGGTGATCTTGCCCGTCTTCACCCCGAAGGTGAGGAACATGGTATGGCCGGTGAACAGCTCGGAGCCGGCGATGATCACCAGCGTCAGGGCGATGCCGAAGGTGGCTCCCATCACCAGAGGGCGAATGCTGGGGTCGACCAGATTGCCGAGAGTGAAGATGAGGATGATGCCCAGGCCCACATAGGCCCCCGCCATGGCGGAGCTGAGCCAGAAGCCCAGCTTGTCGCTGCGCTCGAAGCGGTTGATGCGGGCCGCATTGGCGGCGCATTTGTTGATGGTCTCGGTATACATAGGTGTTCTCTTTAAGGGGTCACCTGTGGGCAGCCCCGATATTCATGTAGTTAAACGGCGACCCAGACTTGCTGGTCGCGCACTTCGACGGGGTAGCTCTGGACAGACATGGCTGCATTTTCGAGACAATGACCGTCGCTCAGGCGAAAGTGCTGCTTCTTGAGCGGGCTGGCCACCCAGAGCTCGCCGTCGTGTTCGCAGATCAGGCCCCGCGACAGCACGTTGGCGGCGAAGAAGGGGTCCCGGTTGTCGATGGCGAACACCTCGGCCGCGTCGCTCGGACGGAACAGGGCGATCTGACGCCCCTCGATCAGAGCGCAGACGCCGGTTCCCGGCAGGATGTCGTTGAGTTGGCAGGCGAATTTCATGATTGAACCTCCACATCGAGCGAAACAGGCATATTCTGGCGCCCTTCCAGCAGGGCACAGACGCCGGTGCCCGGAAAAATGTCATTGAGCTGACAGGCTAATTTCATCACTTTGCCTCCACTTCGATCTGGTAGACGGGAATGCGCTCCGCCGGAGTGGCGGGCCTGTGCTGATCGCGCTCGCTGACGAACTGCACGTCCGGGTCACGCTTGCCGCTGTTGATGAAGTGGCTGAAGCGCTTGAGCGCCTCCTCTTCATTCAGGGTGCGCGACCATTCGCACTCGTAGCTGTCGATCAGGGTCTGGATATCGCGTTCCAGCGTCTCGACCAGCCCCAGCTTGTCGTCGACGAGCACCTCGCGCAGGTAGTCGACCCCGCCCTCCAGGTTGCCGAGCCAGACCGAGGTGCGCTGCAGTTTGTCGGCGCTGGTGACGTAGAACATCATAAAGCGGTCGATCAGCTTGATGAGGGTTTCGCGGTCGAGATCCGAGGCCAGCAGGTCGGCGTGGCGCGGTTTCATGCCGCCGTTGCCGCCCACATAGAGGTTCCAGCCCGCGTCGGTGGCGATGATGCCGACGTCCTTGCCCTGGGCTTCCGCGCATTCGCGGGTACAGCCGGAGACACCGAACTTCATCTTGTGGGGGGTGCGAATGCCCTTGTAGCGGTTCTCGAGGAAGACCCCTAGGCCGACGCTGTCCTGCACGCCGAAGCGGCACCAGGTGCTGCCGACACAGGTTTTGGCCATGCGCAGCGCCTTGGCGTAGGCCTGACCTGTCTCGAAGCCGGCGGCCAGCAATTTCCGCCAGATGGCGGGCAGATCGTCCTTCTGGGCACCGAACAGGCCGATGCGCTGGGCGCCGGTGATCTTGGTGTAGAGCTGGTAGTCGCGGGCCACTTCGGCCACCGCCAGCAAGCCTTCCGGAGTCACTTCACCACCGGCCATGCGCGGGATGACGGAGTAGCTGCCGTCTTTTTGCATGTTGCCGAGGAAGATGTCGTTGGTGTCCTGCAGCTGGGTATTGAGCGGGCTCAGCACATAGCCGTTCCAGCAGGAGGCGAGGATGGAGCCGACCGTGGGCTTGCACACCTCGCAGCCATAGCCGTGTCCGTGCTTGGCCAGTAGTTCGTCGAAGCTCTTGATCCCTTCCACCTTGACCAGGTGGAACAGCTCCTGGCGGGAGTGGGGGAAGTGGGCGCAGAGGTGGTTGTTGACCTCTATGCCCTGCTTCACCAGCTCGGCGTTGAGCACCTGGTTGATGAGCGGCACGCAGCCGCCACAGCCGGTGCCGGCCTTGGTGTGCTGCTTGATGGCGGCCAGGGTGGTGTGACCTTCTGCCACCGCCTGGGCTATGTCGCCCTTGGAGACGTCGAAGCAGGAGCAGATCTGGGCGCTTTCCGGCAGGGCATCCACCCCCAGGGTCGGCTTGGCACCGGCGTAGGCGGGCAGGATCAGGGTGTCCGGGTGGCTCGGCAGCGGCAGGGCGTTGAGCATCAGCTGCAGCAGGTTGCCGTAATCTTCCACATCGCCCACCAGCACGGCGCCGAGCAATCGGCTGTTGTCTTCGCTCACCACTATCTTCTTGTAGACGCCGGCCTGGTCATCCTGGAACACATAGCTGTGGCTGCCCGGGGTGCGGCCATGGGCATCGCCAATGGAGCCGACGGAGACGCCGAGCAGCTTGAGCTTGGCGCTCATGTCCGCCCCTTCGAAACGGCTGTCGCCGCCTAGCAGATGGTCGACCGTGATCTGGGCCATCTTGTAGCCCGGGGCCACCAGGCCGAAGAAGCGGCCCTGCCAGGCGGCGCACTCGCCGATGGCGTAGATGTCGGGATCCGAGGTGAGGCAGCTGTCATCGATGACGATGCCGCCGCGCTCGGCAATGGCCAGATCGCCGTAGCGACCGAGGGTATCCTGCGGGCGTATGCCGGTGGAGAAGACCACCACATCCACTTCCAGCTGGCTGCCGTCGGCAAAGGCGAGGCGATGCTGGGCGTCACGACCGCCGTGCATCAGGATCTCGCTGGTGCTCTTGCTGGTGTGCACCTGCACGCCCATGGATTCGATCTTGCGGCGCAGCAGCTGGCCACCCTGACCGTCGAGCTGTTCCGCCATCAAGACCGGGGCAAACTCCACCACGTGGGTCTCGAGGCCGAGCGCCTTGAGGGCGCCGGCGGCTTCCAGGCCGAGCAGGCCGCCCCCAATGACAACACCGCTCTTGCCGCTCTTGGCGGCGCTGCGGATGGCTTTCAGATCCTCTATGGTGCGATAGACGAAGCACTCGTGGTGCTGACTGCCCGCAATGGGCGGCACCCAGGGGTAGGAGCCGGTGGCCAGCACCAGCTTGTCGTACGCGACCACAGTGCCCTTGTTGGAATGCACCTCGCGGGCCGCCCTGTCGATTTTTTTCACCGCTTCGCCGAGCAGCAGGCGGATGCCGTGCTTCTCGTAAAAACCGGGTTTGACGAGGGAGAGATCTTCGCTGGTATGGTGGGAAAAGTAGGAGGAGAGATGGACACGATCGTAGGCGGGACGCGGTTCTGCACCGAAGACGGTGATCTCGAACCGGTCCGGATCGGCCCGCTCGATCAACTCTTCGATGAAGCGGTGCCCCACCATGCCGTTCCCTATGACGGCCAGCCTGACTTTGCTCATGATTGCCTCTTGTTTGGAGTAATAAAACATCATTCTGAGGCTAGGCTACCCAGTCGCAGGGACGGGACGATTGATGCAAATCAAGTGTCTATTTATATATCTCCTCAGGGGTAATTCGATACAATTCAAAGATATACATAAATAGGTATACCAGTGGTGCATTCTGGACTTTGGCTGTCACGGGGCAAGGGGGCAAGAGGGGGAGCCCGTCTGGCCAGGCATAATGAAAGAAAACACCTCGACAGAGGTGCTTTCACTGTGTGGCATCTGGTTGGTGCGGCGGATTATGGCGGCGCAGATCACCGCTCTTTCGGAGTGGCCTGATAGGGGGCGCGGGCGCAGGTTTCGCGGATGACGGTGCGCAACCAGCGGTGGGCCGGATCGGCGTCCAGCCGTGGGTGCCAGAGCAGGGCCAGGGTGATCCCGGGCAGGGGAAAGGGCAGAGGCAGAGTCACCAGATCGGCGTGCAGGGAGGCGCAGTGCAGGGCTGGCACTGTCGCCACCAGATCGCTGCCCCGCACCAGCGCCAGCGCAGTGGCAAACCCCGGCACCAGGGTGGTGATGGCACGCTCCAGCTTCAGGGCGGCGAGCGCCTCGTCGACGGGGCCGTGCTCCTGCCCGCGCCGCGACACCAGCACATGGCGGGCGGCGGCATAGCGGGCGGCGGTCAGGGGCTCCTCGCACAGTGGATGGCCCGGCCGTACCACGGCGACGAAGCGATCCTGAAACAGCGCCTGGGTGCGCAGCTCGGGCGCCGTATTGGTGCCGATCACGCCGGTTTCAAAATCCAGCTCACCGCTGCGCAGGGGCTGACTCTCCTTGTCGGGCTTGGCCATGAAATGCAGCCGCACCCCGGGCGCCTCGGCTGCGAGCCGCGCCAGCAGGGCCGCCCCGACACTCTCCACGAAACCGTCGCTGGATCTGAGACGAAAGGTGCGCACCAGGTGGGCCGGATCTATCTCCTGCTGGGGGCGCAGTACGGCCTCGGCCTCCTGCACCAGCTGGCTGACCCGCTCGCGCAGGGCCAGGGCGCGTGGTGTTGGCACCAGCCCCCGGCCCGCGCGCACCAGCAGCGGATCCCCAGTGGTGTCACGCAGGCGGGCCAGTGCCCGGCTCATGGCGGAGGGGCTGAGTTTCAGCCGCCTGGCCGCCCCGGCCACGCTGCCCTCATCGAGCAGCGCATCCAGGGTCAGCAGCAGATTGAAATCGGGGGTGGTCATGGTCGTGCCCTCGCCGAGCCGGGTGTTAGGGGTAACCAACCTGATGGCGGTCGGTTGGATTCATCATACGCGAGAATCCGGCTCTTCATATGGCGTGCCGTGCAGCTATAAGTTGCAAGCCGTGCGTCTTCCGCCAGATACACGCTCTGACTAGCCTTGTCGGCATCATAGTTCGCCGGAGGTCATGCCCATGTCACATTCCATCACAATCCCGACGCCTTTTGCCCGCCGTGCTGGCCTGCTGGCGCTCGGTCTTGCCACCCTGTTGCCCATGCTGGCGGGGAGCATGGCCAACATGGTACTGCCCGCGTTGGAGCAGGTATTTGCCGTGCCCTTTGCCAGCGTGCAATGGGTACTGGTGGCCTATCTGCTGGGGATCACCTGCCTGACAGTGGTGGCTGGCAGGCTTGGGGACAGGTTTGGCCGGCGGCGTTTGCTGCTCTGGGGCATGGCGTTGTTTGCATTGGCGTCCCTGCTGTGCACCCTGGCTCCCACCATGGGTTGGCTGATCGCGGCGCGCGTCCTGCAGGGAGCCGGTGCTGCCTGCATGCTCTCTCTGGCGCTCGCCATGGTGGGGCAGCTGGTGCCACCAGAGCGGCGTGGCTGGAGCATGGGACTGCTCGGTACCCTGTCGGCCTGTGGCACAGCCCTTGGCCCCTCGTTCGGCGGCCTCTTGATCGGTGCGTTTGGCTGGCAGGCTCCCTTTCTGCTGCTGGTGCCCGTCAGCCTGCTGGCACTGGGGGCCGGCATGCTGGGTCTGCCACCTGAGGGCGCTTTGCCACAAAGAGAGAGGGTGAACCTGGCGAGTCTGTCGATGCTGGTGATGGCGCTGCTCTGCTACGGACTGGCGCTGACCTCGGGAGGGACTTTGGCGCTGGGGTTGTGGGCGGGGGTACTGCTTGTCACTGCACTGTTCATTCGCCGCGAGCGCCTCGACCCCTCTCCCCTGTTGCCACTGGTGCTGTTGGCCGAACCCCGGCTCAGGGGCGGCTTGCTCGCCAGTGCCCTGGTGGCCAGCGTCATGGTGGTGACACTGCTGATCGGCCCCTTTTACCTGCGCGGCGTGTTTGACCTCGATATGGCGACGGTCGGGCTCATGATCTCGGGGGGACCCCTGCTGGCAGCCTTGACGGGTATGCCTGCCGGCTGGCTGGTGGACAGGTTTGGCGTGCTATGGGTCGTTCGGTCGGGGTTGGCTGTCATGGTCATAGCAGCCCTTGGACTGGCAACCCTGACGGCGGGATATGGTCCGCTCGGCTATCTGTTGCCCATACTGCTGCTGACGGCCGGTTATGCATTGTTCCAGACCGCCAACAACAGTGCCGTGGTCGGTGGGGCGAGTGAGCAGGCACGGGGGGCAGTAGCGGGCTTGTTGACCCTGTCGCGCAATCTGGGTCAGCTGACGGGAGCAGCCGGGCTCGGTGGCCTGTTTGCCACTCTGGTGGGGACGCACAATCTGAGCATGGCCATGCCGACCGATCTGGTGTTCGGTACTCAGGTTACCTTTGCCCTGACCGGCCTGCTCACAGGGTTGGCGCTATGGCTGGTGGGGCGCAGACGAGAGGAGGCGCTGGCGGTGGTGTGAGGATCATGAGACACAAAAAAGACGCCTCCATAGTGGAGGCGTCCAGAATAGTCAGTGCGGTGCCGAGACTCGCTTACAGGATAAAGCGGCTCAGGTCCTCATCTTCAATCAACTTGCCGAGGTGAGCGTTGACGTAGTCGGTGTCGATCACGAAGGTCTCGCCGGACTTCTCGGAGGCATCGAAGGAGATGTCTTCCATCAGTCGCTCCATCACGGTATGCAGGCGACGGGCACCTATGTTCTCGGTGCGCTCGTTGACCTGCCAGGCCGCTTCCGCCAGACGACGGATGCCATCCTTGGTGAACTCGATATTGACCCCTTCGGTGGCCATCAGCGCCTTGTACTGATCGGTCAGGGAGGCGTTCGGCTCGGTCAGGATGCGCTCGAAGTCATCTGTGGTCAGCGCGGTCAGCTCGACCCGGATCGGCAGACGACCCTGCAGCTCGGGGATGAGATCCGACGGGCGGGCGACCTGGAAGGCGCCGGAGGCGACGAACAGGATATGGTCTGTCTTGACCATGCCGTGCTTGGTGTTGACGGTACAGCCTTCCACCAGCGGCAACAGGTCGCGCTGTACCCCTTCACGGGAAACGTCCGGGCCTGAGCTCTCGCCGCGTTTGCAGATCTTGTCGATCTCGTCGAGGAAGACAATGCCGTTGTTCTCGACCGCTGCTATGGCTTTTTGCTTCAGCTCTTCCGGGTTGACCAGACGAGCGGCTTCCTCTTCGATCAGCGCCTTCATGGCCTCTTTGACCTTGATCTTGCGCTTCTTCTTCTGGTTCTGGCCCAGATTCTGGAACAGCCCCTGCAGCTGGTTGGCCATCTCTTCCATACCCGGCGGGGTCATGATCTCGACGCCCATCGGGGAGGCTGAGAGCTCCAGTTCGATCTCCTTGTCATCCAGCTGACCTTCCCGCAGTTTCTTGCGGAAGATCTGGCGGGTGTTGGAGTTGTCGGCTTTCTCTTCCTCACCCCAGGTGTTGCGCGGGTTGGGCAGCAGGGCGTCGAGGATGCGCTCTTCGGCGGCCTCCTCGGCGCGGTATTTCATCTTCTCCATCTCGGTCTCGCGCACCAGCTTGATGGCGACATCGGTCAGATCGCGGATGATGCTGTCCACTTCCTTGCCCACATAGCCCACCTCGGTGAACTTGGTCGCTTCCACCTTGATGAAGGGCGCGTTGGCCAGCTTGGCCAGACGACGGGCGATCTCGGTCTTGCCGACACCGGTAGGGCCTATCATCAGGATGTTTTTCGGGGTCACTTCATGGCGCATCTCTTCACCGAGCTGCATCCGGCGCCAGCGGTTGCGCAGGGCAACGGCGACGGCGCGCTTGGCATCGGCTTGACCAATGATGTGACGATCCAGCTCGTGGACGATTTCTCTCGGGGTCATCTCGGACATGATGGCGTTCCTGTATCCGGGGCGGGCAGGGCCCACCCCTTCGAAAATGGGTTACTTGGCTGGCTTATTTAGCTGAATAATCCAGCACTTCTATGGTGTGGTTGCCGTTGGTGAAGACGCAGATGTCGCCCGCAATCTTGAGGGACTTCTCGACTATGGTTTTGGCATCCAGCTCGGTGTTTACCAGCAGGGCGATGGCCGCGGACTGGGCGAAGTTGCCGCCCGAGCCGATGGCGATGAGATCCTGCTCCGGCTGCACCACGTCACCGTTGCCGGTGATGATGAAGGATTTATGTTCGTCAGCGACCGCCAGCAGGGCTTCGAGGCGGCGCAGGGCGCGATCGGTGCGCCAGTCTTTGGCAAGCGCCACGGCGGCGCGTTCCAGATTACCCTGATGGGCCTGCAGTTTGGCTTCGAAGCGTTCGAGCAGAGTGAAGGCATCGGCAGTACCGCCAGCGAAACCCGCCAGCACCTTGCCGTTATAGAGACGATGAACCTTGCGGGCATTGCCCTTCATGACGGTGTTGCCGAGGGATACCTGGCCATCACCACCGATCACGACCTGACCGTTGCGGCGAACTGAAACTATGGTAGTCACTTTACTTACCTCGCTTGAGCCGAATAACGGCCTGACTGTGCATGGCAAGAAAGATGGGGATGCCTGACTGGCTTTTCAACCCTGGGGGAGTATCCGAAGCGGGTCGACCTCTATCGAGACTTGGTAGGACAGAAAGGAGAAAGGGCCGGGTCTGTCGACCCGGCCCTTTCTCAAGGTTCCCCTGACAGGGTTCACCCCTTCTTGGGGATGCAACCGCTGATGCCAGCGCTTTGCAGCTTGCGGTTGGCCGCATCTGTGGCTGCCTTGCCGCTGAACGGACCCACCATCACCTTGTAGACGGCACCACCGGCTCCGTTGACAACTTGCAGGCTGGAGGAGAGCCCGGCGGTGAAGGCGATACGGGCCTTGAGCGATTCGGCAGAATCCTGCGAACGCAGGGCGGCGCACTGCATCATGTAGCGTCCGCTGTCGTCGCCCGTGGCTGCTGCAACTTGTGGTTTGGGCGCAGCGGCCCGCTCACGTTCCAGTTCGGCACGGATCTCCCGCTCCATCCGCTCCCGGTCCGCCTGACGATCGATCACCTGCTCCTGGGCGCTGGCCACAGGGGCGGGTTTGGCCGGTTGAACCGGTTGCGGCTTGTAGGGCTGCACCTGACCAATGGGCGTACCTGGTTGGGGGATGTCGGTCGGCACCGGCTGCGGCAGTTTCTCCGGCTGCAGGGTGAGCGTCTCCGCCGGTGGCGGCGGCAACACACCCGGCTGGGGAGGTGGCGCTATGACATCGACCTGCTTGTTTTCAAGCCGTTCGATATAGCTCCACTTCTCCTGGGGTAGACCATTGTTCTGCGTTTTGGGCTTGTTGGCCTTGACCTGTTCTTCAATGGTGGGGGCATCGCTGCCCTTGCCATTGATCATGTAAAGGAAGCCGCCGAAACCCGCCAGCAGCGCCCCGGCCAGCAGTGCCGGGATAACAGGAAAGCGGCGAGGTGCCGCTTTCTTGGTGTTACGACCACCGGCCCGTCTTCTCGGGCTGTTGCCGACGTAATCCCGGGTTGCCATCTATTACATGCGCTCCAGGGTATGAATGCCCAGCACGCCCAGACCCAGTTTCAGGACCTTGGCAGTGGCGGCGCACAGCAGCAGGCGGCTCTGGCGGGTGGCTTCATCGACGCCATCCTTGTTGATCGGACAGGCTTCGTAGAAGGTCATGAAGTTGCCTGACAGCTCGTACAGATAGGTACAGAGCAGGTGTGGCATGCCTTTGTCGGCAACGCCGTTGACCGCGTCGGAGAACTGGATCAGCTTCTGGGCCAGTACCTCTTCCGCCTCTTCGTTCAGGGTCACGTTGCCAATAAGCGTGCTGGCATCGATGTTGGCTTTGCGGAAGATGGACTGGATGCGGGTGTAGGCATACTGCAGATAGGGCGCAGTGTTGCCTTCAAACGACAGCATCATGTCCCAGTCGAAGATGTAGTCTGTGGTGCGGTTCTTGGAGAGATCCGCATACTTGACCGCGCCCATGGCGATGGCGTTGACCACGTTGCCCTTCTCTTCGGCAGAGAGGTCGCTGTTGCGGCTCTCCAGCAGGGCGGCGGCGCGCTCTTCCGCTTCATTGAGCAGGTCAACCAGCTTGACGGTACCACCGGAGCGGGTCTTGTAGGGACGGCCATCCTTGCCCAGCATCATGCCGAAGGCGTGGTGCTCGAGCGGTACGGATTCCGGTACATAGCCCGCCTTGCGGGTGATGGTCCAGGCCTGCATCAGATGCTGGTGCTGACGGGAGTCGATGAAATACATGACCCGGTCGGCGCCCAGGGTTTCATAACGGTATTTGGCACAGGCGATGTCGGTGGTGGTGTAGAGGAAACCGCCATCGCTCTTCTGGATGATGACGCCCATGGGCTCGCCATCCTTGTTCTTGAATTCGTCCAGGAAGACAACGGTGGCGCCTTCGCTCTCGACCGCCAGCCCTTTGGCTTTCAGGTCGGTGACGATTTGGGGCAGCATGTCGTTGTACATGGACTCGCCCATTATGTCCTTGTTGGTCAGGGAGACATTCAGGCGGTCGTAGTTGATCTGGTTCTGTTCCATGGTCATGTCGACCAGCTTCTTCCACATGGTGCGGCAGTACTCATCGCCACCTTGCAGCTTGACCACGTAGTTGCGCGCACGCTCGGCGAAGGCTTCGTCTTCGTCGTAGCAACGCTTGGCCTGGGTGTAGAAGGCTTCCAGATCCTTGAGCGCCATGTCGCTGGCGTGCTCGTTGGCCATCTTCTCCAGATAGGCGATCAGCATGCCGAACTGGGTACCCCAGTCACCAATGTGGTTGGCGCGCACAACGTTATGGCCGAGGAACTCCAGAGCACGAGCGGCCACATCACCGAGCACGGTAGAGCGGATGTGGTGCACCGCCATCTCTTTGGCGACGTTCGGCGCTGAGTAGTCCACCACCACGGTTTGCGGCGTCGGCAGCTTCACGTTGGCGTTGGCGCTGGTCACCATGGCTTCCACCTGGCCGGCCAGCCAGCGCTGGTCGAAGAAGAAGTTGATGAAGCCGGGACCGGCGATCTCGACCTTGGCGATCAGATCCGAGGCGGGCAGGTTTTCAATGATGGCAGCGGCCAGCTCACGGGGATTCTTGCGGGCCGGTTTGGCCAGCAGCATGGCCAGGTTGGTGGCCAGATCACCGTGAGCCTTCTCCTTGCATCGGTCTACTTGCACCCGGGCTTCCAGGTCCGCCGGCAAGACGCCTGCTGACTTGAGATTGGCTACCGTTTGTTCAAGTAGATGATGAATATGCTCTTTCATAACTGACCACCAAGGTTGCGCGTCGAAAAATGACTGATATATAAGGGCGTGAATTTTACCCGCATCGGCCCGAGAAAACTATAGGGACGGCCCGCCAGAGTTGGTCGGGCGGATATTTCACTGCATTTGCCACCACTATCCAGAATATTCACTGGGATAAGCGGTGCTTATCCATTTCTACTGCATATCGAATCGGGTTGTCCAGGCTATTTTCCCCTGATTGTTAAGGGTTTTTCTATTCCAACTGGCACTCAATGATCTGCTCTGGTGCGGCCGTCGTATCAAGAAGCATCTCCAACAGAGGAATAACCTGATGAAACTGGCGCTGTTTCCCCTCTCGGCTCACCTGCTGCCCGGTGGCATCATGCCGCTGCGCATCTTCGAGCCCAGATACCAGCGCATGATCGCCGAGGCGGGAGATCAGGGCTTTGTGCTCTGCATGCTCGACCCCCGCCAGCCCGATGCGCTGCGCAACATGTACCCCATCGCTACCCGGGTGCGAATAGTCGATTTCGATCAACTGCCGGACGGTCTGCTGGGCATTACAGTGCTCGGCATGGAACGGGTCAGGATCGTCGATCTGTGGCAGGAGTCCGACGGGCTGAGAGTCGGCGAGGTGGAACTGCTGCCGCTCTGGCAGACAGGACGACTCAATGCCGACCAGCACTCCCTAGTCAGTGCATTGCAGGAGGTGTTCAACGACTACCCGGAGTATGCGGCTCTCTACCACAACCCCGACTGGGATGATGCCAGCTGGGTGGCCCAGCGCTGGCTGGAGGTGTTGCCCATTCCCGTGGAGCAGAAGCAGTGGCTGCTGGCGGCGGAGAACAACCTGCCCGCGCTTTCCCTGCTGAGCGGCCTGCTGGTTGCCACTCATTGAGCGCGAATGTGCGACCCACGGGTGATCCTTTTTCCGCGTCAGGCGTAATGGTGATGACCACAACATTCAAGGTATGGCGCAATGGCATATACTGGCCAACCCCAATCGACTCTGCGCAGGATATCGCCCCCCATGGACAATCCAGATGGCGATCTGAAGTCTCTTCTCATTCGGGTGGCCGAACATGCCGACAAGGCCGCGTTTGCCACTCTGTTCACTCACTTTGCGCCGCGCATTCGCAGCTACGGCCTGCGTCACCTTGGCAGCGAGGCCAACGCCATGGAACTGGTACAGGAGACCATGCTGCTGGTGTGGCAGAAGGCTCGTCTCTACCATCCCGAGAAGGGGGCACCAACCACCTGGATCTACACCGTCATGCGCAACCAGAGCTTCGACATGCTGCGCCGCCGCCGCGCCAGCAAGGAGGATCTCTGCGCCGAGGAGTTGTGGCCCATGCTGGAGTTCAGAGCGGAAGAGGAGCATCTGAGCGGTGGTGAAGATGCGGTGCTGACCCGCCAGATGGCGCACTATCTTGCCACCCTGCCGGAACCGCAACAGCAGGTGGTACGCGGCATCTATCTGCAGGAGTTCTCCCAGCAGGAGCTGGCGGAGCGACTCGGCGTGCCTCTTGGCACCATCAAATCCCGCCTCAGACTGGCATTACAGAAATTGAAAGAGCAAGTGGAGCAAGGCCATGATTAAAACCCATCCGACTCACGCCATGTTGCACGCCTTCGCTGCCGACGAGCTGCCCCTGCCGCTGGCCGTCGGTGTCTCTGCCCATTGTGAGCTCTGCCCAGAGTGTGCTGCCAGTCTGCGAGCCTGCGAAGAGGAACTGGCTCGCCAGTATCTGGAGCCGACCGAGCAGCCTGCCGAGGTGAGCGAGCCCATGCCAGCCGGACTCGACGCCGTACTGGCCGGCATATTGCAGCAGCCAGTGGCCAGCCAGGCCGAGCTCGGCCAACCGGCGCCGTCTACCCCCGAATTGCAGGTAGCCGGCCATTCATACCGCCTGCCCCGGGTACTTGCCCGTCACCATGCCCCCAAGTGGCGCCATATCGGTGCCATTCGCCAGCACAGTTTGCCGCTGGACGAGATGGGGGCCCGCGCCAGTCTGCTTCACATCGAGGCCGGTGGTCGCATCCCCGAGCACACCCATCAGGGTTATGAGCTGACCCTGTTGCTGGCGGGCAACATGCAGGATGGTGACACCTGCTATCAGGCGGGGGACTTCATCTGGCGCGATGCCAGCCATGCCCACAGCCCGCATACGCCGGATGGTTGCCTCTGCTACACGGTGCAGGATGCGCCGGTCCAGTTCACCAAGGGACTGTCGCGGCTGCTCAACGGCATCACCCATCGTCTCTATTGAGGTGGGGCAGCAATAGAAAAAGGGACCGAAAGGTCCCTTTTTCATTCGGCTATTTGCCTGTCATCAGGCAACAAACACCAGGTAGACGGCGAAGGCCACGATGAAGCGGTAGATGGCGAACGGGATGAAGTCGAGGCGACGGATCAGCGCCAGGAAGGTCTTGATGGCAATCATGGCGACCACGAAGGCAGTGATGAACCCCATCGCAAACATGGGAAAGTCGGCCATGGAGAGGAGGTCGCGGCTCTTGTAGAGATCCAGCCCGCTTGCCGCCACCATCATGGGCACCGCCAGAATGAAGGAGAACTCGGCAGCTGCCTGACGGCTGATCCCCATCAGCATGCCGCCGCTGATGGTGGCACCGGAGCGGGAGAAACCGGGCCAGAGCGCCAGACACTGGAACAGACCTATGCCGAACGCCTGCTTGTAGCTGATGTCATCCAGGGTCTCGGAGCGTACCGCCGGACGAAACTTCTCGGCGATGATCAGCAAGATGCCGCCGGCAACCAGGGCGTACATCACGGTTTCCGGTCCGAACAGGTTGGCCTTGATCCAGCTGTGAATCCCCAAGCCGATGATCACGGCGGGCAGCATGCCGAGGATGATGTGCACCAGGGAGAGGGTGGCGTGATCCTGAGGTGGTTTCTGGCCAAAGTGGATGCCAATCAAGCCAAACAGGCGGCGCCAGAAGACGGCCACGACAGCGAGAATGGAGCCCATCTGGATCACCACTTCGAAGGTGGCGGCCTTGGGCCCTTCGAAGCCCAGCAGGTGGCCGACGATGATCATGTGGCCGGTCGAGGAAACGGGCAGAAACTCGGTCAGGCCCTCTACTATGCCCAGCACAAAGGCGACAAACAGGGCGTAAGACTCTGTCATGGTTCAGATCTCTTGGTTGATTGGTCCGGATAAGGTCAACCCCGAGCTGGGTCGGGGTGGCCAATGATGGAGGAAAACCGGGCAGGCAACCAGAAAATATTGGGGCGCTGTGAGGGGCTGTCGTCATACAGGGTTGCCAGATCCCACCCTGCCCCTCTCTTGCCAGGGGAGGGGGCCCATCTTTCGGGGAAGGTGCCGCCGTCACGCCCCTCTTGTCCATGCCGATGCAACAGTGGCTCCTCCCCCTTGCAAGAGCGGCGGCGGGAGAGGGTCAGGCCAGGGTCGTCTCTATCTGCCGTTGCAACGGCTCATCCAGCGGGGGTAAGGCGAGGGCATCGACAGCGTTCACTATCTGCTGGGGGCTGCTGGCGCCAATCAGGGCGCAGCTCACCACGGGATCGCGCAGCACCCACTGCAGCGCCAGTTGTGACAGATCCTGTCCTCGCTGCTGTGCCAGGGTGTGCAGGGCCCGGATCCTGGCCAGCTTGTCCGGAGTGATCTGTTCCGGCTTGAGAAAGGGGCTACCGCTTGCCGCACGGGAATCCGCCGGTATGCCCGCCAGATAACGGTTGCTGAGCAGGCCGCCAGCCAGTGGCGAAAAGGCCACCACGCCAACGCCTTGCTCGCGGCAGACCGGCAGGGTTTCGGCCTCTATTTCCCGCTGGAACAGAGAGTATTTGAGCTGATTGACCAGGCAGGGGGTCCCGAGTTCGGCCAGCCGGTTCGCCGCCCGAGCGGCCAGTTCGGCCGGATAGTTGGAAAGGCCGACATAGAGCGCCTTGCCCTGACGCACCATGAGCGCCAGTGCCTGGCAGGTTTCCTCCAGCGGGGTGCGGGGATCCGGCCTGTGGTGATAGAAGATGTCCAGGTAGTCGAGTCCGAGCCGGCGCAGACTCTGGTGCAGGCTGGCAAACAGATACTTGGCGCTGCCGCCGTCGCCGTAGGGGCCGTCCCACATCACATAACCCGCCTTGCTGGCGATGATCAGCTCGTCTCTGTAGGGGGCCAGACTGCCCTTGATCACGTGGCCGAAGGTGGTTTCGGCGGAGCCGGGGGGCGGCCCGTAGTTGTTGGCCAGATCGAAGTGGGTGATGCCCAGATCGAATGCCTGATGCACCATGGCCTTCACCCTGGCGGGATTGCTGCCCTCGCCGAAGTTGTGCCACAGCCCCAGCCCTATGCTGGGCAGGCGCAGGCCGTGGCGGCCGACGGATCGATAGGGTTGGTGCTGGTAACGGTCGGGGGCGGCCAGGTAGTTGTCATCCATAAAGACTCCTGAATCGGCTCGATAACTGTCAGTGTGCTGTCATGCCCGGTGTCGTTGGCCAAAGCTCCCACCCTTGCCGGAAGAAAGGGCGCAAACAAAGCGCCTCGTTGTCAGAGGGGGTGTCAGCCGGTTCCTCCCTTGACAGAGGGGAGGTCGGGAGAATGACGCCACCAGCACCTGTTTTAGTCTGCGGGGATAAAACGGTAACGGGTCTGGTGATGATAGTGCTGGCCCGGCAGCAGCCAGGGATCACCGAGCGCTGGCCGGTTGGGACTGTCTGGCAGCTGCTGCGCTTCAAGGCAAAAGCCGTCGTAATCCTGATGGGGCTGACCGCTGCGGTTCGGCGTGTTGGCCAGCCAGTTGCCGGTGTAGAACTGCAACGAAGGCTGGTTGGTATAGACCTCCATCGTCAGCTGTTTATCCCCCGACACCACCTGCGCTGCTCGCCCCTGTTCAGGACCATTGAGGAGAAAAGCGTGATCGTACCCCCTGGCCTGCCGTTGCTGGGGGTGGCTCAGCCAATCCAGGCCCATGGGGCGTGCAACCCGCAGATCGAAGGGACCTTCCACTGGCACAATGGTCAGCGGCAGGCCGCTGCCGTCGGTAGGCAGGAAGTAGTCGGCATTGAGACTGATGGCATGGTCGCGCACATCGCCGCCCTTGCTGCCCCCATCCAGATTGAAATAGGCGTGGCTGGTGAGGCTGACCGGAGTAGGGGCATCTGTGCTGGCTCTGAACTCCACCACCAGGTCGTACTGTTCCAGTCGATACTCCATCGTCACCCGCAAGTTGCCGGGAAAGCCCTGATCCCCTGCCTTTGACAGCAGGACGAGTTTGACCCGATCCGATTCCTGTTCCTTGATCTGCCAGATCCTGTGATGAAACCCCTCCCGTCCACCGTGCAGGCAGTGAGGCGGCTGATTGGCATCCAGAGCCCAGTGCTGGCCATCATGTACCAGCTCTGCCCCGCCGATGCGGTTGGCAAAACGGCCCGCGACGGCGCCCAGCCACACCTGTTGTGCGGGATAGGCTTCATCAGCGCAGCCCAGCAGCACTTCACGCCTTGAGCCTGCCACCGGCAGGGTGAGAGAGGTGAGGGTGGCGCCAAAATCGAGGCCGCGCAGGCGCAGCCCTTCTTCATTTTCCAGCTCGAATGGTGTCATGGTTTGCCTGCCCCTGTGCCTGTATGGGTACGGCAGACATGGCTGTCAGTCGTGATGATCGGGTGCATGCCGTCATGGGGTGTGAAGGCTGTCATAGCTTGCCCGCTCCTGCACTGGCGCGGCAGACATAGCTGTCGGCCTTGATGCCGAAGCGGGCCGGGTACTCGGCGTCGACGGCGGCAATCACCTCTGCGACCTGCGCCGGGCGCAGCAGGGCAACCACGCAGCCACCGAAGCCGCCGCCGGTCATCCGTACACCGCCCTCGCGGCCAAGCCTGGCTTTGATGATCTCCACCAGACCATCGATGGGGGGCACGGTGATTTCGAAGTCATCGCGCATGGCGGCGTGGGACTCGGCCATCAGTTGGCCGAGGCGTACCAGATCGCCGGACTCCAGCGCATCGGCGGCGGCCAGAGTGCGGGTGTTGTCGCCCACCACGTGGCGGGCGCGGCGGTAACAGACCTCATCCAGCCCGGCTTTGCCTGCTTCCAGTGCAGCCAAGTCCAGATCCCGCAGTGCCTTGACCCCGTAGTGGCGGGCGGCGGTTTCACACTGCTGGCGGCGGGTGTTGTACTCGCTGTCCACCAGACCGCGGCGCACGTTGGAGTTGACGATCAGCACCGCCAGATCGGATGGCATGGGGATGAGGCGGGTTTCGAGCGAGCGGCAGTCGAGCAGCAGGGCGTGATCCTGCTTGCCGCTGGCGGAGATCATTTGATCCATGATGCCGCAGTTGCAACCGACGAACTGGTTCTCCGCCTGCTGACCGTTGAGGGCAATCTCGGCCTGGCTGATGTGAAGCCCCAGCGCCTCCTTGAAAGCCTGGCCTATGGCCACTTCCAGCGAGGCGGACGATGAAAGACCTGCCCCCTGCGGCACGTTGCCCGAGACCACCAGATTGAGGCCGTGCAAGGCCTGGCCGCGCTCCTGCAGGTACTTCACCACACCGCGTACATAGTCGCTCCAGCGTTGGCTGGGGTGGTGCTCTATGGGCTGGTTCAGGTCGAACAGGTCGCGCTGGTTGTCGTAATCGGCGGCGATCACCTGCACCTGACTGTCGTTGCGCAGGCCGATGGCGACACAGGTTTCGTAGTCGATGGCGCAGGGCAGTACGAAACCGTCGTTGTAGTCGGTGTGTTCGCCGATGAGGTTGACGCGGCCGGGGGCGCGCACCAGCAGGTCAGGTTGCTGTTCGAACTGCTCGACAAAAACGGCGCTGACGCGTTGGCTGGGGGTCATAGGGCCTCCTCATTGGCTTGGCTGGTGTGTTTGTAGTGGATTGGACTGAGTGCGCGAAGTCGTTCTGCCGCTTGTTCCGGCGTCAGATCGCGCTGGGTTTCTGCCAGCATCTCGAAGCCCACCATAAATTTGCGCACTGTGGCGGAGCGCAGCAGCGGCGGATAGAAGTGGGCATGGAGTTGCCAGGCCTCGGGGCAGTCTGAATGGGGCGGGGCGAAGTGCCAGCCCATGGAGTAGGGAAAGCTGCACTCGAACAGATTGTCGTAACGGCTGGTGAGCTCCTTGAGCGCCACCGCCAGATCCTGCTGCAGCTCGGGGGTGAGGCTCAGCAGGGAGGGCACATGGGTCTTGGGCAGCAGCAGGGTTTCGAACGGCCAGGCGGCCCAGAAAGGAACGACTGCCAGCCAGTGTGCTGTTTCCACTACGATGCGGCTGCGATCCGCCAGCTCCCGCTCCACATATTCGACCAGCAGCGGGCGGCCGTGCTCGGCCAGCCAGTTGCGCTGGTGTTGCTCTTCGCGGGCGATCTCGTTGGGCAGAAAGTCGCTGCCCCAGAGCTGGCCATGGGGATGGGGGTTGGAGCAGCCCATGACGGCGCCCTTGTTTTCAAACACTTGCACCCATTGCCACTGGCTCGACAGCTCGGCCACCTGTTCCATCCAGGTGGTGATCACTGCCTCTATGGCGGGCAGCGGCAGCTCGGGCAGTGTCTTGCCGTGATCCGGCGAGAAGCAGATGACCCGGCTGGTGCCGCGGGCGGCTTCCAGTTTCAGCAGGGGATCCTGGTCGCCGCGGGTGGCCGGTGTGTCTTGCATCAGGGCGGCGAAGTCGTTGGTGAAGACGAAGGTGCCCTGATAGTCCGGGTTCTTGTCGCCGGTGACGCGCTGGTTGCCCGCGCAGAGGAAACAATCCGGATCGTGGGATTGGCTCGGCGCTTGACTGACCTTCTCGACCTGACCCTGCCAGGGGCGCTTGGCCCTGTGGGGGGAGACCAGCACATATTGACCGGTCAGCGGGTTGAAACGACGGTGGGGGTGATCAACAGGGTTGAACATCATCACTCCTCATTACCTGATGAAATGGATGGGGTGGCCGCCAACGGGGCCTGGAAGAGAGGGCGAGCGGCGCTGTGCATGCTTACGCCTCGTACCCCTGTGGATTTCTGGATTGCCAGCGCCAGCTGTCGGCGCACATGGTTGCGAGATCCCGGTTGGCGCGCCAGTGCAGCTCGCGCTCTGCTTTGCTCGGGTCGGCCCAGCACTCGGCGATGTCGCCAGGGCGTCTTGGTTCGATGCGGCAGGGTAGCGGTTGACCGGACGCGGCTTCGAATGCCGCGACCATCTGCAGCACGCTCTGGCCCTGGCCCGTGCCCAGGTTGTAGATATGTACGCCGCCCTGACGGGCGCAATGCTGCAGCGCTTTGACATGTCCCTCGGCGACATCCATCACATGGATGTAATCGCGCACGCCAGTGCCATCTATGGTGGGGTAATCGTTCCCAAAGACAGAGAGACAGTCACGACGACCGATGGCGACCTGGGTCAGAAAGGGCATCAGATTGTTGGGGATACCCTGGGGATCCTCCCCCATGGTGCCGGACTCGTGGGCCCCGACCGGGTTGAAGTAGCGCAGCAGCGTCATGCTCCAGTGCGGTTCGGCCCGGTGCAGATCCTCGAGGATCTCTTCGATGATCAGTTTTGATCGACCATAGGGATTGGTGGCGCTGCGGGGGAAATCTTCCCGGATGGGCGTGCTGGCCGGATCACCATAGACGGTGGCCGAGGAGCTGAAGACCAGGCTGTTGACCCCCGCGCGTTTCATCGCCTGCAGCAGGGTGAGGGTGCCAGCGAGGTTGTTTTCATAGTATTCGAGGGGAAGGCGGGTTGATTCACCGACCGCCTTGAGGGCGGCAAAATGGATCACGGCGGCTATCTGCTGTTCGGCGAAGATGCGATCCAGCAGTGCCGGGTCACGTATGTCCCCCTGATAGAAGAGGGGGGCACACCCGCTGATGGCGGCGATGCGGGCCAGCACGCCCACCTTGCTGTTGCAGAGATTATCCACCACCACAGGCTCCATCCCCGCGGTCTGCAGGGCCAGGCAGGTGTGGCTGCCAATATAGCCGCAGCCGCCGGTGACCAGTACTTTCATCCTCTTCTCCATGCTGAAAAAAGCCTGTGAAGGAGTTTAGCCGAGCCCCTGACGAGCAAACTGTGAACTGCTTAACAAAAGCATGTAAACGATTACACTCGTGTGGGTGGTCATAAATGACACGACTTGGCTTTTTCCCCTGTCATCACTGATGATGCCCGGTATAATGGCTCCGTCTTGAACTGTGAAATAAGTGAAAACAGCATGAGTACCATCAAGGATGTCGCCCGTTTGGCCAATGTATCTGTGGCAACGGTTTCACGGGTGATGAACAACTCACCCAAGGCCAGTGCTGCTTCTCGCGAGGTGGTACAAAAAGCCATGGCCGAGTTGGGCTATACCCCCAACGCCAACGCCCGAGCACTGGTCAGCAAGACCTGTGACACCATGGGCGTGCTGGTGGGTGACGTGGCAGATCCCTTCTTCGGTGCCCTGATCAAGGGGGTCGCTGCGGTGGCGGTGGAGCAGGGATTGCACCTGCTGATGGGTAATGGTTTTCACAGGGCGCAGCAAGAGCGCGAGTCCATCGATTTGCTGATCGGCAAGCGGTGCGAGGCGCTGGTGGTACACAGCAAGGCGTTGAGTGACGAGGAGTTGATCGATTACGCCCTGCGGGTGCCCGGCATGGTGCTGATCAATCGCGACATTCCTGCCTTGAAGGGGCGCTGCATCGCTCTCAATAATCGACAGGGGGCCGCCACTGCGACCCGGCATCTGCTGGAGCTGGGCCACCGGCATATCGCGTTTCTCAGCTCGGACCACGCCATCGAGGATGCTACCTTGCGGTTGCAGGGTTACCAGGATGCGCTGACCGAGGCTGGGCTGCGCGCCGATCCCGAGCTGGTCGAGAGCGGCATGCCCAACGAGGAGGGGGGGGAGCGCGCCATGCTCAACCTGCTGGCCAAAGGGCAGCCCATCACGGCTGTGGTTGCCTACAACGATGCCATGGCTGCGGGGGCCATCTCCGTGCTGGCTGACAACGGCCTCAAGGTGCCTGAGGAGGTCTCGGTGGTGGGCTTCGATGACATCATCTACGCCCGATACCTGAGGCCCAAGCTTTCCACCATGCGTTATCCCATCGAACTGATGGCGGCCCAGGCAGCCAAGCTGGCGTTGCAGCTGGCAGCGGGTGAAAGTGAAGCTGTGCAGAGCCGTATTTACACCCCGACGCTTATCAATCGTCACTCTGTGGCACCCGTTCGAGCCTGATCCCTCCTGTTTCCGTCAGTTTCCTGTCCCGGGTCGCCCTTTTTTCAGGTGGGCGATCCGGCTGCGCTCATTTTTACCTTCATTTAGCGATTTTTTACCCTGCTTTACTTAACACAATTGGTGTAATCGTTTACATCTGTGTGAGCAAGATCGCCGATCCCTGGACAAAACTCCCCTACACTGCATAGGTTTTCAGCGTCGATGCAGGGAGAGAAAAAGATGCTCAGGGAGATAGTGGCCCGTCAGGATTGGCAGACCCAGGCGATTACATCGGTGAATCGTCTGGCGGCTCATACCCCCTTGTTCAGCTGGCGCAGTGAGGCGGATGCCCGTACCGCTCTCGCCTCACCGTCACGGTTGCTGCTGGATGGCGAATGGCGTTTCTCCTTCTTCGAGGCACCGGAGTTTGTACCTGAGCAGTGGCTAGAGCAGGATCTGGCGGATGCCTGTGCCATCTCTGTGCCCGGCAACTGGCAGCTGGATGCCGCCTATCCGGCGTCGCGTCCCGCCACTGACGGTCCCATCTACACCAATATCAAGTATCCCTTCCCCTGTAACCCGCCCCGGGTACCAGCAGACAATCCGACCGGCTGTTACTCCCGCGAGTTCGAGTTGCCCGCCGACTGGCTGGCCAGCGGCCAGACCCGCATCATCTTCGACGGGGTGGACAGCGCCTTCTACCTGTTCTGCAACGGCCGCTGGATCGGTTATTCCCAGGACAGCCGGCTGCCTGCCGAATTCGATCTGAGCCCATGCCTCAATGCCGGTCGCAACCGGTTGGCGGTGCTGGTGCTGCGCTGGTCTGATGGCTCCTATCTGGAAGATCAGGACATGTGGCGCCTCGGCGGGATTTTCCGTTCCGTCAGCCTGCTGCACAAACCCGAGCGCCATCTGATGGATGTGCGGCTGACACCCGTGCTGGATGCCTGTTATCGGGATGCTCGCCTCAAGGTGGAGTTGCAAGTCAATGAGGGCGCCGGGCTGGCGGTGGAGGCCAAGCTCTATTTCGGTGAGACGCTGATCGCCGACCGGCGCCAGCTGTTGGGCACAGGCGCCATCGACGAGAAGGGCGCTTACACAGACAGGGCCGAGCTATGGCTGGAGGTAGCGGCGCCGCACAAGTGGAGCGCCGAGACGCCCCACCTTTATCGACTGACCCTGACCCTGCTGGATGAACAGGGCGAGTCCATCGAGAGCGAGGCCCATGACGTGGGCTTCCGGGCGGTGGAGATCCGTGACGGTCTGCTGCGGGTCAATGGCCAGCCTCTGCTCATTCGCGGCGCCAATCGTCATGAACACGATCCCGCCTTGGGCCATGTGGTGACCCCTGCCGCCATGGAGCAGGATCTGCGGTTGATGAAACAACACAACTTCAACGCGGTGCGCTGCTCCCACTACCCCAATCATCCTGACTTTTATCGCCTGTGCGATCGGCTCGGTCTCTACGTGGTGGACGAGGCGAACCTGGAGACCCACGGCATGGTGCCCATGGGGCGACTGGCGCAGGATCCCGCCTGGAGTGGCGCGTTTCTGGAGCGGGTCACCCGCATGGTGGCGCGCGACTTCAACCACCCTTCCATCATCATCTGGTCACTGGGCAACGAATCCGGCTATGGCCCTGCCCACGACGCCATGTATGGCTGGCTCAAACGCAGTGATCCGAGTCGTCCGGTCCAGTACGAAGGGGGCGGGGCAGACACGGCCGCTACCGACATCATCTGCCCCATGTATGCCCGTACCCATCAGGATCAACCCTTCCCGGCCGTGCCCAAGTGGGCGCTGGCCAAGTGGATCGGCCTGCCGGGCGAGACCCGGCCACTCATCCTGTGTGAATACGCCCATGCCATGGGCAACAGTCTGGGGGGCTTTGCCCACTACTGGCAGGCGTTTCGCGATCATCCCAGGCTGCAGGGCGGCTTCGTGTGGGATTGGGTGGATCAGGGGCTCGACAAGCAGACCGGCGATGGCCGCCACTATTGGGCTTACGGCGGTGACTTCGGCGACCAGCCCAACGATCGCCAGTTCTGCTGCAACGGCCTGCTGTTTCCGGACAGGACGCCCCATCCCGCCCTGTTCGAGGCAAAGCGTGCCCAGCAATTTTTCGAGCTGATATTGCTGAGCCAGCATCCCCTGGTGGTGGGGATCGACAGTGAATACCTGTTCCGTACCACGGATAACGAATTGCTGCGCTGGCGACTGTGCGAGAACGGCGTTGTCGTGCAGCAGGGGGAATGCCCACTCACACTCGCGCCTCGGGCCAGTGTGGCGCTGACCTTGCTGGATACGCTGCCAGCCTTTGCGGCAGGCTCCCTCGCCTGGCTGGAGCTGGCCATAGTGCAACCCGCAGCTACGGCCTGGGCCGAGCCGGATCATGAGGTGGCGCACCAGCAATTTATGCTGCCAACGCCCATGGCGATTCCGGCGGCGTTTAACCCTGCCGCGATAAGCGAGCAGCCGGATCACTGGCTTGTCTGCGCGGCTGGCAGCGAGTGGCAACTGGACAAAAGCAGCGGCCGCATCCGCAGTTGGCAGAAACATGGCCGCGAGCGGCTGCGGGAGGCCATTGCCGATCACTTCTATCGCGCGCCGCTGGACAACGACATAGGCACCAGCGAAGCGAATCACGCCGATCCCGACGCCTGGATTGCCCGTTGGGAAAGGGCAGGGCTCAACCATCTGCAGCATCGCTGTCTCGGGTTGGAGGTCAATGCTCATCAGGGCTGTGTGGTGGTCACCCACGGTTACTTCGTCAACGAGGCGCTCAAGCTATCGACCCGCTGGCAGCACAGCTTTGGCGCCGACGGTGCCATGGGACTCACCATCAGGGTGGAGGTCGCCGCAGACATGCCATCGCTGCCCCGCATCGGTGCTAGGCTCTGGCTGGATGAAGGAGTGAACCATGAGTTCAATGAGGTGAGCTGGCTGGGCCGCGGCCCCCATGAGAACTATCCGGATCGCCTGCTTGGCGCAGATCTCGGTTGCTGGCAGTTGCCTCTGACGGCTCTGCACACCCCTTATGTGTTCCCGACCGACAACGGACTGCGTTGTGAGACCCGCCAACTGTTGCTGGGGGACCTGACGTTCGAAGGGCAGTTCCACTTCAGCGTCAGTCGCTACAGTCAGCAGCAGTTGACCCTGGCGCGCCATCAGACCGATCTGGTGGCGCAGGGAGGCCTGCACCTCTGTCTCGATGGTTTTCATATGGGGGTGGGTGGCGATGACTCCTGGAGCCAGAGCGTGCGACCGGAATATTGGTTGCAGCCAGGGAGCTACTATTGGAACTGTGTTCTACGCTGAATCTGACCTGCTCATAGGTAGCGAAAAGGCACGTTCAGGTCCCCATCAAGCGGGGTTAACTTCAACACCATGATTTTTAATGAATTTATTGCTATGTAACAGAGTGTAAGCGTTTTCATTTTGTTGCCATGATCACAGACCTATATACAACAAACTGATTACATTAGGCTGGCGCCAGTTCAATTGGTGTACAGCATTCCCTACAAAAACAGATAGAGAGATCGGAGCATAACAATGAAAAAAATCACGACAGTTGCCGCCGTACTGATGAGCCTGATGGCAGGGGCCACTGCCCATGCCGAAACCCGTTTGGGGGTTACCGTCTACAAGTACGACGACAACTTTATGGCTGTGGTACGCAAGGCCATCGAGAAGGAAGCAGCGGCAAACCCGGGTGTGGAGCTGCTGATGAATGACTCCCAGAATGACCAGTCCAAGCAGAACGATCAGATCGACGTGCTGCTGGCCAAGGGCGTGAAGGCCCTGGCGATCAACCTGGTTGACCCGGCGGCTGCCCCTGTCGTGATTGAGAAGGCCCGTGGCGAAGATATTCCGGTCGTCTTCTACAACAAGGAGCCGAGCACTGCCGATCTGGCCAGCTATGAGAAGGCTTACTACGTGGGTACCGACTCCAAGGAGTCAGGCATCATTCAGGGTCAGCTGATCGCCAAACACTGGAAAGCTCATCCCGAGTGGGATCTGAACAAGGATGGCGTCATCCAGTTCGTGCTGCTCAAGGGCGAGCCGGGCCACCCGGATGCCGAAGCCCGCACCTCCTACGTCGTCAAGACCCTGAACGATGGCGGTCTCAAGACGGAGCAGCTGCACATGGATACAGGTATGTGGGATACCGCCATGGCCAAGGACAAGATGGATGCCTGGATCTCCGGCCCCAACGCCAACAAGATTGAAGTGGTCATTGCCAACAATGACGGCATGGCAATGGGCGCCGTCGAGTCACTGAAAGCCCAGGGCAAGACCGCCATTCCGGTGTTCGGCGTCGATGCGCTGCCCGAGGCGCTGGCCATGGTCAAGAGCGGTGCCATGGCGGGCACCGTGCTGAACGATGCAGCCAACCAGGCCAAAGCCACCTTCGAGCTGACCAAGAATCTGGCTGAAGGCAAGCCGGCCGGTGAAGGTACCCAGTGGACTATCGTCGACAAGGTCGTACGTGTTGCCTACGTGGGTGTGGATAAAGACAACCTGTCTCAATTCGAGTAACTCCCTCCTCCAGGGCAAGGGAGATCCCCTTGCCCTTTTTTCAACCAGATGTGATGGCTGATATGACAACACAGCAACAATCAGAATGGCTGTTGGAGATGATTGACGTCAGTAAAAGCTTTCCCGGCGTCAAGGCACTCGATAATGTCAATTTACGGGTCCGTCCTCATTCTGTGCATGCGTTGATGGGCGAGAACGGGGCAGGGAAATCCACGCTGCTCAAGTGCCTGTTCGGCATCTATGAAAAGGATCAGGGCAAGATTTTCTTCAAGGGGCAGGAGGTCAATTTCACCTCCTCCAAAGAGGCGCTGGAAAATGGCGTCTCCATGGTGCATCAGGAACTCAACCTGGTATTGCAGCGCACCGTGATGGACAACATGTGGCTAGGTCGCTATCCCACCAAGGGCTGGTTTGTCGACCACGGCAAGATGTATGACGATACCAAGCGCATCTTTGACGAGCTGGATATCGATATCGATCCCAAGGTCAAAGTGGGCACGCTCTCCGTGTCCCAGATGCAGATGATCGAGATCGCCAAGGCATTCTCCTATGACGCCAAGATCGTCATCATGGACGAACCTACCTCCTCCCTGACCGAGAAAGAGGTAAACCACCTCTTCAAGATCATCAACAAGCTGAAAGAGAAGGGCTGCGGCATCGTCTATATCTCCCACAAGATGGAAGAGATCTTCCAGCTGTGTGACGAGATCACCATATTGCGGGATGGCCAGTGGGTGGCAACCCAGCCGCTCAAGGGCATGACCATGGATCAGATCATCGGCATGATGGTCGGTCGCGAGCTGACCCAGCGCTTCCCGGAAAAAACCAATCAGCCCAAAGAGGTGATCCTCGAAGTCGAACATCTGACGGCCAAAAACCAGCCCTCCATCCAGGACGTGACCTTCAACCTGCACAAGGGGGAGATCCTCGGCATCGCCGGGCTGGTGGGGGCCAAGCGCACCGACATAGTAGAAACCCTGTTCGGTATTCGCGATCACAGTGCGGGTGCCATCAAGCTGCACGGCAAGGTAGTGGCGAATCATACGGCGCATGAGGCCATCTTGAACGGTTTCGCCCTGGTGACGGAAGAGCGCCGCTCCACCGGCATCTATTCGCGCCTTGATATCGCCTTCAACTCCCTGATCGCCAACATGGACAGCTACAAGGGCTCCATGGGACTGCTCAGCAACAACAAGATGAAGAGCGACACCCAGTGGGTCATCGACGCCATGCGGGTCAAGACGCCGACCCAGCAGACGCAGATCGGTTCCCTCTCCGGTGGCAACCAGCAGAAGGTCATTATCGGCCGCTGGCTGCTGACCCAGCCGGAAATCCTGATGCTGGATGAACCGACCCGCGGCATCGACGTGGGGGCCAAGTTCGAGATCTACCAGCTCATTTTGGAGCTGGCGAAGAAGGACAAGGGCATCATCATCATCTCGTCTGAAATGCCCGAGCTGCTCGGGATCACCGACCGCATCATGGTGATGAGCAATGGTCGGGTCGCCGGGATCGTCAACACCAAAGAAACTGACCAGAGCGAGATACTGCGCCTGGCATCTCTGTACCTCTAGAGACAGGAAGACATTTATGGAGTCGGCTAAAAATTTCAATCTGATGCAGGCGCTCAAGGAAAACGCCATCTACTTGGTGTTGCTGGTGCTGCTCATGGTCATAGTGAGCCAGGAGCCCTCCTTCCTGAGCCTCACCAACTTCAGCAATATCCTTACCCAGTCCTCGGTGCGGGTCATCATAGCGCTGGGGGTGGCGGGCATTATCATCACCCAGGGGACGGATCTGTCGGCCGGTCGTCAGGTCGGTCTGGCGGCGCTGATCGCGGCGACCATGTTGCAGGCGCTGACCAACGTCAACAAGGTGTTTCCCAGCCTGGGGGAAGTGCCCATCCCCGTGGTGATCCTGCTGGTGTGTGCCGTGGGTGCGTTGATCGGGCTGGTTAACGGTCTGATCGTGGCCTATCTGAACGTCACCCCGTTCATTACCACCCTGGGGACCATGATCATCGTTTACGGCATCAACTCCCTCTACTTTGACTCCGTGGGTGCCTCGCCGGTGGCCGGTTTTGACCCCCGCTTCTCGAGTTTCGCGCAGGGCTTTATCCGGATAGGGGGGTTCAAGCTTTCGTATCTCACCTTCTATGCGGCCATCGCCAGCGTCTTTGTCTGGGTGCTGTGGAACAAGACCCGCTTTGGCAAAAACATCTTCGCCATCGGTGGCAACCCGGAAGCGGCCAAGGTGTCCGGCGTCAATGTGGCGGTCAACCTGGTGATGATCTATGCACTGGCCGGTGTCTTCTACGCCTTTGGCGGCATGTTGGAAGCGGGCCGTGTAGGCAGTGCCACCAACAACCTGGGCTTCATGTACGAGCTGGATGCCATCGCAGCCTGCGTGGTGGGTGGGGTTTCGTTCGCCGGTGGTGTGGGGACGGTTGCCGGCGTGATCACAGGGGTGCTCATCTTCACCCTGATCAACTACGGCCTGACCTATATTGGAGTCAGCCCTTACTGGCAGTTCATCATCAAGGGCGGCATCATCATACTGGCGGTGGCTCTGGACTCCATGAAGTACGCCAAGAAGAAATAACAATTGGCAGGGAGGGTTGGCATTGCCGGCCCTCCCTTCTGGAGGGAACCCATGCCATTCAAGGTCAAGATTTACCTCTTGCTGCTATTGGCCATTCTGGTCACCATCGGCACCGCCTGGTTCAGTGTGAATCACTTCATCAGTGGTTACATTCGAACCCAGTCCACCCAGAACATCAATGAACAGATAGTGCTCGTCAAAGAGAAGCTGGCGGGAGACATCAATCAGAAAATCCTGCTGGCGGCCAACCTCAACTTCGGCGTGACCAACGTCAAGAAGACTCTGGAAGAGACCGGATTTCACAACATCGTCAAGGTGATCGGCGACATGGCGTTCGACGTGGGCGGTGTCATCAACGATGCGGCCAAGGTGGATGCCCTGCGCAAGCTGATCCCCGAAGCCAACAACCAGATCACCATCAGCCCGTTACAACAGGTGGATGGCAAGCCGGTCATGACCATACTGGTGCCGCGCGGTGCCGATTCTGCCTACCTTTATTACCTCGATATGAGCGAGTTCAAGCATCTGCTGGAGAAAGTGAGCGGGGAAGGGCGCTACTTCTCCCTTGCTGACGGTCAGGGCAATGTGCTCTACAGCAGCAAGCCGCAGGGAGAGAGCGAGTCTCGCCCCAATCAGCTGGATATTCGTGGCAGCAGCTGGACCCTGACCGGTTATGTCGATCTCGACTATATCCGCGCCATGACCCAGGCACTCAACGGCAAGATTGTCATGGCCCTGCTGGCGGTGGCTGTCCTGGTGCTGGTGCTGGCCATGCTGGCGCTCAATGTGGCCTATCGTCCCATCCTCTCGTTGCGGGATCTGGTGCTGGAGCTTTCTCGCGGCAGCGGCGACCTGACCCGCCGACTGGCGGTGACGAGCAAGGATGACCTGGGCCAGATCTCGGCCGGCATCAACCGCTTCATCGAGCGTCTGCAGGAGATGATGAGAGAGGTGCAGGGGGCGAGTGGACAGCTCAATACCGGCATCGAAGGATTGGCCACCCAGACCGGTGCCGCTCAATCCTTGCTGGCGGATCATGTGCGCGAGACCGAACAGGTGGTGACGGCCATCAACGAGATGAGTCGCACTGCGGTTTCCGTCTCGGAGAGTGCCGCCAGCACGGCCCAGCTCACCGGTCAGAGCCAGCAGCTGGCGGATCAATCCCGTCAGGTAGTCGATCAGGCCATGGCCAGCGTGATGGCGCTGGTGGACGAGGTGGCGGCGACGGCGCGATCCATCGAAGCCATGCAGCAGGATGTGCAGCAGATTGGTTCAGTGCTTGGGGTAATTGGCAGCATTGCCGAGCAAACCAACCTGTTGGCGCTCAACGCTGCCATAGAGGCGGCTCGCGCCGGTGAACAGGGACGGGGTTTTGCGGTGGTGGCGGACGAGGTGCGCTCGCTGGCTGCCCGCACCCAGAAGAGCACGGCCGAAATCCAGACCATGCTGGCCAGCTTGCAGCGGGGCACCCAGACAGTGGTGGATGCCATGAGCAACACCAAGCAGAGTTGTCAGGGAGCTGCCGAGAACACCACCAAGGTAAACGAGTCGCTGGACTTGATGGCGGGTGAAGTGGTGGAGATCAACGATCTCATCAGCCACATTGCCACGGCTGCCGAGCAGCAGAGCGCGGTAGCGGAAGAGATCAATCGCAACATGAGTGCCATCGCAGAGGTGATCCGTCAGCTGACCAGCAACGGGGAAGAGACGGTGGCAAGCTCGGCGTCGATGCAGAAGACTTATGATCGGCTGGGAGAAATCGTGGGGCACTTCCGACTGGCGTAATAGCGCTATGGTGTGGCCGAGGTAAAAAAGGCCAAAAAGATGGGGGCGACTTGCGTCGCCCCCGATAGTCTTATCGCTCATATCCTTGAACGAAGTTGCTCCCTGCAATCCCTGACTATACCTCTTCCTTTAGGTTTCCCCTTCCCAATCCTTTGGGGTGTCCTTTAGCCATCATGGCCTGACGAGTCATCCTTTCCCGTCGCACTTTCTCCGTCCCGGGAGGTGTCCTTTACCACATCCTGTGGTGAGTCCATTTGCCCAACCCTGGCAGCCAGTCTTCCCGACCGACTTCATTGCGTCCGTGCAGGAGTAACTATAAGGATTTCAGGAGGGACGACAACGGCAGTGTGAAAAACGTTTTTACCGATCTGGTTACGAAGGAAACCTTTATGGTTTTTTTGTTTTTAAAATCATTATGTTAATAATTTTTTGTTCAGGTTTTTCGATCCTGTCTTCCGACTATCGCGGGGTCTTTTCAGGCGCCTGGCTTACGCAGTAAATGGCGAATGTCTCACACTCCATTTAACTCGGGTTCAGGAAGTGGAGAGGGAGTCACAACAGGGGCGCGGGGGGATGAGAATGGCTGTCTGTTAATACGGTAAGATTCAGTTGTGCTCTTGCAGCCGCTCATAGATGGTTTGGCGCTCTTCCGGGCTAAGAGAGGAGAAGTAGTGGGTGAACAGGCGCAACAGCAGGGATTTGTTCATGCCGTCCTGCTGGGTCAGATTGCCCAGCTCGTCGATGGCCGCCGTACTCAGGGAGAAAGTTGCCTTTTTATAGCTGGGTTTCAGGTGTTCGCCACGCTCGATAAAGGCGAGCGCCGTCAGGGCTTCATCCCGATGCAGGCTCAGCTCAAGACTGACTACTTTGGGTTTGCCCTTGGCGTAGAAATCCGCATCCTCGATAAACTCGTCTATGGTGAATTTCTTCTGATGATGCAGATTGTGCTTCTTCTTCAGGTCGGCAAGGCCCATTTCACACCTCCAGCTCCAAAAACTCTTTGGCGATGGTCCGGATCTCTTCGGCCGACTTGCCATCTGGCTCGATCTCCATGACGGAGAGCCCCTTCTCTTCGCTGTCGTCATAGACGTTGCGGCTGTAGGTGATGGCGTTCAGTACATCGACCCCAAACGAGGAGCAGACCTCCTTGGCCTCCAGAATGCGTTTTACCTGGTTGGGCAGAGCAGGGCACTGGGTCAGTACAACGGCAGCCTTGAGGGTGGGATTGACCATCTTGCAGGTGGTGATGAGGTCTTCCATGTGCGGCAACGTCTTGAGGTCGCGGCGCTTGGGTCTCAGCGGGATCAGGGCATGGGTGGCCACCGCCATGGTGGAGCGCAGAGCCCGGTTATCCTGACCACCGCAGTCGACGATGACGTAGTCGTAGCGGTTCTTCAGGCTGAGCAGGTCGTTGCGAATGTTGCCGTAGAGCTGCACGCAGTTGATTTGTGGCAGCTCCGGGTTGTCATTGCGCTCCTGGATCCAGTCGGAGGTGGTGCGCTGGGGGTCACAATCGACCAATAACACTTCGCCATGAAACCGGGTTCTGAGGTCGACTGCCAGATTCTGAGCCAGGCAACTCTTGCCGCTCCCACCCTTCTCACCACCGACCAGCAGGATCATGACAGTCCCCTATCCCTATGAAAAATAGCTGCCTTGAGTATAGGAGGGGGTTGATGCATGACAAGCCAGGAGGAGCCGGGCTCCTCCTGGCTTTCACACTCAGTAGTGCTGACGACCTCCGTACCACTGACACACATACTCGGGGACCAGCATCTGGGGGGCCTTGTCCACATGGCAGACCACCATGGGGATGGCAGGGGCGCCTTGCGCGCTGACCAGGGACGGTGTTGCGGGCAGAACCAGGGCGGCAAGCAGAAACAGGGACTTGATCTTCATGACTATCTCCTTGGTGACAGAACAGGGCGTGATCCGGATCACTTTCTGAGTTAAGTCGAGTCGGCCTGTGACGCAAGGTTGCGAAATAAATTCAACTAATGAAAAAAGTTTGAAAAGAGGGTGTGGCAGGGTCGGTGAAAAATGCATGACCAAGATGCTGGTTTTGTGCATATCCATATAAAAGGTATGTCACTGACAGCTTGCGGCACAGGCCTGTGCTGGCGGGTCTGGCACAATGCCATGATCTGGGACAAGAAGAGGATTATTCAGCGAGCGATCCGGTTATGACTATTTATCTTGGTCTCCCTCCTTTTAAAATCAGTGAAGAATTCATTTTTTTGAATATTAAATTCAATAGATTAGGAATCTCTCTTTATGTGTATGAAAAACAAGTTTTTTTGTTTTGGTTTGTTTTGCGCTGTCGAGATTTAAAATGAATGAAATAAGCTGAAATATGAAATTAAAGTGTAGGAAATTGCTTATTCAAGCGGTTCTCTTGAATGGGAGATTGTCAGTTCTGTTATGCTCGTCAAAGAATAAACTGTGGTTTTATTCAGTTCTGGCTGAATGTGATCAATGTCCAAGTTTGGCGTGATTTGCAGGTCTAACCTCGGTCTCGAAAGGCAAGGGCAGGATAGAACACAAGCTGAGTACCCTACATAAAGAATATCCCGCCTTAGCCACGAGCATGAATAGAAGGAATCTATTCAATCACTCGCAGGGACCACTGCTAGACGGAATATAATCATGAGCAAATTTTATGTAGGTTCTGAAGTTGGCCAATTGCGCCGCGTCATGCTGCACCGCCCCAACCTCAGTCTGAAGCGTCTGACCCCCTCCAACTGCCAGGATCTGCTGTTCGACGATGTCCTGTCCGTTGAGCGTGCCGGTCAGGAGCACGACAAATTCGCTCAGGTACTGCGCGATCAGAATGTCGAAGTTTTCCTGCTGACCAACCTGTTGGCTGAAACCCTGGATGTACCGGAAGCCAAAACCTGGCTGTTGCAACATCAGGTCTCCGATTATCGTCTCGGCTCTTCTCTTGCCAATGACGTGCGTTGCTTCCTGGCGGACATGCCGCACCGTGAGCTGGCCCGCATCCTCTCCGGCGGCCTGACCTACTCCGAGATGCCTTACAGTGGCGTCAACATGGTCGTCGGCATGCACGCTCCGACCGATTTCATCATTGAACCTCTGCCGAACCATCTCTTTACCCGGGACACCTCCTGCTGGGTTTACGGTGGCGTCTCCATCAACCCCATGGCCAAGGCCGCCCGTCGCCGTGAAACCAACCATGTGAAGGCCATCTACCGCTGGCACCCGCAGTTCGCCGGTCAGGACTTCATCAAGTACTTCGGTGATGAGGATCATGACTATGACAACTCCACCATCGAAGGGGGAGATGTGCTGGTGATCGGTCGTGGCTCCGTGCTCATCGGCATGTCCGAGCGCACCACGCCGCAAGGGGTCGAGCACCTGGCTCGCAGCCTGTTCAAACACGGTCAGGCCAAACAGGTCATCGCCATGCAACTGCCGAAACACCGCAGCTGCATGCACCTGGATACCGTCATGACCCACATGGATATAGATACCTTCTCCGTCTATCCGGAAGTCATCCGCAAGGACGTGAACTGCTGGAGCTTGACTCCGGGCGGTGCCACCGGCATGAACATCAAGGAAGAGGGTTACTTTGTTTCCGCCATTGAAAAAGCGCTGGGCGTGGATCAGCTCAAGCTCATCACCACGGGTGGTGACAGCTTCGAAGCCGAACGCGAACAGTGGAACGATGCCAACAACGTGCTGACAGTGCGTCCTGGCGTGGTGGTGGGGTATGAGCGCAACACCTACACCAACGAGAAATATGACAAGGCCGGCATCACAGTTCTTTCCATTCCGGGTGAAGAACTGGGTCGTGGCCGCGGCGGCGCCCGCTGCATGAGCTGCCCGATGGAACGTGACGGCATCTGACAAGACGGCGTGGCGCCGGCAGAGGCTGGCGCCACACATACCAAGATTCGAGATCAACACTCATGAAAAAACCAACTGTCGTCGTCGCCCTGGGTGGCAATGCCCTGCTCCGTCGTGGCGAGCCCCTTGAGGCGGATATCCAGCGCAAGAATATCGCCACCGCCGCCAAGACCATCGCCCTGATAGCTCAGGAGTACAACGTGGTGCTGGTGCACGGCAACGGCCCGCAAGTCGGCCTGCTTGCCTTGCAAAACAGCGCCTATACCAAGGTGTCTCCCTATCCCCTGGATGTGCTGGGCGCCGAGTCCCAGGGCATGATCGGCTACATGCTGATCCAGGAGCTCAAAAACCTGATGCCGAGCCGCAACGTGACCGCGCTGCTGACTCAGGTGCAGGTTGACCCCAAGGATCCGGCATTTGCCAATCCGACCAAGTTTATCGGCCCCGTCTATGAGGAAGCGGAAGCCCGCGCCCTGGCTGAAGAGAAGCGCTGGGTCGTCAAGGCTGACGGCAAGTTCTTCCGCCGCGTGGTGCCGTCACCGCTGCCCCAGCGCATCGTCGAAGGCGATGCCATCGAAACCCTGATTGCACAAGGACACCTCATCATCTGTACCGGTGGTGGTGGCATTCCCGTGACCTGGGATGGCAAGTGCCTGACCGGTATTGAAGCCGTCATCGATAAGGACATGTCTGCCGCCTACCTGGCCAAGCAGATCAAGGCCGACGCCCTGCTGATCCTGACCGATGCCGATGCCGTCTACCTGGATTGGGGCAAGCCGACCCAGCATCCGCTGCGAGTCACCAGCCCGGATGAACTGGCTGGCGTCAAGTTCGATGCCGGCTCCATGGGGCCCAAGGTTGAGGCGTCCTGTGAATTTGTCAAAGCGACCGGCGGCATGGTCGGGATCGGCTCGCTGGAAGATGGCCTGGCCATCCTCAAGGGAGAGGCCGGCACCAATATCATCGCCACTCGCACCGTGGGTGTGTAGCCAATAGCGCACCCGAATGTGACTCGAACAAATTTGAACTGTGAATGCGTAGCCAACACTACTGCCTATTTGGTCTGAACAAATATAGAGAGAGAACTCATCATGGCTTTTAATCTGCGTAACCGTAACTTCCTGAAACTGCTGGACTTCACCCCACGCGAAATCCAATACATGATCGACTTGGCCATCGACCTGAAAAAAGCCAAATACGGTGGCTATGAGCGCAAACACCTGACCGGCAAGAACATCGCCCTGATCTTCGAGAAGACCTCCACCCGCACCCGCTGTGCGTTTGAAGTGGCGGCCTTCGACCAGGGCGCGCAAGTCTCTTACCTCGGCCCAAGCGGTTCCCAAATCGGTCACAAGGAGTCCATGAAGGACACCGCCCGTGTACTGGGGCGCATGTATGACGGCATCGAATATCGTGGCTACGGCCAAGAGATCGTGGAAGAGCTGGGCGCTTATGCCGGTGTCCCGGTCTGGAACGGCCTGACCAACGAATTCCACCCGACCCAGATCCTGGCCGACTTCATGACCATGCTGGAGCACGGCAAGGGCAAACGTCTGGATCAAATCAAGTTCGCCTACCTGGGTGATGCCCGCAACAACATGGGCAACTCCCTGATGGTCGGTGCCGCCAAGATGGGTATGGATATCCGCCTGGTTGCCCCCAAAGCCTTCTGGCCGGAAGAGGATCTGGTTGCCAAGTGCCGCCTGATCGCCGAAGAGACAGGCGCTCGCATCACCCTGACCGAAGATGTGAAAGAGGGTGTGCTGGGCACCGACTTCCTCTACACCGACGTCTGGGTATCCATGGGTGAAGCAAAAGAAGCCTGGGATCAAAGGGTGAAACTGATGACCCCGTATCAGATCAACATGGACGTCATCAACGCCACCAAGAACCCGGATGTGAAGTTCATGCACTGCCTGCCGGCGTTCCACAACGATGAAACCACCATGGGCAAGGAAGTGGCTGACAAATATGGGATGAAAGGTCTGGAAGTGACCGAGGACGTGTTCGAATCAGAGCACAGTATCGTGTTTGACGAGGCCGAAAACCGGATGCACACCATCAAGGCAGTGATGGTTGCTACGCTGGGCGACTAAGGTCGCAGTAGTGGTGCCGGGGGGTAACCCCCGGCTTTTCGACCATGTGACGGCGGCATAATACCTCTAACCCTACAACCCGCAGCTTGCATGGATACCACACCACAGAAGGAAGCTGGACCATGACCAAATTCAAGTTCCCGTCAGCCTACACGATACTGTTTGTGCTGATCGCCTTGGTGGCCGCCCTGAGCTGGGTAGTGCCAGCCGGCAAATACGACATGATCATGAACGATGCCCTCGGCAAGGAAGTGCCGGTGGCCGGAACCTACAAGCTGGTAGAGGGGAATCCCCAGGGGATAGTCGACGTGCTGCTGGCGCCTATCGATGGTCTCTACAACCATGACACTTATGAGGCCGGCGCCATTGACGTCTCCCTCTTCATCCTTATCATCGGTGGTTTTCTTGGCATTGTGACCAAGACGGGTGCCATTGATGCCGGGATCGAGCGCGTTACCGATCGGCTGCGTGGCCGTGAAGAGTGGATGATCCCGATCCTGATGGCGCTGTTCGCCGCAGGGGGCACCATCTACGGCATGGCCGAAGAGTCGCTTCCCTTCTACACCTTGCTGGTGCCCGTGATGATGGCCGCCCGCTTCGACCCTGTGGTGGCTGCGGCAACCGTGTTGCTGGGTGCCGGTATCGGTACTCTGGGTTCTACCATCAACCCGTTTGCGACCGTAATCGCTGCCAACGCGGCGGGCATCTCCTTCACCGACGGCATCTGGTTGCGTGTCGCCATGCTGGTGGCCGGCTGGCTGCTGTGCGTGGCTTATGTGATGCGTTATGCCAAGATGGTGCGCAACGACCCCAGCAAATCCCTGGTGGCTGACAAGTGGGAAGAGAACCGTGCCCACTTCCTTGGCAACAAGAGCGACCAGATGCTGGAGTTCACTCTGACTCGCAAGATAGTGCTGGGTATCTTCGTCGCCGCCTTCGCCGTGATGATCTACGGTGTGGCCGTTCTCGGCTGGTGGATGGCGCAGATCTCCGGCGTCTTCCTGGCCGCTGCCATCATAGTCGGTGTCATCTCCCGCATGAGCGAAGAGGAGCTGACCACCAACTTCATCGACGGTGCCCGCGACTTGCTCGGTGTGGCCCTGATCATAGGTATCGCTCGCGGTATCGTGGTGGTGATGGACAACGGCATGATCACTCACACCATTTTGCACAGCGCAGAAGGGATAGTGACCGGTCTCTCCACAGTGGTGTTCATCAACGTCATGTTCGTGCTGGAAGTGGTGCTCTCCTTCCTGGTGCCGTCCTCCTCCGGTCTGGCCGTGCTGACCATGCCTATCATGGCGCCGCTGGCCGACTTCGCCAACGTGGGTCGCGAGCTGGTGGTGACCGCTTATCAGTCTGCCTCCGGTCTGGTGAACCTGGTGACCCCGACCTCCGCCGTCGTCATGGGCGGTCTGGCCATCGCCAAGGTGCCTTATGTGCGCTGGCTGAAGTGGGTGGCTCCGCTGCTCGGTATCCTGACCGTGCTGATCGTAGCCTGCCTGAGCCTGGGTGCCGTGCTGGCATAACAGGTGAAAGACGACATGAAACGGGAGCCAGTGGCTCCCGTTTTTTATGGCCGAGAAACAAGACAGGACGGGGAATCCGGTGCTCCTCTTACATTAGCCCGCAATCAGGTGGGCAAGACAACAAAAAGGCGACCTGGGTCGCCTTGCTGCATTCAGGGGAGGAGCTCAGCGGGCCTGCTCCAGGGTGCGCACCACGGCGGCGTGGGCCTGACGGGTACGGCTGATATGGCGCGGGGCGACCAGCACAACATCGTTGCCGGCGACGGCGCCCATGATCTCGGGATTGGCGTTGCGATCCAGCAGACGGGCCACTACGGTGGCGGCGCCCGGTGTGGTGTGGATCAGCACCATCTGCTGGTTGTGCACCACTTCGCGCACCATGTCGTGAATGGAGCGGGTGCTGCCGGCGGGTTCCAGCTGATCGTCCACTAGCGTGTAGACCTTCTTGCCGTTGGCATTCTGGGCCTTGGCCACGCCGAGGCGACGCAACAGACGGGAGATGGTGGACTGGCTGATGTCGGCAAAGCCGCGCATCGACAGCTCGCGGCGGATCTCTTCCTGGGTGCTGTAGCAGTGCTGGCCGATGATCTGGCGACAGGCATCCAGCTGGGCCAGATCGGGCTCTTGTTCAACGGGACGACTGAGGGTTTTGACCACGGCGATTTCCTTTGACGGTGACCGGAGGCTATCGCTCGATATCTGCCATCAATGCCTTTTTATAGCTAAAAATTCTGATGGTAAGACGTGAGGCAGGGAATCAACGATGTTTAGCCTTTATAGGATGGCAAATTATAGCTAAACGGAGAATCTGTGATGTGACAGGGGTCAAAAATGGGCCCCATGGGGCCCACTTGGCTATCAATAACGTTCGCTGACGATGTCCTGGGTGAAGGACTTCTCGCAGTATTTGCACTTCATGCGTACCACGCCCTTCACCTCGCGCACCCGGAAGTAGCTGTCGACCGGCTCGTTGTGGGAGATGCAGTTGGAGTTGGGGCAGTGGAACACACCGGTGATGAACTCAGGCAGTTCCAGCTGATGCTTCTTCACCACGGCGAAGTCTTCGATGATGTTGACGGTCGCCTTGGGGGCGAACAGGGCCAGCTGGTTGGCCTGTTCCGCGGTCAGGCGGGTGTTCTCTATCTTGATGAGATCCTTCTTGCCCAGCGCACCGGATTTGAGGTTGAAACCGACGGTGATCCGCTCCTGAGTCTCGATCAGCTGGAACAGCTTGAGGATCTTGATGCCCTGGCCGGCGGGGACGTGGTCGATGACGGAGCCGTGACGGATGGCTTCGACTTGCAGTTGATTCTTCTCGGACATGATGTTCCCCTTTTCCCTTAGACGGTTTCGTTCAGTACCAGAGCCAGCAGTGCCTGGCGCGCGTAGACCCCGTTTTCCGCCTGCTGGAAGTAGTAGGCGTGAGGCGTCTTGTCGACCGCCACATCGATCTCGTCGACGCGGGGCAGGGGGTGCAGGATCTTCATGGTGGGCTTGGCCCCTTCCAGGGTCGCCAGCTCCAGCACGAACTTGGCGGCCATGTGTTTGTATTCGGTCTCGTCGAAGCGTTCTTTCTGGACCCGGGTCATGTAGAGGATGTCGAGCTCAGGCATCACCTCTTCCATGGTCTCGTGCACGCTGAACTGGATGCCTTTCTCTTCCAGCTCTTCGCACAGGTAGTCCGGCATCGCCAGCGCTTCCGGGGAGATGAAGAAGAAGCGGCAGTTGAACAGGCTCAGGGCCTGGGCCAGGGAGTGAACTGTACGGCCGTATTTCAGGTCACCCACGAAGGCCACGTTGAGGCCGTCCAGCTTGCCTTGCGTCTCATGGATGGAGAAGAGGTCGAGCAGGGTCTGGGTCGGATGCTGGTTGGAACCGTCACCACCGTTGATGACAGGCACGCGGGAGAACTCGGAGGCGAGGCGGGCGGCACCCTCTTTCGGGTGACGCATCACCACGGCATCCGAGTAGGAGCCGATGATCTTGATGGAGTCGGCCAGGGTCTCGCCCTTCTTGGCGCTGGTGTTGCCACCGTCGGCGAAGCCGATGATGTTGCCACCCAGGCGCTGAACCGCGGTCTCGAACGAGAGGCGGGTGCGGGTGGACGCTTCGAAGAAGCAGCTGGCAATCAGCTTGTCTTTCAACAGGCGGGTGTCGGGCTCGGCCTTCAACCGCTGTGCGGTTGCGACCACCAGTTCCATATCGGGCCGGGTCAGGTCCGAAATGGAGATGACATGTTTCTTATAGAGTGGATTGGTCATCGTCTGCATTCCCTTTGACATCAATGAAGGTTTTTCGGGCACAAAAAAAAGCCCCTGAAACAGGGGCCTTTTTTAAAAATAACTGGGGATCTGTGGGGCGGGAACCGGAAACAACGGGGCCGCTCTGGTGCGCACCACCCGTCTGCAAGGCTGTTTTCCGAATCAAAAACTGCATCGTCTTGTCCCGACCTTTTTCAAAATCGGACAGATTATAGGGCCGGTTTTTGAATTGTCAAAAATTTATTTCAAAGGCAGGATTTGCATAGGAAAACGTTTAAGTGCCGTGAACGGGTCGGCAAACCCACACGCTGTGTTCTGTTTGCAGGGGGTGTTGATCTTCGGCCATGGAACGCAGATAGGCGAGTCTGTGATGTCCTTCCAGCAGGCAATAGGGTTGTGGCAGCGGCTGCCCGTCCGGGTAACGGCTATCCGGCGCCGTGGCCAGCACTATGATGGGCTCTGACCAGGTGCCTTGCGTCAGCATGTAGTCGCCGAGCCAGGAGCGACGTACGTAGCGGTTGTGGCGCAGCATCTCGCCCCAGCGCTCGATCACCTCCATATGACGGGAGCCGGTCTGGGCGATGATCCGCTCGGTGGGCCACTGCTCGCACTCAAACTGGTGACGGGCGAGATCGATAAAGCTCCAGTTGGACTCAAAACCGCGCCAATGACGATAAATCCATTGAGAAAGCACGCTGTGGGGAATGAAGGGGACCTGCGAGGCAACCCGGTCGAGATAGTCGGGCAGGGACTCCGTCTTGCGCTCATCCCTGAAGTTGAGCGGCGCCAGTTGTTGGAGCAATCGGTAATTGAGCATGAACAGCCTCCCTGAACCAATCTTCACCCTACCCCCATTTATGCGGCTTTCCTACCCTGACAAGGCTGTAAATACAGCAAGTTACCCAGTGATGCTGCGCAAATTAATGCAAGTTGCTCGTCATTTGTGCAATCGCATCGAAAGTGAGAAAAAAGCCTTTACCTTTGAACCCGGCTTTGTATAATTCGCCTCGTTTGTTGCAGGGGCGTAGTTCCAATTGGTAGAACAGCGGTCTCCAAAACCGATGGTTGCGGGTTCGAGTCCTGCCGCCCCTGCCATTTTCAGAAAAGCCAGCTCATTGAGCTGGCTTTTCGCATTTCTGCGTTCCCGGTTTTGTTCCCCTGGTTCCCTCTCTCTTCCCTGTGTTGCGGTCGTTTCGCGGCAGTTGTCTCGCTTCACATTCAACGCCTGCCTTGACCGCTAGTCGCTATTGCACCAATCCGCCCTGTCGTTTCTGGCAATCGTGCTTCATGGCTCCCTGTGCTACACAAGACGGGCGGTGCCATTGCGCCTTGATGGCACTCAGATAGCCAATGCTCAAGCCGTGGATTGTGGGCGTGAACATCACTTGCGGAGATAGACTCATGAACGAGGCAGTTGAAACCCGACTGAACAAGTCTCGCCCCGGTGGCTGGGTACCCCGGGACAGTGCCCATATAGCTCGCTGGATCCGGCGGATGAAGCACTATGTCGCCAACCAGCCGGGTGAGCTGGTGCCCCCCATCGCCGAGCTGCGGGATCTGGTCAATGCCGATCCCTGGTTGCACGCCCAGGCAGAAGCCATGTTCAAGGAGGCCTGGCGTCACAAGCATCTGACCCCGCTCGGCCAGGTCGAGGTGCGATCCTTCGAGGAGTTTCTGGGGCTGCTCAACGGCATCATGACCACGGCACCAGAGGCATATCAGGATATTCCGACGCACGAACCCTCCGGCCTTATCGGTTTTCCCATCAATGCCCTGCTCGACTGGCCCATGGCGACCCAATTCGGTTATCACTTCTTTGCCAACGCCCTGATCAATCAGCAGTTCAAGAAAATCCTCGATTACTGGGCGCTGTTTCTGCAAAGCCCGGCCTCACGCTATGTGCTGAATGAGCCGGTCAGCAAGCTGGATAAAGAGACTCTGGTGGTGCCCTGGCTCGGCAAGGCGGCCAAGAGCGAAATGGTCAAGGTGGCCTGCGGGGCCCTGGGGGAAGGGACAAATCCGACACCTGGCAGCTTTGAGCAGATTTTCCAATGTGACCCGTCGGCCGAGTATCACGGTTTCAGTTGCTGGGATGACTTTTTCACCCGCACCTTCCGTCCCGATGTGCGACCTGTTTCGGCACCTGAGGATGACAACGTCATCGTCAACGCCTGCGAATCGGCGCCGCTGCAGGTGAAGAAAGGGGTGAGCCGCAGCGATCAGTTCTGGCTCAAGGGACAGCCCTATTCCCTGGACAACATGCTCGATTTCGACGATCTGGCGCCCCGCTTCGATGGCGGCACCGTCTATCAGGCCTTCCTCAGTGCGCTCAGCTATCACCGCTGGCACAGCCCGGTGAGCGGTACCATCCGCAAGGTGCGCGTGGTCAACGGCACCTACTATCTGGAGAACCAGTTCGAGGGCTTTGTCGACCCGCAGGGGGCGGACCCCAGCGCGCCCAACAACTCGCAGCCCTTCCTTACCTCGGTGGCAACCCGGGCGCTGATCTTCATCGAAGCAGACAACCCCAAAATCGGGCTGATGTGCGTGGTGCCTGTGGGCATGGCTGAGGTGTCGAGCTGCGATGTTACCGTGAGGGCGGGGGACAGGGTGAAGAAGGGGGATCCGCTCGGTATGTTCCACTTCGGCGGCTCGACCCACTGTCTGGTGTTCCGCCCCGGGGTCAAGCTGGAGTTCGAGTTTTACGGTCAAACTCCGAGCCTGGATGCTGGCAACATGAGGCTCAACACCGCCATCGCCCGAGTGAAGTAAGGGTCACTTAATGGAAACAGGCCGCCTGCGGGCGGCCTGTTTGTTATCGCAAGGTCAGGCCAGCGTCTTTGCCAACAAGTCCATGTAGGCACCCTCGATCAACTGGGAGGGCTCCACACCAAGGTGCGCCATAATGTCGTGAGCCTCCTGTATCCCTGCCTCGAGCAGTTCGTCATCCTCCAACACTACTTCTAGCTCGAGAAAGTGACCGAGCCCCTCGACCAGATCGAGATGGATCCGTGTTCTGCCGGCTAGAAAGAGGGTGCGCGTCTTGCGCACCCTACCGATCTGGCCACAGGCCAGGCTGAGGGTTTCGCGGAGGCTGTCCGGTTCGCTCGTTGGAGTGACGTGATAGAAGCTCTCCTTGGGACCTTGCCGATTTGCACGGCGGTAGAAGATGAGCTGGCCGGCAGAGGGCGATAGGGTGCGCAGTTTGAGGCGGCCTGACTCGCAGCGAAAGAAAGTATCATCCTGTGCTATCTCGATGGGACCCTGATTGGCGATGGCGGCTGCCTTGGGGAGGAGTGTGTCGATCCGTGCGATCTTGGCCTTGATCTCTATGTTTCGGGGCATGGAATAAGGGTCTCCTTAAGCGCAATGGGTCTACCAACCTACCACAGATTGAGCTTGCCGGGGCCGGCAACATGAGGCTCAACACCGCCATCGCTCGGGTACGCTAGGTAGGCGCGTGTGACGGGATACAAGACGGGCCGCCTCTCAAGGCGGCCTTTTTACATTGGTCGGGGTTGCACCGGCAGTGGATCAAGAGGGAAAGGATGAGTGCCGGATGGAAAGGAGTGTTGCCAGGGGGGTCGCTACTGATGCATTTAAAATCAAGGGATTGATATTCATGGAACGGGATTTTCAGTCGATATAGTCCACACAAGGTGTGCAGCTTTGTTTGACGCCATTGAGACAGCCATAAGGATATCCCATGAATCTCTCCCTTCGCGGCAAGTTGTTGGCCACCAGTCTTGGCGTGGTCCTGATCACGGTTTGCCTGCTGGGCATGACCGCCTTCTATACCCTGAAAAACCAGACCCTGAGCGCCATCGACAGCGAGGCGCGCAACTATGCCAGCGCCTACGCCGAGGGGATCGGGAAATGGATGCAGGACAGGCGTGAGAGCCTGACCGCCCAGGTCAATGTCATCGCCAACCACCCGACGTCCGAGCTGGTGCCTCATCTGCAGCAGACCTTGCGATCCGGCGGCTTCGGGCTGGCCTACTACGGCTCGGAGGAGGGGGTGATGACCCGCAACGATCCCTCCCTCAACAAGGGTGATTATGACCCGCGTGCGCGGCCCTGGTATCAGGATGCGGTCAAGGCGGGCAAGCTCATTATCACGGAACCTTATGTCAGCGTGACCATGCAGCAGCTGGTGGTGACCCTGGCCGAGCCCGTGATGCAGCAGGGCCGACTGGCCGGTGTGGTCGGTGCCAACCTGGCGCTGGAACAGCTCATCAAGGATGTGCTGGCGATGCGGGTGCAGGGGGATGGCTACGCCATGCTGCTGGACAAGAGCGGCCTTATCGTCGCTCACCCGAACAAGGATCTGGCGCTCAAGAAGAGCCAGGACTTGGCGCCTGAGCTCGATGCCAACCGCTTGGTGGGCATGAGTCAGCAGGGCGGCCTGCAGGCGGTGCAGATTGGCGGACGTGACACCAAGATGCTGGTGTTGCCGATCCCCAACACCGACTGGCTGCTGGCCATGGTGATGCATGAGGATGTGCTGATGGCGCCGTTGCAGAGCCTGCTGTTGCAGTTGTCACTCATCAGTGCGGGTCTGATCCTGGTGTTCGGCCTGGTGCTGACCAGCACCTTCAAGTACCTGTTCCAGGATCTGGGCCGGGTGGCAGGGGCGCTGCACGATATCGCCCACGGCGAGGGGGACCTTACAGTCCACATCAACACCCGCAGCAAGGATGAAGTGGGCCAGCTGGCCGAGAGCTTCAACCAGTTTGTGGCCCGCCTGCACGGCATCGTCAGCCGCTTGCGGGATGTGACCGTCGAACTGGCGGCCCAGTCCCGTACTCAGGCGGCCGGCGCCCTGGCTCGCAGCCAGCGGGTGCGCCAGCAACAGGACGAGATCGTCATGGTGGCGACTGCGGTAACCGAGATGGCTTCTGCAACTCAGGAGATCGCCGGCAACGCCGAGTTTGCGGCCACCACCTCGGGGGATGCGGTCAAGCTCGCCGTTGCGGGCCAGTCCCAGGTTGGCCAGAGCCAGCGCAGCATCACAGGGCTGGCGGATGAAGTGGCCGATGCCAGCCAGATCATCAATGAGCTGGATGCCCATGCCCAGAAGATCAGCGGCATTCTGGCGACCATCAGCGGCATCGCCGAGCAGACCAACCTGCTGGCGCTCAACGCCGCCATCGAGGCGGCACGGGCCGGCGAACAGGGTCGTGGCTTTGCCGTGGTGGCGGACGAGGTGCGGGTGCTGTCCAAGCGTACCCACGACTCCACCGACGAGATCCAGCAGATGATAGAAACCCTGCAGCAGACAACTCGCCGTGCGGTCGGTGGCATGGAGACCAGTCGCCAGCTGGCGGGCACCAGCGTGGAGGATGCGGAAGCCGCCAACCAGAGTCTGTCACTGATCAACCAGGCCATAGGTTCCATCAGCGACATGGCGACCCAGATAGCGGCGGCGGCCGAAGAGCAGACTTCGGTCACCAGCGAGATCAGCCGCAATACCGAGAACATACGCCACGTTTCTCAGGAGCTGGCCGAGCAGGCGGGCGAAGAGGCCGCTCAGGCCGCCGAGCTCAAGTCGCTGACCGAGCGGCTGGAGCAGGAGATAGGCCGCTTCCGGCTCTAAACCGGCCAGCAATAAAAAGGGCAGCCCGCGGGCTGCCCTTTTGCATGTTCGCAGGTTATCCGGGCTGCTTGACCCAGATGAGCTTGTCGGTGGCAAAACCCAGCTCTCTCGCCTTGGCGATCAGGGCATCGACCTTGGCTTTCGGCGGGTTGGGGGTGCGGGAGAGGATCCAGAGATAGTCGTGGTTGTAGCTGGTCACCAGGGCGAGCTGGTAATCGGGGTCAAGATCGATGACGTTGTAGCCGCCGTAGAAGGGGCCGAAGAAGCTCACCTTGAGCCGAGCCTCGTCCGGCTTGTCAACGAAATAGGCCTTGCCCTCGGCCTCGCGCCAGCTGCCATCGCTCTGCTTGCCCCGATTGATCACCCTGACGCCACCATCATCACGCAGGCTGTAGCTGGCGCTGACCTCTTCCAGCCCCCGCTCGAAGCTGTGATCCAGACGCGCTATCTCATACCAGGTACCAAGATAGCGGTCGAGCTGGAAGCCGGTGACGGGACGGATGCCATCGGCCATTCCGGTACAGGCCGTCAACAGCAGGCCACACAACAGACAGAACAGTGAACGCATAAGTTATCCCTCTTTTATCCCTCAATGATACGAAGTTGGCCGTCCCGAAAGCGGGAGGCCTGATCGGTTGGCGTGCTGCCGAAATAGCGTTTGTACTCCCGGCTGAACTGGGAGTTGCTCTCGTAGCCGACCTTTGCCGCCGCGGCACCGGCCTTGATGCCGTCGTGCAGCATCATGAGCCGCGCCTTGTGGAGGCGAAACGACTTGATGTACTGCAGCGGCGAGGTGGAGGTGACCGCCTTGAAGTGGTGGTGAAAGGCGGAGACGCTCATGTTCACCTCCCGCGCCAGCTCCTCCATGGTGAGGTTGTCGGCGAAGCGCGACTCTATCATACGCAGCACCCTGGCTATCTGGCCCACATGGTTGTGACGGTTGGCCAGCGCCTGCAGCGCCGGGCCACCCCCCTCATGCAGCGCGTAGAACAGCATCTCCCGCACTGTCTGCGGTCCCAGCACCCGGGCGTGGTGGGGCTTGTCCATCAGGTCGATCAGTCGCTCGGCGGCACAGAACATTTCTTCGGACAGGGGGACTGAGTGGACACCGCTCTTTTGCACAGCCGGGGCGGGCAGGGCATCCCCCAGTTCCAGCAGCAGCTCCTGCAGGGTGGCGACGTTGATCTCGAGGGAGAAACCGACAAGAGGTTGCTCGTGGGAGGCAAAACACTCGCACTCACAGGGCAGCGGCAGCGTCATCAGCAGATAGTGGCTGGGATCGTAACGAAACACCTGATCCGCCAAATAGCCCACCTTGTGTCCCTGCAGTATCACTATCATCCGTGGCTGGTAGAGCACGGGGGTGCGACCGTGGTACTCGGTGGTGTAGATAAGGTTTACCTGCTCAACCGGAGAAGCTGTGATGCCGGGAGCCGTGACGTGACGGGTCAGTTTGGCGGCGAGGTCGGTGTAACGGTTCTGCATGGAGTCTCATTTGTGGTGATTCTGGCGGGTTTGTAGAAATAGGCAAGAATCAAGCAGGATGTTGTCTTGATGGTAGAGGTGGTCTGGAGAAAAATGCAATCACATTTTGCGGCCTGGCCGCCCGAAACATAGAAAGGCAATGTCGATGAACAACTTTACTCTGCATACCCCGACCAAGATCCTGTTCGGCAAGGGCCAGGTTGCCCAGCTTCGTGAACAGCTCCCGAGCGATGCCCGCATCCTGATCACCTATGGCGGTGGCAGTGTGGTGCGTACCGGCCTGCTGGCCCAGATCCGCGACGAGCTGGCGGGCATGACACTGTTTGAATTCGGTGGCATCGAGCCCAACCCCACTTACGAGACCCTGATGGGGGCGGTGGCGCTGGCCCGCGCCGAGCGCATCGACTTCCTGCTCGCCGTGGGCGGCGGCTCAGTGCTCGACGGTACCAAGTTCATCGCCGCCGCTGCCCATTACGATGAGGCCCGGGATCCCTGGCACATACTCGAGACCGTTGGTAACGAGGTGCGCTCCGCCATTCCGCTCGGCGCCGTGCTGACCCTGCCGGCTACCGGTTCCGAGATGAACATGGGTGCCGTGGTGACCCGCCGCAGCACGGGTGACAAGGTGCACTTCTTCTCGCCCTTCGTGATGCCGCGCTTCGCCGTGCTGGATCCCGTGCTCACATACACGCTGCCGGCTCGTCAGGTGGCGAACGGTGTGGTGGATGCCTTCATCCATATCCTGGAGCAGTACCTCACCTACCCGGTCAATGCCAAGGTGCAGGATCGCTTCGCCGAAGGCCTGTTGTTGACCCTTGTCGAAGAGGGCCCCAAGGCGCTGGTGGAACCGGAGAACTACGAGGTGCGCGCCAACATAATGTGGAGTGCCACCATGGCCCTCAACGGTCTGATCGGTGCCGGTGTGCCCCAGGACTGGGCTACCCACATGCTGGGTCACGAGCTGACCGCCCTGCATGGCCTGGACCACGCCCAGACCCTGGCTGTGGTGCTGCCCGCCCTGTTGCAGGCCAAGCGCCAGCAGAAGCATGCCAAGTTGCTGCAATACGCAGAGCGGGTGTGGGATCTGCGCAGCGGCAGCGAGAGCGACCGTATCGACGGGGCCATTGCCGCCACCCGTGACTTCTTCGAGCGGATGGGCGTCAAGACTCGCCTGCGGGACTATGGTCTGAGCGAGCTGGGCATCGACACCCTGATCGGCAAGCTGGCGGAGCACGGCATGACCGCCATTGGCGAGCATGGCGATATCGATCTGGTGCAGAGCCAGCATATTTATGAAGCCGCCTGGTAACGGCACAGGGGCAGAACGTCGGGATCGAAACGATTAATTCAGAGGGGTCGGGGCCTGCCATTTGGCGGGTGGCCGGCCCCTTGTCTGTTACAAAACAGTTACTTTTCCTGTTTTCGCCCCGATATCTGTGATCGGAGCAGATTTCGTAAGAACAAAAAGCGCTAAGATAGAGGGCCGGTAAAACATTTTTTTTGACTGGTTGGATCACTTTTTCCAGTGCTTTTTACTGGTATAAGTCGCTAATTTGGTTTGTTTTTTTAAATCCAGGTCCGGGATGGGCTGAATTCTGTACGCGCGCCATCGGGACTGCGGTTGTAATAAAACTCCAAAATTTGATACTAATCACCTTCGCGCCTGAGAAGCGGGGGCCTGACCATGACAGGAGGTTGAGGTAAAGCCTACTGATTTTCATAACAAAGGGCCCGTGACCTGCACTTTGGTCATGTCTTGTTTCGCCAGAAATGCGACACTGGGCAGCGATTGTTTATTAACCATCAGGGAATAGTCATGCAGATTGGAATACCGAGAGAGAGTCTCGCCGGTGAGACCCGGGTCGCAGCGACCCCGGCCACCGTTGAGCAGCTGAAAAAGCTCGGCTTCGAGGTCGCCATCGAGGCCGGTGCCGGCCAGCTGGCCAGCTTCGATGATGCCGCCTTCGAGGCTGCCGGTGCCAGCGTGGTACCGAGCGTCTGGCAAGCCGACCTTATCTTCAAGGTCAACGCGCCGACCGATGCCGAGATCGCACAAATTAAAGATGGTGCCACCCTGGTGAGCTTCATCTGGCCTGCCCAGAACCCTGAGCTGGTCAAGAAGCTGTCCGAGCGCAACATCAATGTGATGGCGATGGACATGGTGCCGCGGATCTCCCGTGCCCAGTCCCTCGATGCCCTCTCCTCCATGGCCAACATAGGCGGCTATCGCGCCGTGGTCGAAGCTGCGCACCAGTTTGGTCGCTTCTTCACCGGCCAGATCACTGCCGCCGGTAAAGTCCCGCCCGCCAAGGTATTGGTGATCGGTGCCGGTGTGGCCGGTCTGGCTGCCATCGGTACTGCCGGTTCCCTCGGCGCCATCGTCCGCGCGTTCGATACCCGTCTGGAAGTGGCCGAGCAGATCGAATCCATGGGGGGTGAATTCCTCAAGCTGGACTTCGGCAGCGAAGATGGTGCCTCCAGCGATGGTTATGCCAAGGTCATGTCCGATGAGTTCATCGCAGCCGAGATGGCGCTGTTTGCCCAGCAGGCCAAGGAAGTGGACATCATCATCACTACCGCCCTGATCCCGGGTCGTCCGGCTCCGAAGCTTATCACCAAGGAGATGGTCGACAGCATGAAGCCGGGTTCCGTGATCGTGGATCTGGCTGCAGCAACCGGCGGCAACTGTGAATACACCAAGCCGACCGAGTTGTTCGTGACCCCCAACGGCGTCAAGGTGATCGGTTACACCGACCTGCCGGGTCGTCTGCCTGCCCAATCCTCCCAGCTCTACGGTACCAACCTGGTCAACCTGATGAAGCTGATGTGCAAGGAGAAGGACGGCCAGGTTGCCATCGACTTCGAGGACGTGGTCCAGCGCAACATGACGGTGATCCAGGCCGGTGAAGTGACCTTCCCGCCGCCCGCCATCTCCGTCTCTGCCGCGCCGCAGAAGCCCGCAGCTGCCCCGATCAAGAAGGCCGAAGCGAAGCAGCCCTCCAACAAGAAGTTCGTGTTCGGTGCCCTTGGCATCGCCGCCTTCGGTTGGGTGGCGGCCGTGGCACCTGCTGCCTTCCTGTCTCACTTCACCGTATTCATCCTGGCCTGCGTGGTCGGTTACTACGTGGTGTGGAACGTCTCCCACTCCCTGCATACGCCGCTGATGTCGGTCACCAATGCCATCTCCGGCATTATCGTGGTCGGTGCCCTGCTGCAAATTGGTCAGGGTTCTACGCTCGTCACCGCGCTCTCGTTTGTCGCCGTGCTGATTGCCAGTATCAACATCTTTGGTGGCTTTACTGTCACCCAGCGCATGCTGAAGATGTTCCGTAAGGATTAAGGGGGTTTAACGTGTCTCAAGGACTGGTAACAGCATCCTATATCGTTGCCGCCGTGCTCTTCATCCTCAGTCTCGCGGGACTGTCGAAGCAAGAAACGGCCAAGCATGGCAACTTGTTCGGTATCGCGGGTATGGCCATCGCCCTGCTCGCTACCGTATTCAACCCGGAAACCAGTGGCGTGCACTGGATCATCCTGGCCATGGTGATCGGCGGTGCCATCGGCGTGCGTCTGGCCCTCAAGGTCGAGATGACAGAGATGCCCGAGCTGGTAGCCGTGCTGCACAGCTTCGTGGGCATGGCGGCCGTGCTGGTGGGCTTCAACAGCTTCATCGACTTGCACCCGTCTGCGCCGGCCGAGGTGGTGGTGTCCGTCGGTTCCAACCTGGATGCGACTCTGGCTGCTGCCCGGGCGGCGTTCGAGCAGGCGGCCAGTGTCGCCCAGGTCGAGCACCTCTCCGGCGCCATGCTGAACATCCATCTGGTGGAAGTGTTCCTGGGCGTCTTCATCGGTGCCGTGACCTTCACCGGTTCCGTGGTGGCGTTTGGCAAACTGCGTGGCCTGATCTCTTCCAAGCCGCTGATGTTGCCCCATCGCCACAAGCTGAACCTGCTGGCCGTGCTGGCCTCTCTGGCGCTGATGGTCTACTTCGTCAATGCCGGTGGTTCTACCTTCGCCCTGTTGGTGATGACCCTGATCGCCTTCGCCTTCGGCTGGCATCTGGTTGCCTCCATCGGTGGCGCCGACATGCCGGTCGTGGTCTCAATGCTCAACTCCTACTCGGGTTGGGCGGCGGCAGCGGCGGGCTTCATGCTCTCCAATGACCTGCTGATCGTGGTGGGTGCCCTGGTAGGTTCCTCCGGTGCCATCCTCTCTTACATCATGTGTAAGGCGATGAACCGCTCCTTCATCTCCGTTATCGCCGGTGGCTTCGGCTCCGACGGCGTGGCCTCCACGGCCGACCAGGAGATGGGCGAATACCGCGAAACCAGCGCCGAGGAAGTGGCTGATCTGCTGAAGAACGCCAGCTCCGTCATCATTACCCCGGGCTACGGCATGGCGGTGGCGCAGGCCCAGTATCCGGTGGCTGAAATCACCCAGAAGCTGCGTGATCGCGGCATCAAGGTGCGTTTCGGTATCCACCCGGTTGCCGGTCGTCTGCCAGGCCACATGAACGTGCTGCTGGCGGAAGCCAAGGTCCCGTACGATATCGTGCTGGAAATGGACGAGATCAACGACGACTTCAACGATACCGATGTGGTATTGGTGATCGGTGCCAACGACACCGTCAACCCGGCTGCGATGGAAGATCCGGGCAGCCCGATCGCCGGCATGCCGGTGCTGGAAGTCTGGAAGGCGCAGAACGTCATCGGCTTCAAGCGCTCCATGAACACTGGCTATGCCGGTGTCCAGAACCCGCTGTTCTTCAAAGAGAACACCCAGATGCTGTTTGGCGATGCCAAGGCCAGCGTCGAGGCCATCCTGAAAGCGCTGTAAGCGTCGGCCAGGAGAGACAAAAGGAGGCTTCGGCCTCCTTTTTTATTACTCACTTTTTGGTATATCCTCAGCCAATGCATGGATGGAGATCACGGCATGATGTGGCGTAAAGGATGGATCTTGCTCTGCCTCTGGTGGGGATGGACGGTACAGGCAAACGAACAGCCGAGCCTGACTCTGTTGACCGAGTTGTGGCCGCCCTATGTGATGCGGCTGGACGACGGCAGCCTGGGGGGCGCCGATCTGGAGCTGGCCCGCAAAGTACTCACAAAAATGGGCTATCGCACCACAGTAAAGGTGTTGCCCTGGAAACGGGTGCTGCAGGAGGCCAGATTCCAGAACGGGGATGCCATCGTCGATGCCTTCTTCGAAGAGCGGCGGCTGGAGTGGCTGCACTATCCGGATGAGCCGCTCTCCCAGAGTGGCGAAGTGATATTTTTCCCCCTGAACAAACCCGTCGACTTCCAGAGCCTCGCCAGCCTCAAGGGGCTGCATATCGGCACCCAGGCGGATTATGCCTATGGCGAAGCCTTCCTCACCGCGACCGAGTTCACCCGCTTTCCCATGACGGGAGAGAGCAACATGATCAAGCAATTGCACATGATGATGGCGGGGCGGCTCGATGCCGTTGTGATGAACCAGAGGGTGGGATTGCATCTGCTCAAGGGGCAGGGGTTGCAGGATCTGGTGGGCCATAGCATCAAGACGGTGACCGACAACAACCGCAACTTTCTCGCCTTCACCCACAAACCCGGCCATGAGCGCCTGGCCTATCAGTTTTCCCTCGCCCTCAAAGCCTTCAAGCAGACCCCCGAGTATCAGGCCTTGCTGACCCGCTACGGGCTCTGAGGCGCGGTCACGTCCCGTTTGTTGAGTCATGTCACCAGGCGGGTCCTTTTGTTGTGCTCTCGTTCACAATCTGTGGCACTTTGCCGCCACTTGGGCATAATGCCTGCGCAAAAAGCGATATGGCTCAACTTTATTTGAGTCTGATTGCTTTAGCGTTACCCCAAGTTGACTGGATGACTCCTATGATGCAGGCCACCCCATTACGCCAAACCAGTGCGTTGACCGATGAAGAGCGCCACCTGATCGCCAGCTTCGAACCTGCTGTGGAGGCGCTCTCCGCCCTGTTCGGCCCGGGTTGTGAAGTGGTGCTGCACGCTTTTGACAGCCTGCACGCTTCCGTCATCAAGATCGCCAACGGCCATATCACAGGCCGGGAAGAGGGGGCACCTGTCACCGACTTTGCCCTCAACAAATTGCAGAGCGCAGCAGGCAGCCAGTGGAGCAGCTACTTTTCCCGCACCCGGGAGGGGGGGCTGCTCAAGTCTTCCTCCATCACCATCAGCAACCGGGAGGGCAAGCCCATCGGCATGCTGTGCGTGAACTTCAGCCTGGAGACGCCGCTCGGGGCCCTGCTCGATACCTTCTCGCTGCCCGCTGCGCCAGCGCCCCTCAACAACGAGACCTTTGCCAGCTCGGTTGACGATCTGGTCGCCCAGGTGATCCACAAGGTGGATCAGGATGCGAGCCTCGGCAGCAGCGTGCGCAACAAGGCGATTGTGCACCGGCTCTACGACATGGGCATCTTCGAGATCAAGGATGCCGCCCAGCTGGTGGCCGAGATGCTCGGCATCTCCCGTCATACCGTCTATCTGCATATCCGCAACCACAAAGCGGATCTGACCGAATAATAAGAGCCCGCCCGTGGGCGACATGAACATGAGAAACATCGCAATGAAAGCACAATGGACCGACTTTATTACCCTGCTCAAGCGTGAAGTGGTGCCGGCCCTGGGCTGCACCGAGCCCATGTCGGTGGCGCTGGCGGCGGCCAACTGCCGCAAGCTGCTGGGGCAGGATCCGACTCGCGTCAGCGTCTGGGTCAGCGGCAACCTGTTCAAGAATGGCATGGGGGTCGGCGTGCCCGGCACCGGCATGATAGGGCTGCCGGTGGCGGCGGCGGTCGGTTTCACCGGGGGCAACCCGGATGCGGGGCTGGAGGTGCTCAATACCCTGACCCCGGCCCAGGTGGAGGCTGCCAAGGCGCTGCTGCCCATCATCAAGGTGGACGTGAAGGATGTGGCTGACGTGCTCTACGCCGAGGTCTTGGCTGAGGTGGAGGGCCACAGCGCCCGTGTGGTGATCTGTACCGACCACACCCGCATCGTCTTGATGGAGCTGGACGGCGAGGTGCTGATGGAGCAGGCCAGCGCCCCCGGCGTGCAGATCCAGCCCGCCAAGTCCGGCAAGCCCGCCATGACGCTGCGCGAGATAGTAGCGTTTGCGCTGGAGGTGCCGCTGGCTGAGATCGACTTCATTCGCGCCGCGGCCACCATGAACCAGGCGCTGGCGGATGAAGGGCTGCAGGGTTATGGCTTGCAGATCGGCAAGATCCTGACCGAGCAGGTGGAACGCAAGCTGCTCTCCGATGATCTGATGACGCTGGCCATGCGGCTCTCCTCGGCGGCCTCCGATGCGCGGATGGACGGTGCCATGCTGCCAGCCATGTCCAACTCCGGCTCCGGCAATCAGGGCATAGCCGCCACCATGCCGGTGGTCGCCGCCGCCCGCTTCCTCAAGGCGAGTGACGAGCAACTGACCCGGGCGCTGGTGATGAGCCATCTGGTGGCCATCTACATCAAGACCCATCAGAACAAGCTGTCGGCGCTGTGCGCCGCCAGTACCGCCGCCATGGGCTCGGGAGCCGCCATTACCTGGCTGCTGGGGGGGCAATTCGAGCAAATTAGTCACTGCATCAACAACATGATCGGCGACGTTTCCGGTATCATTTGCGACGGCGCGGGCAGTGCCTGCTCCATGAAGGTCTCTACCTCCACCTCGGCGGCAGTCAAATCATCGCTGATGGCCATCAACAATCTGCACGTGCCCCAAAGCGAAGGCATCGTCTCCGATGACGTGGACGAAACCATCGCCAACCTGGGTCGCCTCTCCAAACTGGGGATGCTGGATACGGATATCGAGATCATCAACATCATGCGGGCCAAGCAACAAGGCAAGGCCCAATGATGCAAGGGGTGGCGCAGGCCACCCTCTGTTTTTCCGTCTGCTGACGCCACTCCGGCCACGGGGAGTCCGATACGGTCGATGTCAGGGAGGTGTCTGCCCGGCACTTCCCAATTTTGCGTCACCCCGGTTGCACCGGGGGACGTGCCGCCACGATGCGGCGAGTTTCAGGGAGGAGTGTGCGTACCGGGCACTCGTCCGTACACCTCGGGCCCGGCCCGATTATTTTGGGGAATATCGTCATGACTCTTAGCGTTATAGGTAATCTGGCCATTGCGGCCATCTTGCTGCTGTTTCTCTATCGCTTGCAGCAAAAACATGTGAGCTTCACCCGTCGGGTGTTTGCGGGTCTGGGGCTGGGCATACTGTTTGGTGCCGCCTTGCAACTGCTCTACGGGGCTGGTGCAGGGGTCATAGGCCAGACCATCGACTATTTGGATATCGTCGGCAGTGGCTATGTGAAGCTGCTGCAGATGATCATCACGCCGCTCATCATGGTCTCCATCATAGGGGCCATCCTCAAGCTCAATGGCGGCACTGCCCTTGGCAAGATCAGCGCCATGACCATAGGGGTGCTGATCTTCACCACCATGCTTGCTGCCGGCGCAGGCATACTGATGTCCAACCTGTTTGGTCTGACGGCTGAAGGACTCACCGCCGGTGCCGCCGAGACCGCCAGGGGCGCGGCATTGCAGACCACCCTCGGCAGCGTCGAAAGCATGTCCTTTGCCAAGATGGTGCTGGAATTCATTCCGGCCAACCCCTTCCTCGACATGACAGGTTCGCGCAAGACCTCCACCATAGCCGTGGTGATCTTCTCCATCTTCATCGGTCTGTCCGCCACCGGCATAGCCCGCAAGAAACCCGAGATCTTCGAGAGCTTCGGTCGCTTCATGGAGGTGGCCCACGTCATAGTGATGCGGATGGTGACTCTGGTACTGCGCCTCACCCCCTATGGCGTGCTGGCGCTGATGGCCAAGGTGGTCTCCGGCTCCAACTATGCCGACATCCTCAACCTGCTCAACTTCGTCATGGCTTCTTACGGCGCCATTGCCATCATGTTCGCCGTGCATCTGCTGCTGGTGGGTCTGGTGGGGATCAATCCGCTGCGTTTTCTCAAGAAGATCATGCCGGTACTGGCGTTTGCCTTTACCTCTCGCACCAGTGCGGGCTCGATCCCGATGAACGTGCAGACCCAGACCAAGGCGCTCGGCATTCCAGAGGGGATCGCCAACTTCGCCGCCTCCTTCGGCTCCACCATCGGCCAGAACGGCTGCGCAGGCATCTATCCGGCCATGCTGGCGGTGATGATAGCTCCCACAGTGGGGGTCAATCCCATGGATCCCGGCTTCATCATGACGCTGATCGCCATCATCACGGTCAGCTCCTTCGGGGTTGCCGGGATAGGTGGTGGTGCGACGTTCGCTGCCTTGATCGTGCTCTCAGCTCTGGACTTCCCGGTGGCACTGGCGGGCCTGCTCATCTCCATCGAGCCGCTGATCGACATGGGCCGCACCGCCCTGAACGTCTCCGGTTCCATCACGGCGGGCACTGTCACCAGCCGCTTGCTGGGCGAGACGGACATGCAGGTGTTCAACAGCGAGCACGAAGTGTGCCTGGACGGCGAAGAGTCCACCATCTGACCCGCTTGCCAGGGCAGGGGCCAGCCCCAGCCCATCGATAGACCAGAGGGAGGGCATGCCCTCCCTCTGCCATTGAAAGGAGAAAGTATGAGAATCCTGATCATAGGTGGCGAAGCCGCCGGTATGAGTGCGGCGGCCAAGGCCCGCCGTCTGGCCAAGGATGCTGAAATCGTGGTGTATGAGGCGTCCGAGGTGATCTCCTTCGGTGCCTGCGGCCTGCCCTATTTTGTCGGCGACGAGTTTCAGGAGCCGGGATACATGGCCGAGTTCACCCCCGAGCAGTTCGCCACCAAGGGGATCGAGGTTAAGACGGGCCATAGGGTGCTGTCGCTCGATGCCTGCGCCGGTACTGTGCAAGTGGAGCACCAGGGTGATGTCTTCACCGACACATACGATCGTCTGATGGTCGCCACCGGTGCCCGTGAAGTGATGCCCCCCATTCCCGGCCTGCAGCAGCAAGGGGTGTTCGGCCTGCGCCGCATGGCCGACGGTCTGGCGCTGAAGGCGGCTGTGCAGGACAAGCGAAATACCCGGGCCCTGGTGATCGGCTCCGGCTTTATCGGACTTGAAGTGGTTGAGGCGCTGGTGCATCAGGGTAAAGAAGTGCGCCTCATCGAACTGGCGGATCGGGTCATCCCGGATGCCTTCGACAGCGAAATCACCCGGCACATCGAAACCGAGCTGCGCGAGCAAGGGGTCTGTGTCCATCTGGGTGAGCGAGTCGAGGCTTTGCTGGGGAATGGCAGGGTGACCGGCGTGCGTACCGACAAGGGAGAGTATGAGGCCGACATAGTGGTGGTCTGCACAGGGGTCAAGCCCAACACCGAGTTCCTGGCCGACACCGGCATCAAGCGGCTGGCCAATGGTGCCATCGAGGTGGACAGGCAGGGCCGCACCTCGCTGGCCAACGTCTGGTCGGCTGGCGACTGCGTCAGCGTCTGGCACAGCGTCAAGCAGCAGCAGGTCTATGTACCGCTCGCCACCATAGCCAACAAGCTGGGGCGCATGGTGGGCGAGAACCTGGCCGGGGCCGAGCAGGTGTTCCCGGGCACGCTAGGCTCTGCGGCGCTCAAGGTGCTGGGGCTGGAGGCGGGTCGCACTGGTCTCTCTGAGCAAGAAGCCCAGGCGATGGGCATCGATTACCGCACCGTCGTCATCAAGGACAAGTGTCACACCAACTACTGCCCAGGCCAGTCCGATATTCACGTCAAGCTGGTCTACGAGGCGGGCAGCAAGCGCCTGCTGGGTGGCCAGATCCTGGGTCGCAAGGGGGCGGTACACCGCATCGATGCGCTGGCGGTCGCCATCACAATGGGGGTCACTACCGAGCAGCTCGGCATGCTGGACTTTGCCTATGCGCCGCCTTTCTCCCGCACCTGGGACGTGCTCAACGTGGCGGGCAATGTGGCCAAGTAGCTGACTGAAGATGGCGGCGCGTACACGGCGCTGTCATGCCAGTTGCACTCTGCAGGTAAATTGCAGACATAAAAAAACCGATGCCTGGGCATCGGTTTTTGTTGCTACCTGTCTAGCCGTTTCACTCAGCCGCGGCCGAGGCGGTTATCCGGGTAGTTCTTGGCCAGCACTTCACGGGCATGCTGGGCAAGGGTCGGCATCTTCAGCGTGTCGTAGGACTCGACCATGATCTCCAGCGCCTTTTCGGTTTCGGCCGTGTCGGGATAGGTCTCGACAATCAGCTTGGCACGGTTGGCGGCGGCGATCAGAGCATCACGCTTCACGTAGTACTCGGCCACGCTCAAGTCGTAGCGGGCAAGGCGGTTCTTCAGGCCGATCATGCGAGCACGGGCATCGGCGGCATAGACGCTGTTGGGATAATTCTGCAACAGTGTCTTGAAGTCCTGGAAGGCCTGACGGGCATAAGAGGGGTCTTTATCATCCCGATTGATGCCCAGGAAGTCCTGGAAGAAGTTGTAATCGCCGGCCATGTTGGTCAGACCGCGCATGTAGAACACATAATCGATATTTTTATGCGCCGGATTGAGGCGGATAAAACGGTCGATATTGGCGATCGCCTGAGCGGTATCGTCCTGTTTGTAATAGGCGTAAATCAGGTCAAGCTGAACCTGGTTGGAGTAGGCGCCGAAAGGATAGCGCGAGTCCAAAGCTTCCAGTAACTCGATAGCATTCACATAGTTACCGGCATCCAGCTTGAGGCGTGCTTTCTGGTACAGGGTCTCCGGCGGTTCGTCGGGTACCTTGGGTTTTGTGCTGGAACAGCCTGTGATCAAGGTAGCGACCAAGGCGAGTGACATCAGCAGGTGAGACTTCTTTCCCATCAACAACATCCGGTCCATTTCCACGAAATTGGCAAAGTATCCGTTATGCTTGGCTAAAAGAAAAGCTAGAATACCCGGATTATTTCGAATTGATACCCCCCGCTCAAGAGACCATACATGAGCCAGCATATTGAACTGACAGGCGAATTTCAGGATCACCAATTCGGGCAGCGACTCGACCAGGCCCTGGCCGAATTGTTTCCAGACTACTCCCGAACCCGCATCAAGGAGTGGATTTTACAGGACAGAGTGACCCTGGATGGTCAGGTTGCGAACACGCCGCGCGAGAAGGTACTTGCCGGGCAACAGGTGCATGTAGATGTCGAGCTGGAAGATGACACCCGCTGGGATGCCCAGGACATAGCACTCAACATCGTCTACGAAGATGAACACATTCTGGTGATCGACAAACCGGCCGGTCTGGTGGTTCACCCTGGCGCAGGCACGCCGGATGGCACCATTCTCAACGCCCTGCTGCACCGTTATCCCGACATCGCCGAGGTGCCTCGCGCCGGTATCGTGCACCGTCTGGACAAAGACACCACAGGTCTGATGGTGGTGGCCAAGACGGTACCGGCCCAGACCCATCTGGTGGAAGCGCTGCAGGCGCGCCAGATCACCCGTGAGTACGAAGCCATCGCCATCGGTCACATGACCGCAGGTGGCACGGTAGATGCCCCCATAGGTCGTCACCCTACCCAGCGTACCCATATGGCCGTGGTGCCCAATGGCCGTCCTTCCGTGACCCACTATCGGGTACATGAGAAGTTCCGTGGCCACACCCGTCTGCGTCTGCGACTGGAAACCGGTCGTACCCACCAGATCCGCGTACACATGTCTCACATCAAGCATCCGCTGGTAGGGGATCCCGCCTACGGTGGTCGTCTGCGCCCGCTGCGCAATGCGACACCCGAGCTGACCCTGGCGCTGCGTAACTTCAACCGTCAGGCGCTGCATGCCACCATGCTGCAACTGGCTCACCCCATCACGGGGGAAGTGATGCAGTGGCACTCGCCCACGCCGCAGGACATGCTGGATCTGATGGAAGTGATGCGGGCCGATACCCTCGCCAATCCGGATGATTTGGTCTGGAACTGATGAGCTGATAAACAAGGCTGTCCGCGACGGTTTCTGCCGTTGCCCGGCCTTGAATCATACCTGAAACGGGGCTCCTTGACTGGCAACAGCGAAGGAGCCCCGTTTTTATATGTAGAAATGTGAGAGGAGCCTCAGATGAAATGGATCGAACCCGACTGGCCGGCACCGGCTCGTGTCAGAGCGCTGTCGACCACCCGGGATGGCGGTGTGAGCCAGGGTGTCTTCGCCGGTCTCAATCTGGGAGCCCATGTGGGTGATGAAGTGGCGCGGGTTGAGGCCAATCGGGCCCGCCTGCAGCAGGCGGCGCAGATCCCCGGGTCCCTCAACTGGCTCAATCAGGTGCATGGCACCGCAGTGCATCAGGTCAGCAACCAGTATGATGTCGTGCCGGATGCCGATGCAGCCTGTGCCCATGAGGCGGGGTTGGCTTGCATAGTGATGACAGCCGATTGCCTGCCGGTGTTGTTCTGTGACAGAGCCGGCACTGTCGTGGCGGCAGCCCATGCCGGTTGGCGCGGATTGTTGGGCAATGAGCAGGGTGGCGTACTGGAAGCCAGCATTCAGGCCATGGGGTGCAATCCTGCCGATATCCTCGCCTGGCTTGGCCCCGCCATAGGCCCCGGGGCCTTCGAAGTGGGGGGCGAAGTGCGAGACGCCTTTATGGCGCAGCAGGCCGAAGCAGAAGCTGCATTCGTACCTTCATCCAACGAGGGGAAATGGCTGGCGGATATCTACTTGCTGGCCAGGCTGCGGCTGGCCCGTGCCGGGGTCGGCGCCGTTTACGGTGGTGAGTACTGCACCTTCGGCGATGGCGAGCGGTTTTACTCGTATCGCCGCGATGGCCAGACGGGCCGCATGGCATCACTTGTCTGGTTGGCACAATAGCCTGTGCCCGGCTCTTTTCTCCGGAAAAGGGCCGGGATCCAGCCCATCCCCGCCTTGCAGAAAAAATAACCAGCCCCTGCCCTTGAAATAACCCGTACGGGCCTCATCTTTCTTGTCAGAAAGTTATGTTGTTTGCCGCGCAAGCGGCGTCTGCCTTGAAGGGGGAGTGCAATGCGCCTCGATCGTCTTACCAGCAAATTCCAGATTGCTATTTCCGATGCCCAGTCTCTTGCACTGGGTCGTGATCACCAATTTATCGAACCCGTCCATCTGATGACAGCGCTGGTCAATCAGGATGGCGGCTCCATTCGTCCACTGCTCACCCTGACCGGGATGGACATCAATACCCTGCGCTCACGCCTGGGGATTGAGCTGGATCGACTGCCCAAGGTGAGCGGCGTGGAGGGCGACGTTCAGCTCTCCAGCGGCCTCGGCCGGCTGCTCAACGTCTGTGACAAGCTGGCCCAGCAGCGCAAGGATCAGTTCATCTCTTCCGAGCTGTTCGTGCTCGCGGCCCTCGACGAGAAGGGCAACCTGGGTGAGCTGCTGCGTGCCCAGGGGCTGACCAAAGAGAAACTCGAAGCTGCCATCGACAAGGTGCGTGGCGGCAGAAAGATCGATGATGCCAACGCCGAGGAGAATCGCCAGGCGCTGGAGAAATACACCATAGACCTCACGGAGCGGGCCGAACTAGGCAAGCTGGATCCCGTGATCGGTCGCGACGAAGAGATCCGCCGTACCATACAGGTGCTGCAACGCCGGACCAAGAACAACCCTGTGCTGATCGGTGCCCCCGGCGTCGGCAAGACCGCCATTGTCGAAGGGCTGGCCCAGCGCATCATCAACGGTGAAGTGCCGGAAGGGCTCAAGAACAAGCGGGTATTGTCGCTGGATATGGGATCCCTGGTGGCCGGTGCCAAGTATCGCGGCGAGTTTGAAGAGCGGCTGAAAGCTGTACTCAACGATCTGGCCAAGGAGGAGGGCAACGTCATCCTCTTCATCGACGAGCTGCACACCATGGTCGGCGCCGGTAAAGGCGAGGGCGCCATGGACGCGGGCAATATGCTGAAACCGGCGCTGGCCCGTGGCGACCTGCACTGCGTCGGTGCCACCACGCTGGATGAGTACCGTCAGTACATAGAGAAGGATGCAGCCCTCGAGCGCCGCTTCCAGAAGGTGCTGGTGGAAGAGCCGAGCGTGGAGGACACCATTGCCATCCTGCGCGGCCTGAAAGAGCGTTATGAACTGCACCACCATGTGCAGATCACGGACCCCGCCATTGTGGCGGCAGCCCAGCTGTCTCATCGCTATATCGCGGATCGCCAGCTGCCGGACAAGGCCATCGACCTCATTGACGAGGCCGCCGCCAGCATTCGTCTGCAGATTGACTCCAAGCCGGAGTCTCTCGACCGGCTTGAGCGACGCATCATCCAGTTGAAACTGGAGCAGCAGGCGTTGATGAAAGAGGATGACGATGCCAGCCGCAAGCGGTTGGATCTCATCAGCAAGGAGATTGGCGAAAAAGATCGGGAATACAACGAGCTGGATGAGGTGTGGAAGGCCGAGAAGGCTGCCCTCGCCGGTACCCAGCACATCAAGGCGGCGCTGGAACAGGCCCGTCAGGATCTTGACGTGGCACGTCGCGCTGGCGACCTGGGGCGGATGTCAGAGCTGCAGTATGGCCGCATCCCCGAGCTGGAGAAACAGCTGGATCTCGCCACCCAGGCAGAGATGCAGGAGACCAGCCTGCTGCGCAACCGCGTCACCGACGTGGAGATAGCGGATGTGCTGGCCCGCTGGACCGGCATTCCGGTGGCGCGCATGCTCGAAGGGGAGCGCGACAAGCTGCTGCGGATGGAAGAGAAGCTGCACAGCCGGGTGATCGGTCAGGAGGAAGCGGTCGAGGCCGTATCCAACGCCATTCGTCGCTCTCGTGCCGGGCTCTCCGATCCGAACCGGCCCATAGGTTCCTTCCTGTTCCTCGGGCCTACCGGGGTGGGCAAGACAGAGCTGTGCAAGGCGCTGGCCGAGTTCCTGTTCGATACCCAGGATGCCATGGTGCGGATCGACATGTCCGAGTTCATGGAGAAACACAGTGTGGCCCGTCTGGTGGGGGCGCCTCCCGGTTACGTGGGTTACGAGGAGGGCGGTTATCTGACCGAGGCGGTACGCCGTCGTCCCTACTCGGTGATCCTGCTCGACGAAGTGGAGAAGGCGCACCCGGATGTGTTCAACATACTGCTGCAGGTGCTCGATGATGGCCGCCTGACCGATGGTCAGGGTCGCACCGTCGATTTCCGCAACTCAGTGGTGATCATGACCTCCAACCTGGGGTCGGATCTGATCCAGGAGCACCACTCCGAGAAGGATTACGACGAGATGAAGGCCCTGCTGATGGAGGTGCTGACCCGCAGCTTCCGACCGGAGTTCATCAACCGGATCGACGAGACAGTGGTGTTCCATCCGCTTGGCGAGGATCACATCAAGTCCATTGCCCGCATCCAGCTCAAGAGCCTGATGGGTCGTCTGGAGGCTCAGGGTTACGAGGTGGAGGTGAGCGAGGCGCTGCTCGAGAAGCTGGTGCATGCCGGGTTCGACCCCGTCTACGGGGCACGGCCCCTCAAGCGGGCGATCCAGCACAAGGTCGAAAACCCGCTGGCCCAGGCACTGCTCTCCGGTCGCATCGTTCCCGGCAAGAAACTGCTGCTGGGGGCCGACAGCAACGGCCTGACCATGAACCAGTAATAGGATTGTCGATGAAAAACGCAGGCCCTGTGCCTGCGTTTTGTTTTCTGGGGGATTGAGATGATGAAGTTTTCCATCTTGGTGGATGATGATGTGCATCTACCCGGCTGCTTGCCTGAAAAGGGGCTGTCGTTACTGTTGGAGTGCGATGGCCTCAAGGTGCTGTTTGACAGCGGCCGTGGACGGGCTTTGCAACACAATGCTGATGTGATGGGGATCGATCTCGCCTCGCTCACCCACGTGGTGCTGTCCCACGGTCATTATGATCATGTGGGTGGTATTGGTTCGCTACCCCTCTACTCACCAGCTATTCCTCTGATCGCCTGTCCGGATGTGTTCTGCGAGCGTGGCTATTTTCTATCGCTCCCCTTCTTGCGTCGCAACCTCTATCGCCTCTCGGGGGATCTTGAGCGGGAGTCGCTGAGCGCAAAGGGGCTTCTCCCCCACTGCTCCGCCGAGCCGGTGTGGCTCTCTGATCGTTTGGTGTTCCTCGGGAGCATTTCGCGGCGCGACCGGGCAACCCCTTCGCTGCTTGGTTACATATTGCGAGGTGGGCGAATAGAGAAGGATGCCATATCGGATGATTCGGCGCTGGCCTACAAGAGCCCACGTGGACTCATCATCTTCATCGGCTGCGGCCACTCCGGGGTCGAAAACATAGTGCAACGGGCCAGGGAGGTGTGCGGTGATGAGCGGGTGCATGCCGTCATCGGTGGTTTGCACCTGAAGTTTTCCGGCCCGCAGCGGGCGGCGGCGCTGGGCATGTATCTGCAACAGGAGGGAGTGGAGAGCCTCTTTGCCTGCCATTGCACCGGCAAGCGGAAAGTGGGGCTGCCACGGCAGACCAACATAGGTGCGGGGTTCGCATATGTATTTCCGCCATAAAAAAAACGGCAATCCTAAGATTGCCGGGAGGAATGTAGTCATGCGACCTGACGTGGGTTGAGCGGGTCGCAGGGGCAAGCCCCGGTTTCGCAGAGAGTCGGAATGATCCTCTGCTTACAGCATGCCCGTGATGCGCTCTCTCATCCCGGACGGCCACACACCTGTCAGGCCTGACCTGAACGCCGCAGCATGCGGGTCAGACCCATTGAATCATCTTGCTTACAGCATGCCAGGGATGGCGGCCTTCATCTCTGAGGGCCAAACGCCGACCTGAACCTGACCTATGTGCTCTTTTTGCAGCAGCAACATGGCCAGACGGGATTGGCCTATGCCGCCCCCTATGGTCTGCGGCATCCGCTCTGCCAGCAGATCCTGGTGCCAGTCATATTGCAGGCGACCTTCATCACCTGTGATGGCGAGCTGGCGGCGCAGGGCCTCTGCGTCCACCCGGATCCCCATGGAGGAGATCTCGAAGCTGTCTTCCAGCACAGGGTTCCACACCAGAATGTCACCGTTCAGACCCGCCAGACCCAGTTCGCTGTGGCTGCTCCAGTCGTCATAGTCCGGGGCGCGTACATCGTGACGCTCGCCGTGGGAGAGGGCGCCGCCGATGCCGATGAGGAAGACTGCACCCAGCTCCTTGGCGATGGCGCGTTCGCGCCCCTTGGCATCGAGAGCCGGGTAGCGGGCCAGCAGCGCTTCGCTGTGGAGGAAGTGGATCTCGCCCGGCAGGAAGGGAGTCAGTTCGTGTTCGGCGCAGACGGCACGCTCGGTGGCCTTGATGGCGGCCCAGATGCCGCGCACGGTTTCTTGCAGATAGGCGAGATCGCGGCGCTCGCTCGGCATCACCTTCTCCCAGTCCCACTGATCCACGTAGACGGAGTGGATGGGGGTGAGCTTGTCTTCGTCCGGGCGCAGTGCCTTCATGTGGGTGTAGATGCCTTCACCCGGGCCGAAGCCGAAGCGACCCAGGGTCTGGCGCTTCCACTTGGCAAGGGAGTGAACCACTTCGTAGCTGTGCTCCGGCAGTGTCTTCACCTTGACCTGCACCGCATTCTCGCTGCCTGACAGGTTGTCCTGAGTACCATCTCCGACCCGGCTCAGAATGGGGGCTTGCACCTCCATCAGGCCCAGTTGCTGGGCGAGTTGGCGGGAGAACATCTCTTTGACGAAGCTGATCTGCTGTTGGCTGCGAATGTAGTGCTGTTTCATGCTGAATACCTGTCTAGAACCCGTTGGATGTGACGATTCTTCAACAGAATGAACGCTAAATTCAATATTCGATAATAGAAATAGGCTTTACACATTTTTTTGTTCAAAATAGACCGCAAATTAATGAGGTATCGTCAACGGGAGTGCAAAAAAGTGCCGGAAAATTATCGGATCGATAATCTCGATCAGGCCATCCTCACCGCCCTGATGGAGAATGCGCGGATCCCTTATGCCGAGTTGGCCAAACAGCTGGCGGTCAGCCCGGGTACCATCCATGTGCGGGTGGAGAAGATGAAGCAGGCGGGGATCATCGAGGGCACGCGGGTGCAGGTGAACCCCAAGAAGCTGGGTTATGACGTTTGTTGCTTCATCGGGATCAATCTTAAAAGCGCCAAGGATTACCCCTCGGCACTGGCCAAGTTGCAGGCGCTGGACGAGGTGGTGGAGGCCTACTACACCACGGGTCACTACAGTATCTTCATGAAGGTGATGACCCGCTCCATCGACGAGTTGCAGACTGTGCTGATCCACAAGATCCAGACCATAGACGAGATACAGTCCACCGAAACGCTCATTTCGCTGCAGAACCCGATATTGAGAGACGTGAAACCTTGACGAGCCACCTGACCGTCGGGATCAGGGTTCGATATAGGGAATGCCGTACTTGTCGTAGATGGCCTTGAGTCGGCCATCCCGCTTCATGCGCAACAACTCGGCATCGTAGGCGGTCATCATGGCTGGTGTATCGGCATCGGCCTTGGCCTTGGTCCAGACGGTGTAGTAGGGGCTGGCCTTGAGTGGCTTGGGCAGGTAATCGAGTTTGCCCTCCAGCCCCTCCTCTCTGATCTGGGCGAAGGCGGTAACCAGCGGCATGGGCACTGTATCAATGCGCCCGGCGATCAGTTTGCGCAGTTGCAGCTGGTTGATGGGGATCTCCTGGATCTGATAGGCGGGGTCCTTGAGCGCCGCAGCCAGTTCGGGAGTGTAGGCAAAATCCTTGGTCAGCCCGATGCGCCAGGGTTTGAGGTCTTCCAGGGTATCGTAGCGGATCCTCAGCATGTCGGCTTTGCGCACGAAGAAGTGCCAGCTGTGGCGCAGATGGGATTGCTGTGGATAGAGCAGGTAGCTCTCTCGCTCCGGCTTGTAGGAGTGGGTCATCACAAGGTCATACACGCCGGTCTCGGCATTGCGGGTGAGGCGGGCACCCGCATCGGTCAGTTCGATCTTGATGGGGATCTTGAGCTTGTTGAAGATGGCGGTGACCACGTCCACATCGAGTCCGCCAGGCTGGGCCTTGTCATCCAGAAACTTCAGCGGCGGCTCAAGGGTGCCGCCTATGACCAGCTCTTTGGCCTGGAGCCAGAGAGGGAACAGCAGACAGAGCAGGGGTAACTTTCGCAAACCACATCTCCTGCACGGAATAGGGAATCGCCCACGGGCATGATTCAAGTATATTGGCCCGAATATTCAACAGAGACGACCCCGGATGGCAAATCCTGAAATCGAAAGTGAGTTGGATGGCATCGACAGGTTATCTGTCGGCTTCTATCGTCTTGGCTTGAGTCTGGCAGCTTTATTGCTGGTGTGTCGAGGGGCCAGCCTGCTGATCGGGCAGGATTTTTTAGCGCCCTCAGTCTGGTTGACGGCGCTGGTGGTGGCCAGCGGGGTATGCGGACTCTGCCTGCATGTCTATGACAAGCGCATCCGTTTCATCTTGCAGGTGTTTGCCTGGGGTGGCCTGGTACTGAGTGCCAGCGGAGCGCCCGAGGTGCTGGTGTTGGGGGCGTCGTTGGCGACGCTCTCCGGACTGGCGTTCAAGGAGCAGTTCTGCTTCGCCATTCCGGGCATCAAGGCGCTGCCCCTGTTGTTGCCCTTGCAGTGGGGACTGGAGTGGGCACAACTGGGCTGGGCCGCCGCGCCGGTTGCCCTGGCATGCGGCCTGTTGCTTGGCTTGCTCTGTCTGGCAAAGTGGCGGATGCCCCTGCACTTCGACATCGGTGACAAGGGGCGTTACCAGATTTAGGTCTGATGGCAGCCTTTCATCTGCTGATTGAGGGCTTGCATCACTTGATGGCGGCTGATGATGCCGATCACTTTGCCCTGCTCCAGCACCGGATAGATCTTGGGTTTTGCCCCGGTCATCTGGCGCGCCAGATCCAGAATGCTGTCGTCCGGGTCGACCGAGAGAGGCGTCCGGCTCATCATGTCTTCCACTTGAGTGCGGGTATCGCAGTGGTAGCTGCCGGTGATCAGACTGGGAATGCAGTCCTGTTCGGAGAGAAACCCGACCAGCTGTTGTTGGTCATCCAGCACAGGCAGGCCGCTCAGCCCTGAGTGGTGCAGCCGATCCAGCGCTTCGGCCAGACCGAGTTGCGGGGTGAGGAAGTGGGTCAGGCGACTCATGTGATCGCGAATATGTAGCATATGATGGCTCCAGAAGCGGGGTGTAGTGCCACTATGGGCGCTGTGAGGCGGACAAGGCCAGTGGTTTGTGCCATGGGGATTGATAGGTACCGCCGTCGCGGGTATGCCAGTGGCTGGTGAGCAATGACAAAAGGAGAGGTTATGCGTGCATTGGTAACGGGCTGTGGCCGTCGACTCGGTTTCTACCTGTGTGAACAGCTGGTAGCGGCAGGCTGGCAGGTAACGGGCAGCTATCGCAGCGAGCGACCCGAGCTGGCTCGGCTGCGCGCCCTGGGAGTGACGCTGGTGCAGGCGGATTTCGCTTGTGAAGAGCAGGTCGGCCAGCTCATTGAGGTGCTGGCATCACAGCAGGATCTGGCGCTGGTGATCCACAACGCCTCGGCCTTCGAACCAGAGGCGGCAGATGCTGCGGCGCAGCTGGCCCAGTTCGATCAGTTCTATCGGGTACACATGGCGGCGCCATTTCGGCTCAACCGGGCGCTGGCGCCCCAGCTGGCCCGCAATGCCAATGCCAGCATCATCCATATCACGGATATCTATATTCACGCTCCGGCGCCCCAGTTTGCCAGCTATGTGGCCACCAAGGCCGGAGCCCACTCCCTTGCCATGAGCTTTGCCCGCGAACTGGCGCCTGCCATCCGGGTCAACACCATAGAGCCGGGCCCTATCCTGTTTCTCGACGAGCATGGCGACGCGTGGCGCCAGCAAGTGCTGGCGAAGACGCCGCTGGCGCGGGAAGGCGGGCTTGAGCCTATCTGGCAGGCGGTGCAGCTACTGATGGGGAACGACTACATGACGGGGGCCAGCATCCGGGTAGATGGCGGCCGCAGCCTGGCGGTCATCTGAACCCTGACTGAGCCGCAAGGGGGTCAAGCCTACCTGCAGCTCCTCGATCACCTTGCCCTTCATCAGCCGGGTATGCAGTGGTAGCGTGACTTTGCGGTCATGCACTTCTCCCTGGCCATACAGCTCGGCCAGCAGTTCATTGAGATAGGCATCGACGCGAGTCGCGGCAAAATCATCTGCGGCACTGCTGGCCAGAATGTCGATATCCAGCGGCCGGTCGAGCACCTTGCAGTTCGGATCGCTGCGATCCCGGCCATGGGCCAGTTCCATGGCGATGAAGAGGGTTTTCAACTGCTGGGCTGTCAGCCCGCTTTCGGCAACGAACAGGCAGTTGAGGAAGTCGTGCCTGGAGTGCATTCCCACCGGTTTGGTCTGGATCACCGAACTCAGCTGCAGGCGGCCAAAGTGTTCAAGCAGTTCGCCAACCACCTGACTGACGTGAATATGGGGATCAAGATTCGATCCAATGCTGCACAGATAGAACATGCTCACCGATCCTTGGGTTGGGCTCATCTGAAATGTATACACGGCTCACGGTTATGGGATTAACTATGCATTAACATACATTTGTCTGTTGTGATCAGGCTCTTGTTGGCAAGAAAGGAGGTTTGCATGAGTGTGGAACTGAAATGGGCACTGTTGACCGCATCCAGCGCGTTGGCAATGATCCTGATTATCTGTGTGGCATCCGTCGGTCTGGCGTGAACCCCGTCCCTCATTTGCGGTATGAACCGGCCTCCTGGCCGGTTTTGCTTTTTGGGGGAGTGCAGATATGCTGACCCACCCATGATGAATCGAGGCAGCACAAGATGACCAAGGTACGCCCACGTTCCTTGCTGCAAGTGGTATTGATGGGCTTCGTCCTGGTATTGATGCCGCTGGGCGGCATGATCTGGCACGACAGTCAGGCCCTCGAACACTTGAGCCAGTTGACCAGCGACGAGCTGGAGCGGGCGGTGCGCGATACCCGTCGGGCGACCCTGCTCACAACCCAGGCCATTGATCTGGAACGTACTCTTCGCCGTTATGCGGTACTGGGGGATGAGCGCATCCTGGCCAGTTACCAGCAGCAGCTTGCCAGTTACCGCAGCCTGCTCGCTGCTCATCAGGGCTCGATCCCGGATGCCGAGGCTTACACCGGCCTCGAGCAGGTGCTGGCCTGGCTCGAGAGCCTGCAGGATCTGGCCAAGGCCAGAGCCGCCTCGGCCAGCCCGCAATTTGATGAATTTAATCAAATTAATCAGCAGCTTGAAGTGATTACCCGAGGCCAGGTCGATGAGCATGTGAGCCGGGTACGCGCCATGATTGCAGAATTGATGAGAGAGATCTGGTGGGTCAGCGGTTTCGTGGCCGTGCTCAGCCTGCTGCTGGTGCTGCTGTTTACCTATCTGATTATCCACCCTGTGCGTCAGATTGAGTCGCGGATCTTGAGTCTGGGTGCGGGTGTGGAGCCGGACAAACGCCCCGTGGACGGGCCGGCAGAGTTGGTGGTATTGGGGGAGCGGATCAACTGGTTGCACGACAAGCTCAAGGAGCTGGAACAGCAGAAATACCAGTTCCTGCGCCATGTTTCCCATGAGCTCAAGACGCCGCTGGCGGTGCTGCGGGAGGGCTCGGACCTGCTTGGCGAGCAGCTGGTGGGGCCGCTTACGCCGGATCAGCAGGAGATCTGCCAGATGCTGGAGGAGAACAGTCGCCGATTGCAGATCCTGATCGAACGTCTGCTCGATTTCAACCGCCTCAGCCAGCAGGAGGTGTTTACCCTGACGCCGGTGGCGCTGGCGCCCTTATTGTCAGAATTGTCTGCAGAATATCGCCTGGCACTGGAATCCAAACAAATCAGTGTACACTTGCCGACCGATCCCATCATGCTGCAGGCGGAGCCTTATCGCTTGCGATTGATCCTCGATAATCTGTTTTCCAATGCGGTCAGCTATGGCGCCAGGGGTGGCCAGATCTGGATCCGCGCCGGGCAGGATGCCAACGGCGGCTGGCTGGAGGTGGCCAACGAAGGGCCCGTCATTCCGGTAGCCGAACGGGAGCGGATCTTCGAGCCATTCGAGCAGGGCAGTATAGTTCGGCAAGGTTTGTTGAAAGGTTCCGGCATGGGGCTTTCCATCGCCCGCGAGTCGGCGATGAGCCTTGGCGGTGAATTGGTATTGATTGAAGACGAACAGGCTGATGTCTGTTTCCGGTTGACGTTGAAGTGAAGCAAAAGATGAAACAATGTGTTGTTCCGGTATTGATGATGGGCCTGCTCACAGGCTGTTCTTTGCTGCCAGCGCGTGACCCGGCGGCGTCGCCGGATCTCGCCCTCGCCAAGCGCATGGAGTTTGCCAACAAGGAGATGCAGGTACGCCTGCAATACTCGGACTGGTTGCTGGCCAGTCACGCTCAGCAGCGGGCGCAGGAGCGTCAGCGCCTCAAGGGCGCGACCGATGTCGAGAGCCGGGTCAGTCTGGCCATGGTCAATACCCACCCCTCCGAGTCGGTGGCAAACCGTCGGGCCGGGCTGGACAAACTCAAGAGCCTGCTGCCCGAGCTCGGGCTCGATGCCCAGGCTTTCCTGCGCAGTTGGATTGCGCTGGGTGAGGAGCTGCTGGTACGTGACAGCCGTCGTGACGACCAGAGTCAGGAGGTGCAGCGTCTGCGCCGCCAGATTGAACAGCTCTCCGCCATCGATGAACAGCTTAATCAACGCAAGCTCAACGGCAGTGGCGAGGCCCTGCCATGAGCCGGATCCTGCTGGTTGACGACGATGTCAGCCTGCTCAAGCTGATGAGCATGCGCCTGCGCAGCCAGGGCTACGAAGTGGATACCGCCGACAGCGCCGAAGGGGCGCTGGACAGACTGCGCCAGCAACGGGCCGATCTGGTGTTGAGCGACTTGCGCATGGCCGGCATGGACGGCCTGGCGCTGTTCGAGCGCATCCAGTCACAGTGGCTGGGGTTGCCTGTCATCATAATGACAGCCCACGGCACCATTCCCGATGCCATCCAGGCTACCCGCTCCGGGGTGTTCAGTTTTCTCACCAAACCCATCGACAAGGATGAGCTGTTTGCCACCATAGAGCATGCGTTGAGCCTGACACGCCCAAAGCAGCAACAGGAGTGGCAATCGCTGATCCTGACCCGCAATCCGCAGATGGAACAGTTGCTGATCCAGGCCAACAGCATAGCCGGCATGGAAGTGCCCGTGCTGATCATGGGGCCGTCCGGCTCAGGCAAAGGGGTGATGACTCAAGCCCTGCATCAGGCCAGCAGTCGCCGTGACAAGCCGCTGCACGTCATCAACTGCGCCGCCTTGCCGTGGCCTGCGCTGGATCTGCAGCTGTTTGGCGAGGACGGTCAGTCCGGCCTGTTCGAACAAGCCAAAGGCGCGACCCTGTTTCTCGACGAGATAGGAGACCTGTCGGAATCGCTACAGGCCAAGCTGTTGCAGGTGTTGCAGGAGTACGGTCAGGGTACGCCCGAGGTGCGGGTCATCAGCTCCAGCCATCAGGACCTGGTGACGGCGATGGAAGAGGGGCGTTTTCGGGAAGATCTCTTCTACCGCCTCAATGTGGCCAACATCACCTTGCCACCTCTCAGCGCCCGCAGTGAAGACATTCCACTGCTGGCCAGACAGGCGCTGGACGAATATCGCAGTCGTCACAATGACTGTGCGGCCCTGGGTTTTTCACCCGAGTCGCTGGCCATGCTGGCGGCCGCAGCCTGGCCCGGTAACGTGCGTCAGCTCTACAGCGTGGTGGAACAGCTGGCGAGCCTCTGTTGCAGTCCTGTGATTGGGGTGTCCATGGTGGAGTCCGCCCTGAGTGGCGGTGGCGGTGGCATCCCCTCGTTCAACGAGGCGCGGGCCGAGTTCGAGAAGGAGTATCTGATCCGTTTGCTGCGTACCACTGAGGGCAACGTGACCCTGGCGGCCAACATGGCGGGCAGAAACCGTACCGATTTCTACAAGTTATTGAATCGGCACGGCATAGAGGCGGCAAACTTCAAGTCGAAGGGATAAGCCGGGCAGTGTAGGTTTGCGTCCCGGCGAAGGATTATTCGCTGGTGAGTGCCATTCAGGCGGGATCGACTACGGCGGTAGAGGTTTGGGCTTTCTGGGTTTTCTGGGAGAGCCAGAGCCCGCTCGCTTTCATCAGATAACCGAATAGTGCGCCTATCACCAGAGACGGCAGTATCAGGCGCCACTCCCCCGCGGCACCGAAGGTGGCGCAGCAACCGGCAAAGGTGCCGGGAATGTAGTCCAGCCACTGCTGCTTTGCCTGCACACACATCAGGGTCGCAACCACGCCCGTCATCATATAGCCCGCCATGCCCGCTCCCCACCAGGCATCCCCGTGGATCAGCAGCAATGCCCATAGCATGCCGCTCCCATTGCACAGCATGGTTTGCAACAGCGCCTTGTAGCCACCGTTGGAGGCGAAGTAGCTGGTGCAGCCTAGAAAGCCGACCCAGGAGATGAGGCCGAGTGTGACGGCAACCCAGCCCCAGACGGCAGAGAGGATCCCGGTCGTGATGGCGATGGCGATCAATGGGCTCATGGCGTGACTCTTCTGTAGTGGAATTCGTAAAGAAAGGGAGCCTACCCCGCGCAGGGGGGGCGGCAAGCAGGGGCGAGATTGTGTGTGATCTTCATCACTCATTTCAACTCAGGAATACGCTTGCGCTCGCGAAAAAAATTCATTGGAGGCGTGCTCGACCCTGCACCATAGTTATGAGCCCTGTCCTGCTCATGGAGTGAGTCTGATGGCGCCAAATGTGATCGTTCCTCTGCTGGTATTCGTAGCATTGTTCCTGGTCGGAACCATGGCCAAGGCTCTGCCCCTTTACCAGCTCATGTAAATTTTCGTGAAATAAAACTCGGCCGGGGCAGGTCTTATGGTTGTTACCCTCATAGCCCCGGGAGTTTTTCCATGTTGATCAAGCGCCGTTCTTCTCATCATCCCACCGAACAGGATGTTACCCCGGAAGCCGTTTATCAGGATCGCCGCCTTATCCTCAAAGGGTTGGGCCTGGGGGCCGCCACTCTGGCGTTTCCCGCTCAGGCTGGCGTGCTCGACCTCTTCTCCGGCGACAAACCGGCACCTGCCGCATCGACCAGACCGCTCAACATTCGCGCCGCCGCCAGACCTGAGGGCGTGATCATCACCCCGGAGGAGAAGGCCACCACCCACAACAACTTCTATGAGCTGGGTACCGACAAGGGGGACCCGGCCCGCAATGCTCACTACCTCAAGCCCGAGCCGTGGCAACTGCGGGTAGAGGGGGAGGTGGCCAAGCCCTTCACCCTGGATGTGTGGGACCTCATCAACAAGACAGAGCTGGAGGAGCGCATCTATCGGCTGCGCTGCGTAGAGGCCTGGTCCATGGTGCTGCCCTGGAGCGGTATCAGTCTGGCGGAGCTCATTCGCCGTGCCGAGCCCACCAGTCGCGCCAAGTTCGTGGCCTTCGAGACCCTCTATGACCCCGAGCAGTTGCCGGGGCAAGCATCCCGTTCTCTTGGAGGGGGCATAGATTATCCCTATGTGGAGGGGCTGCGCATTGACGAGGCGATGAACCCGCTCTCCTTCCTGGCGATGGGCCTCTATGGCAAGACGCTGCCCGCCCAGAACGGGGCACCGATACGGCTGGTGGTGCCCTGGAAGTACGGCTTCAAGAGCATCAAGAGCATAGTTTCCATCCGGCTGGTGGAAGAGATGCCACCGACCACCTGGAATCTGCTGGCATCGAACGAATATGGCTTCTACGCCAACGTCAACCCGGAGGTGGATCACCCGCGCTGGAGTCAGGCCAGCGAGCGCTTCATCGGGGAGGGTGGCATCTTCGGTGCCAAGCGTCAGCCTACCCTGATGTTCAACGGTTATGCCGACGAGGTGGCCTCGCTCTATCAGGGAATGGATCTGAGACAATGGTACTGAGACTGACAACCGCTCATACCAAGGGCCGCACCCATGGGGTGGTCCTCACTTATCAAGCCATGGACTCAAGAAAATGGTACTGAGACTGACAGCGGTTCACATCAAGGGCCTGCGAGTGCTGGTGCATATGGGGTCCCTCGGCTTTCTGCTCTGGCTGGGGTATGCCTTGCCAGCCGGGCTGCTGGGGGGGGATCCTGTGCAGGGGCTGACCCACTATCTCGGCAAGGGGGCGCTCAATCTCTTGCTGATCACTCTGCTGGTGTCACCGCTCGCCAAGCGCTGGCGGCAGGGGCAGCTCATCAAGCTGCGCCGCCCTCTCGGGCTCTGGTGTGCGGCCTGGGCCGGGTTGCACTTTATGGTGTGGCTGGGGCTGGATCTGCAATTCGACTGGGGGCTTATTGGCGGTGAGCTGGTGAAGCGCAGCTACATACTGGTGGGGGCAGTGGCGATCTTGTTGCTGGCGGCGCTCAGTCTGACCTCTATCCCTGCCCTGCTGCGGGTCATGGGGCCGGCCTGGCAGAAGTTGCACAACTGGATCTATGCCGTTGCCCTGCTGGTGCCGGTGCACTACTGGTGGTCGGTGAAGAGTGGCTGGCAGGAACCGCTCATCTACCTGCTGCTGGCCTGTGCTCTGCTATGGCCACGGCGGGAGAAGTTGCTGCGCCCCTGGCGTCAGAGTCAACGCCAGAAGCTGAAAGAGGCGTAAGTTGCCGCTCAGGCATCACAGCGCAGAACTCGCATAGCAAAAGAGGCCTAATCGGCCTCTTTTTTGGTGATGTCGCCCGTGTAGGCGTCGACCAGCAACTGCACTCGCTGTTCGTCGGCATCCAGGGTTTCTACCTCGAATTTATCCCCTTCCAGCTCCACTTCCCGAATGTCGTGGTACCCTTGGGCCAACAACAACTTGACCAGCGCCGGCATGTCGAGACGCACCTGGGCCGCCCAGCCAAGGGTGGAGAAAAGGCAAAGGATCAGCAGGAAACTGCGTGGGATCATATTCATTCCGGATTCATGGCTGGCAGACTATAAACGGCATTATGTTAGGTTTTTGGAGATGAATCACCCATGAATAGAGCCCTGTCTCTGCTTGGGTTGCTGCTGCCCGTGATGGCGCAGGCGACCACGCCGAACGAGGCCTTGCTGCAACAAGCTGTCAGCGAGGGTCGGGTCAGGCCCTTTCATGAGGTGATGGAGGTGGCCTCCCTCCTGCCGGTGCGCGTGCTGCGCGTCGACCTGGGGGAAGAGGATGGCATCTGGCTGTATGAGCTCAAGCTCATCGACAGCGAGAACAGCGTGATCAAGGTCGGCTATCGCGCCGACAATCTGGAGATGGTGTGGCTCAAGGGCCACCATCTCGAGCGGCTGTTCGAGCCACGCCCGCCGCAAGAGGAAGATTGACCTTTGGGTGGGTGCCAGGTTGGGCTCCAAACTGACAATCCGGCACAATTGTTCAACCCTCCCATCTCCGTTGACGCAAGAGTAACCCTGCTTTGGATACCCATTTATGCGAATTCTGATAGTAGAAGATGAGAAGACCCTGGCGGGCCAGCTAGCCGAACAGCTGCGTCTGTCCGGTTTCGTGACCGACCTCTGCCATGATGGCAATGAGGCCGGCTTTCTCGGCGAGACCGAGCCTTATGACGCCATCATCCTGGATCTCGGCCTGCCGGGTCGCGATGGCCTGAGCGTGCTGAAGGAGTGGCGCAGCAAGGGGATAGATACCCCTGTGCTGGTACTGACCGCCCGAGGCCAGCTGCACGAGAAGATTGAGGGGCTCAATGCCGGTGCCGACGACTACCTCACCAAGCCGTTCCAGGTGGCGGAGCTGGTGGCGCGGGTACAGGCGCTGGTGCGACGGGCGGCGGGCAATGCCAGTTCGATCCTGGAGATCGGCGGGGTGCGGCTCGACATGGCGGCCTCCCAGGTCTGGTACGAAGGCACCCCCATCAAGCTCACCGCCCACGAATTTCGGGTGCTTGGCTACCTGATGCAGCACAGGGGCAAGGTGGTGTCGCGCAGCGAGCTGATCGACCACATCTATGCCCAGGATTTTGACCGCGACTCCAATACCGTCGAAGTCTTCATCGGCCGGATCCGCAAGAAGACCCACGCCGATCTCATTGAGACTGTGCGTGGCCTTGGATACCGGATCAACGAATGAGTCGGGCCTTGATGCAACCACTGCCAGGGTGCGGTGAATGAGGCTGGTCAGGACCCTGCGGGGGCGACTGGTAGTCATAGCGCTGGTCTGGTGCGGTCTCTTCCTGTTTGCCACAGGTTTCAGCCTGCAGACCATGATGCGCAACTACTGGCAAGAGGCGGAAGCAGACGGCCTGCGCCTGCAGCTCTACGATCTGCTCTCCCGCCTCGAGATCCAGCCAGATGGTCTGCCCATCGTCACCGAGCCCATGGCCGACCCCCGCTTTCGTCAACCCTATTCCGGCTACTACTGGCAGCTGGAGCTGGGGGATGAGGTGGTCAGCCGCTCGCGATCCCTGTGGGATGTGCACCTCAAGGTGCAGGGTCTGAAGTCGGCGTTTGGCGATCCGGATCTGTTTGTCGGCAGGGGACCCAACAAGGAGCCCCTGCTCATCATGACGCGTACCGTGCTACTGCCCGGGTCGGATCGGACGTTTACTCTGGTGATGGCCAAGGACAGCAGCGCCTTGACCCAGACCCTCAAGAAGACCCGCATCAGCCTGTTCCTGGGCCTCGGCTTCGCCGCCACGGGTCTGGTGCTGGGCTTCATGTTCCAGATCGTCTATGGTCTGCGTCCGCTGCATCTGCTGCGCCGCGAACTGGGACGGGTACATCAGGGGCATCAGGAGGGATTCCGGCTGCGTTATCCGCTGGAGATACAGCCGCTGGTGGAAGACATCAACCGCCTTCTGCACCACTACAGCGAGCTGCTGCAGCGAGCCCGCTCCCATACCGGTAATCTGGCTCACGCCCTCAAGACGCCGCTCAGCATAATGCGCAATCAGGTGGCCCAGTTGTCGCCGGAGGATCAAGCCGCCATCGGTGAGCAGCTCGACCAGATCCAGCGCCACATCGACTATCACCTCGGCAAGGCGCGGGTGACCGGCGCCGCCAAGATCCTAGGGGTGTCGACCCCGGTGCGGGCACGGGTGGAGTACATCTGCCGTGCCTTCTCCCGTCTCTATCCGGGCAAGGAGGTGGATCTGCAGGTACCGGCCAATCTGGCGGTCGGGGTGGAGGAGCAGGACTTCGACGAGATGGTGGGCAACTTGCTGGAGAACGCCTACAAGTGGTCGGCCGGTCAGCTGCGTATTTCCAGCGCCGAGCTGGGGGGCTGGATCACGCTGCGCATCGAGGATGACGGCCCCGGCATGAGCGAGGATCAGATCGCCAAGGCTGTGTTGCGCGGGGTACGGCTCGACGAGAAGGTGCCGGGCTCGGGGCTCGGCCTCAACATAGTCTCCGATCTGGCCGAGGCCTATCGAGGCAACCTCATCATGGGTCGGGCGGAGTTGGGTGGTCTGGCTGCGTCTCTGTCACTGCCCAAGGTGGCCAGGGTAGAGAGCTAGATATTATCAGCCCCGTTATGGGGCTGATGGAATTGTGGTGGTCTGGCCGCGTCCCTTCACTGCCCAGGTGGCAAGGGGGGAAGGTCAGGCATAAGATAAGACACTTGTTCAAGCCTGAGGAAGGGTAGCAATGACAGACGATCCATGGGCACTATGTCACCTTGATGACTCGTTCGATTCCTCCGTGTTGGGGATCAAGGGGGCACAGCTTCAGTGGTTTGAAGACAGAGATAGCCTGATCGCATTCCTGCTGGAAGATTTCATCGATCTACTGGCCGATGCCGGCGAGCTGGATGAAGACGAAGTTGCCAGCGCCCGCGAGCGCTTCACTCTGCTGGTGGAGCAGATCAGCGACGATCGTGCCTTGGTGGATGCGCTCAACGATCTTGCCTCCGGCCTGCGTCGTATCGCCTGGCTGGGGCCGCTCTCCGAGCTGGCCGAAGTCAGTGATGACTTCGCCGCCGGCCTGCGCCGCTATTTCTGGACCCAATACGATGGCGACGAAGATGACCCGGATGCCTGGGTGTCGGAAGAGCTCTGGCCACAGCTGGTGGAGTGCGCGGAAGAGTATATGCAGGAAGGCGACTTCTGAGTCACCAAGCCATAGCACATTGACAGCAATAAAAAACGGCGCCTGATGGCGCCGTTTTTGTTGGTCGAGTGTGGACTCAGCCGTTGGCCGGGACCGCGTGAGCGGTATTTGCCAGTGCCGGGCCCCTGTATTTCTCGATCTGCAGCTGGGCCATGTGGCCACAGTTGCCCTGCGCCAGGCTGGAGGTGCCCTCGTCGAAGGTCAGGCAGTTGACGTTGCCGTTCTTGCAGATGGCCCCCGCCTCGCCGGGTTTGGCCGGGTCGAACCAGGCCCCTTCACAGATGCGCACCACGCCAGGACGTATGTCTTTCGACACCAGGGCACCCACCAGGATCTGGCCGCGATCGTTGAAGGCACGCACCAGATCCCCATCCTGAATGCCACGAGCCTTGGCATCATCCGGGTGGATCAGAATGGCCTCCCGATCGGCGATGGCAAACTTGTCTCGCAGCGGCGTGTTGTCCAGCTGGGAGTGCAGGCGTTGGGTCGGATGCGAGGTGTTGAGCGACAGCGGATAACGGCTGGCTGCCTCGCTCTTCACCCACTCCTTGGGCTCATACCACTTGGGATGGCCGGCGCAGTCGGCATAGCCCATGCCGGCGATGGTGTTGGAAAAGATCTCGATCTTGCCGGACGGGGTGCCGAGCGGGTTGAGCAAGGGGTTCTCGCGAAAGTCGGCGTGACGGATCCACTGGCGGTTCGCCTCCGGAATGGGGAAGCGGATGTAGTTGTTGGACTCCCAGAACATGTTGAATGGCGGCAGCGCCACCCGCGCACCACGGGCCTGGGCGGCCATGCCGTCATACATCTGCTTGAGCCACAGCATCTCGTCCTTGCCTTCGGTGTAGGCTTCCAGCAGGCCCAGCTTGGCGGCAATGGCGCTGAAGATGTCGAAGTCGTTGCGTGACTCGTGCTGGGGCGGCACGCACCGGTGCATGGGGAACACGTAGCGCTGGGAGTAATCGCCCCCCATCTCCAGATCGTTGCGCTCGTAGCTGGTGGTGGCCGGCAGCACTATGTCTGCGTGCTTGGCGGTGGCGGTCCAGTAGGGTTCATGGACTATCACGGTCTGTGGCTTGCGCCAGGCCTTGAGCAGGTTGTTGGTGTCCTGATGGTGGTGGAAGGGGTTGCCACCCGCCACATAGACCAGCTTGATGTCCGGATAAGTCACCTGACGACCGTTGAAGTCGATGGTCTTGCCCGGGTTGGCGAGACAGTCGGCGATGCGGGCCACCGGGATCGGGGCCGGACTGTTCTTGGGCGCGTTGCCGGCCGAGATACCCGCCAGTATGCCCCCCTTGGCGGTGGGGCTGCCACCGGAGGAGTAGTGGTAGCTGAAGCCGTAGCCGCCACCGGGCAGGCCGATCTGGCCCAGCATGGCGGCCAGGGTCACCAGCATCCAGTTGGGCTGCTCGCCGTGATGCTGACGTTGCATGCCCCAGCCCGCCATGATCATGGTGCGCTTGGACGCCATGTCGAGGGCCAGCTGACGGATCACGGCTGCATCGACACCGCAGACTGTGCTCGCCCACTCGGCACTCTTCGGCTGACCATCCTCCTTGCCCAGCAGGTAGGTGAGGAACTTGTCGAAACCACTGGTGTAGCGATCGAGGAAGGCCTGATCGTGCTTCTGCTCGGTATACAGGGTGTGGGCCACCCCCAGCATCATGGCCACGTCGGTATAGGCGTTCGGTGCAATCCACTCGGCCCCGGCCAGCTTGGCGGTCTCGTTGTAGACGGGATCGATGCTGATGATGCGGGTGCCCTTCTCCTTCAGTGCCTGGAAGCCGGCCTGACCCTCGTGGTCCGGCATGTTCCAGCTGTTCTTCAGGGTTACCTGGGCGTTGACGCCCCACAGCACCACCAGTTCGGCGTGTTCGATCACGTTCGGCCAGGCGGTCTGCTGCTCATACACCTCGATGGAGCCCATGACGTGGGACATGATCACCTGGGCGGCGCCGGCGGAGTAGTCACCGGCATAACCGGTGAAGCCACCGGCCAGGTTCATCAGGCGGTGCAGCAGGGTACGGCTGTTGTGGAACATGCCGACGCTCTTCCAGCCGTAGGAACCGGCGTGGATCGCCTGCGGGCCGAAGTCGCTCTGTACCCGGCCTATCTCGCCGGCCACCAGTTCGATGGCCTTGTCCCAGCTCACCCGCACCCATTCGTCGGCGCCGCGCAGCTCGGGTCTGGCACCAGGGCCCTGCTCCAGCCAGCTCTTGCGCACCATGGGGTACTTGATGCGGTTCTTGGCATGGACCTGGTAGGGCGCCATGTCGATGAGGTCGTTTGGCGCCGGATCATCGGCTACCGGCTGGACGCGCACCATGCGGCCATCTTCGACTATGGCTTCGAAGGCACCCCAGTGGGCGCCGGTCAGTATGCCTTTCTGGGCCGGGACCAGGGTCGGGAACTGTTCCAGCGCCGTGCTGATGGCCTGGGCCAGCGCACTCTTCGGGAAGATGCCGGCGAGCAGCGGCAAGGCCGCGCAGGCGCCGAGCCCCTTGAGCAGGTTGCGGCGGGACAGATTGGTGTTCTTATCGGTAAAAAAAGTCATGACGATTTCCTCTGTGCCAGCCTTAGTGCGCCGCGCTCATGTCACTGGCATGTTTCTGGACGTATTGGGTCAACATGCGAGCCTGTTCCGGGGTCAGGGAGGTACGGTTTTCCATCCCCTTGATGACGCCGATCCACTGGTTGGCATTGAAGTGATCCAGCGCCGTGAGGCCGTGGCAGCCGGTGCAGTTGTTGGACATCAGGGTGGAGGCGTATTGCCACAGCTTGCCCTGATCGCCAATGAGCTGGGTCTGATCCACCCAGGCGGTCAGTTTGACCTGATGCCAGGTGAGGTTGGTGGCGCTGTCGGTTTCGCTCTGGCCGGTGACCAGGGATTTTTTGGCGGCATCGCCTACCAGCACGCTGAGGATCCGCTTGCCGGGAGCGGCGTAGAAGACTTCACTCACGCCGTCCTGTTGCCAGCCTTCGATCTGCACCTGGGCACGGCCATTTTCGTTGGCCAGTACTTCCACCTTGGTGGAGGGCATCAGGGTGCCTTCGTCTGTCTTGGCGGCGGCATCGAGGAACAGCGGCGCCGTGGCGATGGCGTAACGAGTAGTGACGTTGGCCGGAGTCTGGGCGGCAGCCTGGGCCAGCTCGCTCGCGCCGGCGGCAGCCAGCTCGCTCATGTCAGGCATGATGTGGGCGACACCGCGGTGGCAGTCGATACAGGTCTGGCCTTCCTTGATGGCGACCGGGTGCTCGGCCCGGGCATTGGGGCGTTGGGCCAGAATGTCCATGGCGGCGTAGCTGTGGCAGCTGCGGCAGGTGGCAGAGTCATTGGCTTTGAGCTCGTCCCACACCGACTGGGCCATGCGCAGCTTGTGCGACTCGTATTTCTCAGGGGTGTCCAGGGTGCCGATCGCCTCATGATAGATATCCTTCACGGCGCGGATCTTGGTCCACAGATAGGCGCTGGGTTCATTGGGGATGTGACAGTCTGCACACTCGGCCCGGATGCCCTTCACGTTCTGGAAGTGGACGCTGCCCTGATACTCGGCCAGCGGGGTTTGCATGGAGTGGCAGGAGACGCAAAACTCGGTAGAACTGGTTTTATGCATCACTGTCATGGTGACACCCAATGCCGCGACGCCCAGCAGGGCTCCGAGCAGCAGGAGCCAGAACCAGGTCTTTCTCAATAATTTTCCAAGCATGGCGGCATTTTCCTACGATCAAATATTACCAATATAGTAGTAGCTAGAGAGAGGCTGGGGATTGACCTCTATCATGATTTTTATTTTGCAATGCCATATTAAATGCATTAATTATTTTGTATTTTATCATTTAATTGAATTTAATTTAATATCCATGCTTTTCTTATCCTATTCGAACTCGTTCGGGTCAGGTTTCATTACATGGCCCGCATTAGCATCTTGAAGGGTAGTCGCCCGCTTTATCCCGAGTCGCACCTCTGACCGACTGTGTGCTCGTGATCACCGAACCCGCGGATGGCCAGGCTTGGGCTTTGCAAAAGGCTCGGTATATACTGTTCGCATATACAGTATTCAGGTGTGTTTACCATGCGACTCTTTATCGCCGAGAAGCCCAGTCTTGGCCGAGCCATTGCCGATGTGTTGCCCAAGCCCCACAAGAAGGGGGACGGTTTCATCGAAACTGCCCAGGGGGATGTGGTGACTTGGTGCATCGGCCACCTGCTGGAGCAGGCCGAGCCCGATGCCTACGACGCCGCCTTCAAGCAGTGGCGCATGGAGCAACTGCCCATTATCCCCGCCCAGTGGCAACTGGTGGCCAAGCCCAAGACCAAGACCCAGCTAACCGTCATCAAGCGGCTGATCAAGCTGGCCGACTGCGTGGTGAATGCCGGTGACCCGGACAGGGAAGGGCAACTGCTGGTGGACGAGGTGATCGACTTTCTCGGTTACCCCAAGACCAGACCGGTGCAGCGCTGCCTTATCAGCGATCTCAATCCGCCGGCGGTGCGCCGCGCCCTCGACAAGCTCAGAGACAACAAGGAGTTCGTGCCGCTGGCGGTATCGGCACTGGCCCGCAGCCGTGCCGACTGGCTCTATGGCATCAACATGACCCGTGCTTACACCCTGCTCGGTCGCAAGGGCGGTTGCAGCGAACTGCTGTCGGTCGGTCGGGTACAGACCCCGCTGTTGGGGCTGGTGGTGCGGCGGGATCTGGAGATAGAGGCCTTCGTACCAAAGCCCTTCTATGAGGTGCTGGCCCATCTGGTGACCGATGGCAACGAGCGCTTCAGTGCCAAGTGGCTGCCCTCCGAGGCCTGCCTGCCCTGGCAGGATGAGGAGGGGCGGGTGCTCAACCGGGCGCTGGCGGAGAAAGTGGTCAGTCGCATCAATGGCCAACCAGCATCGGTGGAAGAGGTAGAGGAACAGGCCCGCAAGCAGGCGGCGCCGCTGCCCTACAACCTCTCCAGTTTGCAGATCGATGCCGCCAAGCGCTTTGGCATGGATGCCAAGCGAGTGCTGGATGTCTGTCAGGGACTCTACGAGCGCCACAAGCTCATCACTTATCCCCGATCCGACAGCCGTCACCTGCCCAGCGATCACTTCAACCGGGCCGCCCAGGTGCGGGAGGCCATCGCTGCTACTGCGCCGGCATTCGCCAGGGCGGTGAGCGAGGCGGACGGCAAGATCCGCAGCAAGGCGTGGAATGACAGCAAGGTGGATGCCCACCACGCCATCATCCCCACCGAGAAGCGTGGCAACGAGGGCAGTCTCAGCGGCGATGAGGCCAAAATCTACGGTCTGGTGGCGCGCCAATACCTGCTGCAGTTCTACCCGCCGTTCGAGTACAACGACAGCAAGGTGCTGCTGCGTATCGCGGGTGGCCTGTTCCAGGCCAAGGCGCGGCGGATCCTCAAGGCGGGCTGGAAGGCCCTGCTGGGGGTGGAAGAAGATGACGACGAAGAGAAAGCCGGTACCCTGCCCGCCCTGAAAGAGGGGGAGCAATTGCTGTGCAAGCGCGGCGAGCTGCTGGAGAAGATGACCCAGGCGCCCAAGTCGTTCACCGATGCCACCTTGCTGGCCGCCATGACCGGCATAGCCCGCTACGTGCAGGATCCCGAGATCCGCAAGACCCTGCGCGAGACCGATGGCCTGGGTACAGAGGCGACCCGGGCCGGCATCATAGACCTGCTGTTCAGGCGTCGTTTTCTGGTGCGCCAGGGCAAGAGTATCAAGGGCACACCCACTGGACGGGCACTGATCCTGGCGCTGCCCGCCACCGCTACCACGCCGGACATGACGGCTCTGTGGGAGCAGAGCCTGGGCCAGATTGCCGAGCGGCACGCCAGCTATCAGCAATTTATGGGGCCACTGACGGAGCAGTTGAACACCTTGATCGAGGGGGCCAGGCAGGATTCCGGCGCCAGCTTCAGCGCCCTGCCCAAGGCGGCGCCGGGGGCCGGCAAGCCGCGTTTTCCCCGTCGCAAGAGCAGTGCAGGCACCACTGGCACTCCTCGCAAGAGTGCCGGCAAGCGCCCGGCCAAGAGCAAGGCGACCTGAGTCGCCGCGCCGCAATACCAGGCTGGATAAGCCAAATAGAAAAAGGGGCTCTTGGCCCCTTTTTCTATATTGCACCTGGACTAGCCCGTATAGACACTCTCTTCCGGATACTTGATGCGGGTTTCGCTCGGGCGAGCCAGCATGAAGGCCAGGGTCAGCGGGCCGAGACGACCACAGATCATCACCAGTACCAGGATAAGCTTTCCCGGCTCGCTCAAGGAGGCAGTAATGCCGGTAGAAAGCCCCACAGTGGCGAACGCAGAGACGGTCTCGAACATGATTTTGTCGAACGGCAGATCCTCGGTCACCATCAGCAGGAACATCGCCAGCATCAGTACCATGGTGCTGACCATGATGATGGCCAGCGAGCGGGTCACTATCTGGGGTGACAAGGTGCGACCAAAGGCGGTGACATGGGGTCGCTTGCTCAGGAAGGCACGGGTCGCCAGCAGCACCACCGCAAAGGTGGTCACCTTGATACCACCGCCGGTAGAGGTGGTACCCGCCCCGATAAACATCAGCATCATCAGGAACAGCAGGGCCGCCGGAGTCATAAGCCCGATATCTATGGTATTGAAGCCCGCGGTCCGCGCACTGGCAGAGTGAAAGAAGGCAGCCAGCCACTGTCCCCCAAAGGAGGTGGCGCCAAGGGTGCCCGGATTGTTGCGCTCTAGCAGCCAGAACATCAGGGTGCCCAGCAGCAGCAGGGCAAGGGTCATCACCAGCATCAGCTTGCTGTGCAGCTTCAGTTTGCGCCAGCGGCGGTTGCGTACCAGATCGACGATGACGGTAAAGCCTATGCCTCCCAGGATCAGCAAGAGCGCAATCGTCAGCGAGATCAGGGGATCATCCCGATAATCCATCAGGCTGTTGGGAAACAGTGAAAAACCGGCGTTGTTGAAGGCGGAAACTGCATGGAAGAAGCTGACATAAAGACCGCGTTCCCAGCCCATATCGGGCACCCAGCGGATGGCCATGACAGCGGTGCCGATCAGCTGGGCGATAAAGGCGAACAGCACTATGCGTCTGACCAGCCCCACTATGTTGACCGAGCCCTCCTGTCCCAGCGCCTCCTTGGCCAGTACCTGCTGGCGCAGGCCGACCCGTTTGCTGAACATGGCGATCAGCAGCAGTGTCATTGTCATCTGACCCAGACCGCCAATCTCCATCAATATCAACAGGAAGATCTGTCCCTGCAGCGTGAAGGCGGTACCTGTATCCACCACACCGAGCCCGGTCACGCTGATGGCCGAGGTGGCGGTGAACAGGGCGTTGACGAAGGTCACCTCGCCATTGTGGCTGGAGGGTTGCACCAGAAAAATGGTGCCGATCAGCAGGATGACCAGAAAGCTGCCCAGGATCAGCTTGGCTTCGCTCCAGCGGGAGTTGTCATCCCGATGCAGGGCGAAGGCGTAGCTGCTGCGCCAATTGATCACAGGGTTTCCAGCCAGTGGTCGATGGCGTGTTTGTTGCCCGCCATGATCAGTATGTCGCCCAGTTGCAGCTCCATCTTGCCGGTCAGCACGTTATGCAGCACATCGCCTCGCTTGATGGCGAGCAGCTGGAAGTCGTTCTGTTGCAGCAGATGCAAGTCACCGAGATTGCGGGCATTTTGCTGCAGACCGATAACGACTTCGGTCAGCACCATGTCGTGGCCCAGCTCCAGATAGTCGAACAACCGGTTGTCCAGCATGCTCTGGGCAACTCGTCGGCCCATGTCCCACTCCGGGTTGATCACCTTGTCGGCCCCGACTTTATGCAGGATTTTGGCGTGAAACTTGTCACGGGCCTTGACCCACACCTTCTTCACGCCCGCCTCTTTCAGGACGAGCGTGGTGAGTATGCTGGTCTCGAGGTTGTCACCGATGGCGACAAAAACGATGTCGAAGTTGGCCAGCCCCAGCTCTGCCACGGTAGCCTCATCGGTCGCATCGGCGACGATGACATGGCTGCACAGAGTGGCTATCTGGCGGGTCTTGCTTTCGTCGATATCAATCGCCAGCACCTCGGCATCCTGCCGTTGCAGCTCTTCGCACAGGGCGCTGCCAAACAGCCCCAGTCCGATGACGGCAAATTGGTTGTTCATGAGTACTTCCTCGGGAGTCGGAGCCGGATACTCTACTCCAGCAGATCGAGTCCGAAAAGAGGGCGGGATTTTTCGTCCGGCGGGAATATAAGGTAGACTGCCCGCTTGCTATTGTCGGGACACGCAGATGAAACTCACCCCCCACGCCTCCTTGTTGACGCTCAACACCCTGGCCCTCGATGCCCACTGCCTCTGGCTGGCGGAGGTAGACAATCTTGATGACCTGCCGCAGATCCTGGCCAGTCCTGAACTGGCAGAATTGCCCCGCCTGGTGTTGGGTGGTGGCAGCAATATATTGTTTTGCAATGATTTCGCTGGCCTGGTGGTACTCAACCGGCTGAAGGGTATCGCACTGCAGGATGAGGGGGATCACTGGCTGTTGCATGTGGCCGCCGGTGAGGACTGGCATCAACTGGTGTGTCATGCCCTGCAACAGGGATGGTATGGTCTGGAGAATCTGGCGCTGATCCCGGGCACAGTCGGCGCCGCGCCGGTGCAGAATATCGGTGCTTACGGGGTCGAGCTGGCTCGTTTCTGTGCCTATGTGGAGGCATTCAACTGGCAGAGCGGTCAGGTGGAGCGGATCAAGGCCGCCGATTGTCATTTCGGCTACCGTGACAGCATCTTCAAGCACGCCTGTCAGGATTCTCACTTCATTACCGCCGTCGGTCTGCGTCTGCCCAAGGCCTGGACGCCCATGCTGGGTTATGGCCCGCTGGCGGCGCTCGGTGACACGCCCACGGCGCAGGCCATCTTCGATACCGTCTGCGCCACCCGGATGGCCAAGCTGCCGGATCCCAACCTGCTCGGCAATGCGGGCAGTTTCTTCAAGAACCCCGTGGTAACGACGACGCAGGCCGACACGCTCAAGCAGCAATATCCGCAGATGCCCTGCTACCCGGCCGGGGAAGGGCAGGCCAAGCTGGCGGCTGGCTGGCTCATCGATCAGTGCGGTCTCAAGGGTTTTGCCATCGGCCGCGCAGCCGTCCACCAGGAACAGGCGTTGGTGCTGGTCAATCTGGGGGGGGCCAGCGCCATGGAGCTCATCGCTCTGGCGGCCCATGTGCGCGACAGCGTGGAGCAGAAATTCGGGGTGGTGCTGGAGCACGAAGTGCGCTTCATTGGGCTGACCGGTGAGACTTGGCTCGATGAGGTACTGGCATGACGCTTACTCCCATCAGGCAGACACTGGTCACCCTGCTCAGCGATGGCCAGTTTCACTCCGGCGAGCAGCTCGGCGAGCAGCTCGGCATCAGCCGTGCAGCAGTGGGCAAGCACATGGCAGCGCTCAAGGAGCTGGGGCTTGACCTGTTCAGTCTGACCGGCAAGGGTTATCGGCTGGCGGTGCCAATGGCGCTGTACGATCAGGCGCAGTTGCAGGCGTTGGCCCCCATGGCGCCGGTGCACTGCTTCCCGGTGATCGACTCCACCAACCAGTATCTGCTGGAGCGAGTCAACCAGCTGCAGTCCGGCGAGAGTTGTCTGGCCGAGTGCCAGACTGCCGGTCGTGGTCGCCGTGGCAAGCCCTGGGTTTCCCCCTTTGGCTGCCAGCTGATCCTGAGCATGTATTGGCGACTCGAGCAGGGCATGGCGGCGGCCATGGGCCTCAGTCTGGCGGTTGGAGTGGCCGTGGTGCAGGCGCTGGAATCCCTGGGCTATCCGGGGGTCGAGCTCAAGTGGCCGAACGATCTCTATTATCAGGGCCGCAAGCTGGCGGGCATTCTGGTAGAAATGAGCGGCAGCGCCGGTGCCAGCTGCAACCTGGTGATCGGGGTGGGCCTCAATCTGGCGATGCCGGCCCGGGAGGGTGAGCGGATCGATCAGGCCTGGTCCGAGCTTCGCCACATCAAACCGGAATTGGTGGATCGCAATCTGCTGGCCGCCCGCATGCTTGGCCACCTGCAACAGGCCATGTTGACCTTCGAGCAGCAGGGGCTGTCGGACTTTGTCGATGACTGGAACCGGCTCGATCACTTCGCCGGTCGGCCGGTGCGCCTCTTGATGGGGGAGCAGGAAATCCGTGGCATCGCCCGTGGCATCGATGATCGCGGCGCCCTGCGCCTGGAGACGAGCGAGGGGATCAAGTTCTATCTGGGGGGAGAGATTTCCCTGCGACGGGGCGACTGATATCCCGGTGTGCCAGAGACACCAATGGAAGAGGGGGCCTGCAGGCCCCCTCTTCGTTCATGTACTGTGCTCACTGGCCATCACTTGCGCAGTTTGATCTGCTCGATGGCATGCTCATGACCCTTGGTCAGGATCAGATTGGCCCGCTCCCGGGTTGGCAGTATGTTTTCCTGCAAATTGAGATAGTTGATATCTTGCCAGATGGTGTTGGCGATCTTGCTGGCCTCACTCTCCGCCAACTTGGCGTAGTGGTGGAAGTAGGAGTCCGGATCCGAGAAGGCACCGCTGCGAAATTTGAGGAAGCGCTCGACATACCAGGTGCGCAGCAATTCGGTTTCGGCATCCACATAGATGGAGAAATCGACAAAATCTGACACGAATACTCTATGGGGTTCCTGTGGATAGTCCATGCCGCTTTGCAGCACATTTAGCCCTTCCAGGATCAGGATATCCGGCTGTTCCACCACCTTCTTCTCATCCGGAATGATATCGTAGATGAGGTGGGAGTAGACAGGCGCCTCTACCTTCTCATGGCCGGCGCGGATATTGGCGACAAACTCCACCAGATGGCGGATGTCGTAGGACTCCGGAAAGCCCTTGCGGCGCATCAGGCCACGCTCTTCCAGCACCTTGTTGGGATAAAGGAAGCCATCCGTGGTGACCAGCTCTACCCGAGGATGCTCCGGCCAGCGCTCCAGCAGCGCCTGCATGATACGGGCCGTGGTGCTCTTTCCCCCCGCCACGCTACCGGCGATGCTGATGATGTAAGTGCCCTTGCCGCGGGACTGGCCGAGGAACTGTTCCAGCACCCGGCTGCGGCGCTGCTTGGCCTTGACGTAGAGATTGAGCAGGCGAGAGAGGGGCAGGTAGATCTCTTCCACCTCCTGCAATGACACCTTTTCATTGATACCGCGCAGGGTCTGCAGATCGTGTTCGGTCAGGGTCAGGGGGACCGCATCGCGCAATAACGCCCATTGTTCGCGGGTGAATTGCAAATAGGGGTTATGCTCTGTCGTCATGGTGTCATCACTGTTTCTTGGGCAGGGCGACCATACACCAAGGGGTGGGGAGCGACAAGCTATGCTGCGGATCCGAGCAGGGAGTGAGTCCTTTTTTGCATACTTCCCGGCAATAATGCACATTTTGCAAGGCGCAATGGTTGCATCCCCAAAATCCTTACAATAAAATGCGCGACGCTTGGATGTCTGTCGTCTATTTGCCCGGCAAAAGCGATAAAACAACGGGTGCAAGCAGAATTACCGTTGTGGCATTTATGCACCGGAGGGGTTCCCGAGCGGCCAAAGGGATCAGACTGTAAATCTGACGGCTCTGCCTTCGAAGGTTCGAATCCTTCTCCCTCCACCATATTTCTCTGCGGTTTGAGTTCTTTGGGTTAGAGAAATGCGGGCATCGTATAATGGCTATTACCTCAGCCTTCCAAGCTGATGATGCGGGTTCGATTCCCGCTGCCCGCTCCAAGATGCTGATATGGCTCAGGCGATAGCAAGAGTCACACCTTAGCGGGTGAGTTCGGCAATCGAACCTGGCTGCCAGCACCAACCTCTCTTCCCTACCAGATTCAAATCCATCATATAAACTGTTCTGTGGTTAGCTTGCCACCGCGTACTCAGCGTTAGTTTAGAGGGACGATCATGTCTAAAGAAAAATTTGAGCGTAACAAACCGCACGTTAACGTGGGTACCATCGGCCACGTTGACCACGGTAAAACCACCCTGACTGCAGCCATCACCAACGTGCTGGCCAAGCACTTCGGTGGTAAAGCTTTCGCCTTCGACCAGATCGACAAGGCACCGGAAGAGCGTGAGCGTGGTATCACCATCAACACCTCCCACGTAGAATACGATACCGCTACCCGCCACTACGCGCACGTAGATTGCCCGGGTCACGCCGACTACGTTAAAAACATGATCACCGGTGCTGCCCAGATGGACGGCGCGATCCTGGTAGTAGCTGCGACCGACGGCCCGATGCCGCAAACTCGTGAGCACATCCTGCTGGGTCGCCAGGTTGGTATCCCGTACATGATCGTGTTCATGAACAAGTGCGACATGGTAGATGACGAAGAGCTGCTCGAACTGGTCGAGATGGAAGTTCGTGAACTGCTGACCGAGTATGACTTCCCGGGTGATGACCTGCCGGTAGTTCGTGGTTCCGCGCTGAAAGCGCTGGAAGGCGACGCTGCATGGGAAGAGAAGATCATCGAGCTGGCTGGCCACCTGGATACCTATATCCCGGAGCCGGAGCGCGCAATTGACCTGCCGTTCCTGATGCCTATCGAAGACGTATTCTCCATCGCTGGCCGTGGTACCGTAGTTACCGGTCGTGTAGAGCGCGGTATCGTCAAAGTCGGTGAGACCGTAGAAATCGTGGGTATCAAAGATACCGTTTCTACCACCTGTACCGGTGTTGAAATGTTCCGCAAGCTGCTGGACGAAGGTCGTGCAGGCGAGAACATCGGCGCGCTGCTGCGTGGCGTCAAGCGTGAAGACGTAGAGCGCGGTCAGGTACTGGCCAAGCCGGGCTCCATCAAGCCGCACACCAAGTTTGAATCTGAAGTGTACGTACTGTCCAAAGAAGAAGGTGGTCGTCATACCCCGTTCTTCAAAGGCTACCGTCCGCAGTTCTACTTCCGTACAACCGACGTGACCGGTACCATCGAACTGCCGGAAGGCGTGGAGATGGTAATGCCAGGCGACAACATCAAAATGGTTGTTACCCTGATTGCGCCGATCGCAATGGACGACGGCCTGCGTTTCGCTATCCGTGAAGGTGGCCGTACCGTAGGTGCCGGTGTTGTAGCCAGCGTGATTGCTTAATCTTTGGCTTACATAAATAAAGCAAAGCCCCTATAATAGGGGCTTTCTTATGTAGGGGCGTAGTTCGAATTGGTAGAACAGCGGTCTCCAAAACCGATGGTTGCGGGTTCGAGTCCTGCCGCCCCTGCCATATACCTCGTCTCGTACGGGGCTTTTGTGTCTTTGGTTACGTCAGATACAGGTGGGTTGTATGAGTGTTAGTTCTGAGAGCCAGGGCGGAAGCAAGGATACCCTGCTTTGGGGCCTGGTTTTCATTATCCTGGCGGCCGCTGTAGTGGGTAATTACCTGCTCAACGATGTTGTCGCTGCCGTCCGCGCCCTGGGTGTGGTCGTTGTCATTGCTGCTGCTGGTGCAGTAGCCCTGCAAACCACCAAGGGAAAGGCGACACTGGCGTTTGCCCGTGAGTCTCGCCTGGAAGTCCGCAAGGTCGTATGGCCGACCCGTCAGGAAGCCATTCAGACAACCCTGATTGTGCTGGCGGTGACTGCCGTGATGGGGCTGTTGCTGTTCATGCTGGACGGTGCCTTGGTCTGGTTGGTCAACTTGATTACCGGAGTGTAAGGATAAGCCATGACTGAACAACGTGAACAACGTATGAGATGGTATGTCGTGCAGGCATTCTCCGGCTATGAAGGTCGGGTAGCTAAATCCCTGCGCGAACATATCAAGATGCATGGCATGGAAGACATGTTCGGTGAAGTACTGGTCCCGACGGAAGAAGTGGTCGAGATGCGTGCTGGCCAGAAGCGCAAGAGTGAGCGCAAATTTTTCCCGGGCTACGTGCTGGTTCAGATGCTCATGGATGAAACCACATGGCACTTGGTGCGTAACGTACCGCGTGTGATGGGCTTCATTGGTGGCACCTCTGATCGCCCGGCTCCTATCTCTGATAAGGAAGCCGATGCGATCCTGAACCGTCTGCAAGATGCCCACGACAAGCCGCGTCCGAAAACCCTGTTTGAACCGGGTGAAATGGTGCGGGTTGCCGATGGTCCGTTTGCCGACTTCAACGGTACCGTTGAAGAGGTGGACTACGAGAAGAGCCGCGTGAAGGTCTCCGTTTTGATCTTCGGTCGCTCAACGCCGGTAGAACTGGATTTTGGTCAGGTCGAAAAGGGCTGATTAAACTCTGTACGTTAACGGTTGTCAGGGGCAGCGAATGCCACTATAATTCGCTGCCCCTTTATTAGTTGGGGAGCCGTTTGCAGGAGCATGTCTCCGAGGCGCTAGAACCCATTTCTGAGGTATTTTTCTAATGGCTAAGAAAGTCACAGCTTATATCAAGCTGCAAGTTAAGGCTGGCAGTGCTAACCCCAGCCCTCCCGTTGGTCCTGCTCTGGGTCAGCACGGTGTTAACATCATGGAATTCTGTAAGGCGTTCAACGCTCGTACAGAGAAGCTGGAAAAAGGCTCACCGACTCCGGTCGTGATCACCGTTTACAGCGACCGTTCCTTCACCTTCGAAACCAAGACTCCGCCTGCTGCCTTCCTGTTGAAGAAAGCTGCCGGTATCCAGTCTGGTTCAGCCAAGCCGAACAAAGACAAGGTTGGTAAGGTGACTGTTGCCCAGCTGCAAGAAATCGCCAAGACCAAAGAGCCGGATATGACCGGTGCCGATCTGGATGCAAAAGTACGTTGCATCGCAGGCTCCGCTCGTTCCATGGGCCTGGTAGTGGAGGATTAAGACAATGGCAAAACTTTCCAAGCGTATGCGCGTTATTCGCGAAAAAGTTGACGGAACCAAAGAGTACTCCATCAACGAAGCCATTGCCCTGCTGAAAGAACTGGCTACCGCCAAGTTCGTTGAGAGCGTTGACGTTGCTGTCAATCTGGGTATCGATGCTCGTAAATCTGACCAAAACGTTCGTGGTGCTACTGTACTGCCGCACGGTACCGGTCGCGATGTACGTGTTGCCGTATTCACCCAGGGTGCCAACGCCGAAGCTGCCAAAGCTGCCGGTGCTGAACTGGTTGGTATGGATGACCTGGCCGATCTGGTCAAGAAAGGCGAAATGAACTTCGACGTCGTGATCGCATCCCCGGATGCCATGCGCGTTGTTGGTCAACTGGGTCAAATCCTGGGCCCGCGTGGCCTGATGCCGAACCCGAAAGTCGGTACTGTAACACCGAACGTTGCTGAAGCTGTGAAGAATGCCAAAGCCGGTCAGGTTCGTTACCGTAATGACAAGAATGGTATCATCCATACCACTCTGGGTAAGGTTTCTTTCGACGAAGTTCAGCTGAAAGAAAACTTGGAATCACTGCTGGTTGCCCTGAAAAAGGCCAAGCCGTCTTCCGCCAAAGGTATCTTCATCAAGAAAGTCAGCATCTCCACCACCATGGGTGCCGGTGTTGCCGTAGACCAAGCTTCTCTGGAAGCTCAGGGCTAATTGATGGATTTTACAAGGCGCAAAATTTAATCTATAATTTTGCGCCTTGATTGGTTGGGGGCTTCGACCTCCGTCCAAGACCGCAGGAGGCTGCAAAGCCTTAATCCTTCCTGCGTAGACGGTGCCGGAAACCCAGCGAGAAAGATTCTTTCTCTTCTGGAATCCTGCTACCGCATCGTTCCCCTCTGTTGTGAAGGTAGGGGGGATGTGTCAGTACTGAGTCATGAGACTCAGATTCAATCCAGGAGTTAAGCCAATGGCATTGGGACTCGAAGACAAAAAGGCAATTGTTGCTGAAGTCAACGAAGCTGCCAAAGGCGCCCTGTCCGCAGTTGTAGCCGATTCTCGCGGCGTCACTGTAGACAAGATGACCGTCCTGCGTAAAACCGCTCGTGAAGCCGGTGTGTACATGCGCGTTGTGCGTAACACCCTGCTGCGTCGTGCGGTTGAAGGTACCGAATTCGCGTGCCTGAACGACGTATTGACTGGTCCTACCTTGATTGCTTTCTCCAACGAACACCCGGGCGCTGCTGCTCGTCTGTTCAAAGAGTTTGCCAAAGCGAACCAAAAGTTCGAAATCAAGGCCGGCGCTTTTAACGGTGAGTTTATCGCCGCAGCACAAATTGATCGTCTGGCCACGCTGCCGACTTACGACGAAGCAATTGCGAAGTTGATGGCGACTATGAAAGAAGCCTCTGCTGGCAAGCTGGTTCGTACCATCGCTGCTGTGCGTGATCAGAAACAAGCTGCTGCTTGATTCTCGCCTATTTAGGCTGTTTGAGTTTATTCAACATCAGGAATTTTTGTCATGTCTATCACTAAAGACCAAATCATCGAAGCCGTTGCTTCCATGTCCGTAATGGAAGTTGTTGAGCTGATCGAAGCTATGGAAGAGAAGTTCGGTGTTTCTGCCGCTGTTGCTGTTGCTGCCGGTCCGGCTGCTGAAGCAGTAGAAGAGAAAACCGAGTTCGACGTAGTTCTGACTGCTGCTGGCGCCAACAAAGTTGCCGTCATCAAGGCCGTTCGTGCCGCTACCGGTCTGGGCCTGAAAGAAGCCAAAGACTTGGTAGAAGCCGCTCCTGCCAACCTGAAAGAAGCCATCTCCAAAGATGAAGCTGAAACTCTGAAGAAGCAGCTTGAAGAAGCTGGTGCTTCTGTTGAGATCAAATAATCTGCATTTATGTAGATTAGCCTGATAAATCAGGCTAGGGCTGGTGAATATTTGTTCACCAGCCTTTTTGCGCTGTAGACTGAGAGCATTTCACACCGTTTACGACTCTCGGTGCACCAGCAATCCGGACCGTATCATCGTCCGGGCAACACAAAACGGTGTTGAGACAGAGCTGTCCCGCGGGACAGAGTGGGTCACTTATCAGCGAGCTGAGGAACCCTATGGTTTACTCTTATACCGAAAAAAAACGCATTCGTAAGGACTTCGGTAAGCGAGACCAGGTACTGGACACGCCTTATCTGTTGTCCATTCAGCTGGACTCCTTCAAGCAGTTCATCGAGGCTGACCCGGAAGGTGAATATGGCCTAGAGGCCGCTTTCCGTAGCGTTTTCCCGATCACCAGTTACTCCGGTAGTGCTGAGCTTCAGTATGTCAGCTATCGCCTGGGTGAGCCGGTATTTGACGTAAAAGAATGCCAGATCCGTGGAGTGACCTACTCCGCGCCGCTGCGTGTCAAGCTTCGTATGGTTCTGTACGATCGTGAAGCAGCTGCCGGCACCGTCAAAGACATCAAGGAACAAGAAGTATACATGGGCGAAATTCCGCTCATGACCGAGAACGGCACCTTTGTTATCAATGGTACCGAGCGGGTAATCGTCTCCCAGCTGCACCGTAGCCCGGGCGTCTTCTTCGACCACGATAAAGGCAAAACTCATTCATCCGGTAAGGTGCTGTATAACGCCCGCGTTATCCCCTACCGTGGTTCCTGGCTGGACTTCGAGTTCGATGCAAAGGACAACCTGTTTGTCCGTATCGACCGTCGTCGTAAATTGCCGGCTTCCATTATTCTGCGCGCCCTGGACTTCAGTTCCGAAGAAATCCTGGCCAACTTCTTCGAGACCATAGGTTTTGAAGTAAAAGATGGCAAGTTGATGATGGATCTGGTGCCGGAGCGCCTGCGTGGTGAAACTGCGACCTTTGACATCGTGGCCAATGGCGCCGTGGTGGTTGAGACCGGTCGTCGTGTGACTGCGCGTCACATCCGTCAGTTGGAAAAAGATGCCGTTACCCAGATTGAGGTACCGGTTGAGTATGTTGTTGGCAAAGTTGCTGCCAAGAACTACACACATCCGCAAACTGGCGAAATGGTTGTGACTGCCAACCAGGCATTGAGCCTGGAAGCGGTTGCCAACCTGTCCCAAGCCGGCTTCAAGCACTTCGAGGTTCTGTTCACCAACGAACTGGATCACGGTGCCTACATGTCCGAGACCCTGCGTATCGACTCCAGCTCCAGCCGTTTGGAAGCCCTGGTCGAAATTTATCGCATGATGCGTCCGGGCGAGCCGCCCACCCGTGAAGCAGCAGAACAGCTGTTCGAGAACCTGTTCTTCTCTTCCGAGCGTTACGACCTGTCTACCGTAGGTCGGATGAAGTTCAACCGTCGTCTGTCCCGTGAAGATGAGACCGGCGCTGGCACTCTGACCAAAGACGACATCGTCGAAGTCATGAAGCGCCTGATCGACATCCGTAACGGCAATGACGAAGTGGACGATATCGACCACCTGGGTAACCGTCGTATCCGTTCTGTCGGTGAAATGGCTGAAAACCAGTTCCGTGTCGGTCTGGTGCGTGTCGAGCGTGCGGTCAAGGAGCGTCTCTCCCTGGGCGACCTGGACACTCTGATGCCGCAGGATCTGATCAACGCCAAGCCGATCTCCGCCGCAGTCAAAGAGTTCTTTGGTTCCAGCCAGCTGTCTCAGTTCATGGACCAAAACAACCCGCTGTCCGAAGTCACCCACAAGCGCCGTATCTCTGCGCTGGGCCCGGGTGGTTTGACCCGTGAGCGTGCCGGTTTTGAAGTTCGAGATGTGCACCCGACTCACTACGGTCGTCTGTGCCCTATCGAGACTCCTGAAGGTCCGAACATCGGTCTGATCAACTCTCTGTCCGTGTACTCTCGTACCAACGAGTATGGTTTCCTCGAGACGCCGTACCGTAAAGTCATTGACGGTGTGATCACCGACGAAGTGGACTATCTGTCTGCTATTGAAGAAGGCAAGTACGTGATCGCACAGGCTAACGCCGCGACCACCGAAGATGGCCGTCTGAAAGATGAATTGATCCCGTGCCGCCACAAAGGTGAATCCACCTTTATGAACGCCGACCAGATCCAGTATATGGACGTGAGCCCGCAGCAGATCGTATCTGTGGCAGCCGCTCTGATCCCCTTCCTGGAACACGATGATGCTAACCGAGCCCTGATGGGTTCGAACATGCAACGTCAGGCCGTACCGACTCTGCGTGCTGACAAGCCGCTGGTAGGTACCGGTATGGAACGCGCCGTGGCCGTTGACTCCGGTGTAACCGTAGTGGCCAAGCGTGGCGGCATGATCGACTACGTCGATGCCTCCCGTATCGTTATCAAGGTCAACGAAGATGAGCTGCTGCCAGGCGAAGCCGGCATCGACATCTACAGCCTGACCAAGTACACCCGTTCCAACCAGAACACCTGTATCAACCAGCGTCCTTGCGTGATGTTGGGTGAGCCGGTCATGGCCGGTGACGTGGTTGCTGACGGTCCGTCTACCGATCTGGGCGAACTGGCGCTGGGCCAAAACCTGCGCGTCGCGTTCATGCCGTGGAACGGTTACAACTTTGAAGACTCGATTCTGGTGAATGAGCGCGTTGTTCAGGAAGATCGCCTGACCACCATCCATATCCAGGAACTGGCCTGTATCTCCCGTGACACCAAGCTGGGTCCGGAAGAGATCACTGCCGACATCCCGAACGTGGGTGAAGCCGCTCTGTCCAAGCTGGACGAGTCCGGTATCGTCTACGTGGGTGCCGAAGTGAAGGGCGGCGACATTCTGGTCGGCAAGGTAACACCGAAAGGTGAAACCCAGCTGACGCCGGAAGAGAAGCTGCTGCGCGCCATCTTCGGTGAGAAGGCCTCCGATGTGAAGGACTCCTCCCTGCGTGTGCCGAACGGTGTGTACGGTACCGTGGTTGACGTGCAAGTCTTTACCCGCGATGGCGTGGAAAAAGACAAGCGCGCCAAAGAAATCGAAGAGATGCAGCTGAAGGAAGCGAAAAAGGACTTGACCGAAGAGTTCAAGATCCTGGAAGACGGCATTTTCGGCCGCTCCCGCAACCTGCTGCTGGCCGCCGGTTACAGCGAAGATCGTCTGAACAAGCTGGATCGTACCAAGTGGTTTGAATTGGCCATCGAAGATGAAGCCAAGCAGATCGAGCTGGAACAGATCGCCGAACAGCACATCGAGCTGAAAGCCGACTTCGACAAGAAGTTCGAGAACAAGCGTCGCAAGATTATCCAGGGTGATGATCTGGCGCCGGGCGTACTGAAAATCGTCAAGGTTTACCTGGCAGTCAAGCGTCGCATCCAACCGGGTGACAAGATGGCGGGCCGTCACGGTAACAAGGGTGTTATCTCCAAGATCTGCCCGGTCGAGGATATGCCTCATGACGAATACGGCCGTCCGGTCGACATCGTACTGAACCCCTTGGGCGTACCGTCCCGTATGAACATCGGTCAGATCCTCGAAGTACACCTGGGCCTTGCTGCCAAGGGTATCGGCGAGAAAATCGACCGCATGATCAAGGAGCAGCGCGCGCTGCACGAGATGCGTGACTTCCTGCAACAGGTCTATGACCTGGGCGAGAAGGACACCAAGCAAGTGGACATCGCCGAGCTGTCTGACGACGACGTACGTACCCTGGTGGGTAACCTGCGCAAGGGTCTGCCGGTCGCTACACCTGTCTTTGATGGTGCCAAAGAGCACGAAATCAAAGCCTTGCTGAAGCTGGCCGATCTGCCGGAATCCGGTCAGATCTCCCTGTTCGACGGTCGTACCGGCAACGTCTTCGAGCGTAAGGTCACCGTAGGTTACATGTACATGCTGAAGCTGAACCACTTGGTAGACGACAAGATGCATGCGCGTTCTACCGGTTCTTACAGCCTGGTTACCCAGCAACCGCTGGGTGGTAAGGCGCAGTTCGGTGGTCAGCGTTTCGGTGAGATGGAAGTGTGGGCCCTGGAGGCTTACGGTGCGGCATATACCCTGCAGGAAATGCTGACCGTCAAGTCTGACGATGTGAATGGCCGTACCAAGATGTACAAAAACATCGTGGATGGCGACCACCGTATGGAGCCGGGCATGCCCGAATCCTTCAACGTACTGTTGAAGGAAATCCGCTCTCTGGGTATCAACATCGAGCTGGACGAAGAGTAAGAGCTCGCTCTTATTGTTCGAGAATTGACGTGGGCGCCCCGCTGCTTTGGCAGTAGGGGCGCCGAGGTTAGACTCCTGACAGGGGAAACACGTGAAAGACTTACTCAAGTTTTTGAAGGCTCAGACCAAGACCGAAGAGTTTGACAGTATTAAGATCGGTCTGGCCTCTCCTGACATGATCCGCTCCTGGTCATTCGGTGAGGTCAAAAAGCCTGAGACCATCAACTACCGGACTTTCAAGCCGGAACGTGATGGTCTGTTCTGTGCCCGTATCTTCGGACCGGTGAAGGACTACGAGTGTCTGTGCGGCAAGTACAAGCGCCTGAAACACCGTGGTGTGATCTGCGAGAAGTGTGGCGTAGAAGTGACCCAGACCAAGGTCCGTCGCGAGCGTATGGGCCATATCGAGCTGGCCAGCCCGACTGCCCACATCTGGTTCCTGAAGTCCCTGCCGTCCCGTATCGGTCTGCTGCTGGACATGACCCTGCGTGACATCGAGCGCGTGCTGTATTTCGAATCCTATGTAGTGATCGAACCCGGCATGACCAACCTCGAGCGCAGCCAGATGCTCTCCGAAGAGAACTATCTGGACGCACTGGAAGAGTGGGGCGACGAATTTGACGCCAAGATGGGTGCCGAAGCAATCCTTGCATTGCTGCGTGCCATCGATCTGGAAGGTGAAGTCAAGACCATGCGTGAGGAGCTGGATCAGACCAACTCCGAAACCAAGCGCAAGAAGACCACCAAGCGTCTGAAGCTGATGGAAGCCTTCCTGCAGTCCGGCAACAAGCCGGAGTGGATGATCATGACAGTGCTGCCTGTGCTGCCGCCGGACCTGCGTCCGCTGGTACCGCTGGACGGCGGCCGTTTCGCGACTTCCGATCTGAACGATCTGTATCGTCGCGTGATCAACCGTAACAACCGCTTGAAGCGTCTGCTGGACCTGGCTGCACCGGACATCATAGTGCGCAACGAAAAGCGCATGCTGCAAGAGTCCGTGGATGCCCTGCTGGACAACGGCCGTCGTGGTCGTGCCATCACAGGTTCCAACAAGCGTCCGCTGAAATCCTTGGCCGATATGATCAAGGGTAAGCAAGGTCGTTTCCGTCAAAACCTGCTGGGCAAGCGCGTCGACTACTCTGGTCGTTCCGTTATCACCGTAGGTCCGACCCTGCGTCTGCATCAGTGCGGTCTGCCGAAGAAGATGGCGCTGGAACTGTTCAAGCCGTTCATCTATGGCAAGCTGGAATCCCGCGGTCTGGCGACTACCATCAAGGCCGCCAAGAAGATGGTGGAGCGTGAAGAAGCTGTCGTTTGGGATATCCTGGACGAAGTGATCCGCGAACACCCGGTTCTGCTGAACCGTGCACCGACACTGCACCGTCTGGGTATCCAGGCGTTTGAACCGACCCTGATCGAAGGCAAGGCTATCCAGCTGCACCCGCTCGTTTGTGCCGCCTATAACGCGGACTTCGATGGTGACCAGATGGCGGTCCACGTACCGCTGACCCTGGAAGCCCAGCTGGAAGCGCGTGCGCTGATGATGTCTACCAACAACATCCTGTCGCCTGCCTCCGGTGAGCCGATCATTGTTCCTTCCCAGGACGTGGTCTTGGGTCTGTACTACATGACCCGTGCCCGTATCAACGCCAAGGGCGAAGGTATGGTGCTGGCCGGCCCGAAAGAGGCCGAGAAGGTATATCGCGCCGGTCTGGCCGATCTGCATGCTCGCGTCAAAGTACGTATCACCGAATATCTCCGTCAGGCAGATGATTCGCTGGTAGAGCGTACAGAGCTGAAGAACACCACTGTTGGTCGTGCGATCCTAAGCCTGATCCTGCCGAAAGGCATGGAATATGCCCTGATCGATGAGCCCAAGGTGCTGACTGCTGCAGAGCAGGCTGATCTGGATGCCAATCCGCAGAACTGGATCAAGAGTGTTTCCAACAAGGCGTTGGGTAAAAAGCTCATTTCCCGTCTGCTGAACACCTGCTATCGCAAGCAGGGCCTGAAGGACACCGTTATCTTCGCTGACCAGCTGATGTATACCGGTTTCCATTATGCGGCCCTGTCCGGTGCGTCCGTTGGTATCGATGACATGGTCATCCCGGATGCCAAGAAAGACATCATCGCCGCTGCCGAAGCCGAAGTTGCCGAGATCCAGGACCAGTTCCTGTCCGGTCTGGTGACCGCGGGCGAACGCTACAACAAGGTTATCGATATCTGGGCCAGCGCCAACGAGCGCGTCTCCAAGGCCATGATGGAGAACTTGTCCAAAGAGCGTGATGTCAACTCTCTGGGTGAAGAAGAAGAGCAAGCGTCGTTCAACAGCATCTTTATGATGGCCGACTCTGGTGCGCGGGGTTCCGCAGCCCAGATCCGTCAGCTGGCCGGTATGCGTGGCCTGATGGCCAAGCCGGATGGCTCCATCATCGAGACCCCTATCGTGGCTAACTTCCGCGAAGGTCTGAACGTACTGCAGTACTTTATCTCCACTCACGGTGCCCGTAAGGGTCTGGCGGATACCGCACTGAAGACGGCTAACTCCGGTTACCTGACTCGTCGTCTGGTTGACGTGGCACAAGACATGGTGATCACCGAGGACGATTGCGGCACTGTTGAAGGTCTGTGGATGACTCCGCTGATCGAAGGTGGTGACGTGGTCGAGCCGCTGCGTGAGCGCGTGCTGGGCCGTGTGGTTGCCGATGACGTGATCAAGCCGGGTACTGAAGACGAAATTCTGGTAGCGCGCAACACCCTGCTCGACGAGCAGCTGTGTGACCTGCTGGAGCGCAACTCCGTTGACCGTGTGAAGGTACGTTCTGCCATCACCTGTGAAACTGACTTCGGTAACTGTGCTCACTGCTACGGCCGTGATCTGGCCCGTGGTCACCTGGTTAACAAGGGTGAGGCTGTCGGTGTTATCGCCGCCCAGTCCATCGGTGAACCGGGTACCCAGCTTACAATGCGTACTTTCCACATCGGTGGTGCCGCATCCCGAGCTGCTGCCGAGAGCAGCATCCAGGTCAAGAACACAGGTAGCATCAAGCTGCAGAACGCCAAGTTCGTTCACAACAGCGATGACAAACTGGTTATCACCTCCCGTTCTACCGAACTGACCATTATGGATGACATGGGCCGTACCAAGGAAAGCCACAAGCTGCCTTACGGTTCCGTGCTGGAAGTGAAAGATGGCCAGGCCGTGAGCGCCGGCGACACCGTCGCCAACTGGGATCCGCATACCCACCCGATCATCACAGAAGTGGCGGGTCGCCTCCAGTTCGAGCACATGATCGATGGCGTGACCATCACTCGTCAGACCGACGAGCTGACCGGTCTCTCCTCTATCGTCGTGCTGGATGTCAACGAACGTCCGAGCGCCGGTAAAGAGATGCGTCCGACCGTGAAGCTGGTCGACCAGAACGGCAAGGATGTCATGATCCCGGGTACCGACGTTGCCGCCCAGTACTTCCTGCCGGGCAAGGCGATCGTGAACCTGGAAGATGGTGCCAACGTGGGCGTGGGTGACGCGGTCGCGCGTATTCCGCAAGAGTCCAGTGGTACCAAGGACATCACCGGTGGTCTGCCGCGCGTTGCGGATCTGTTCGAAGCACGTCAACCGAAGGAACCGGCTATCCTGGCCGAGATCTCCGGTACCATCTCCTTCGGGAAAGAGACCAAGGGCAAACGCCGTCTGGTCATCACCCCGACTGATGGTGGCGACGTCTACGAGGAGATGATTCCGAAGTGGCGTAACCTGAACGTGTTCGAAGGTGAAAAAGTTGAGAAGGGTGAAGTGCTGGCAGACGGTCCTGAATCTGCTCACGATATCCTGCGTCTGCGCGGTATCAGCCCGGTCGCCAACTATATCGCCAACGAAGTGCAGGACGTTTACCGTCTGCAAGGCGTTAAGATCAACGACAAGCACATCGAAGTCATCGTTCGTCAGATGCTGCGCAAGTGCGAGATCCTGAGCGCTGGCGACACTGACCTTATCGAAGGCGAGCAGGTTGAAGTGGCTCGCGTGAAGATTGCCAACCGTAAGCTGGTTGCCGAGGGTAAGACTCCGGCCACCTTCCGTCATATCCTGATGGGTATTACCAAGGCATCCCTGAGCACCGAGTCCTTCATCTCCGCGGCTTCCTTCCAGGAAACCACTCGTGTTCTGACCGAAGCGGCCGTTGGCGGCAAGCGTGATGAACTGCGTGGCCTGAAAGAGAACGTGATCGTGGGTCGTCTGATCCCGGCTGGTACCGGCTTTGCCTACCACCATGCCCGGATCAACCAGCGTGCCGCCGCAGCCCGTGCTGTTGGTGTGCCGCAGGTGACTGCCGACGAAGCTCAGCAAAATCTGGCGGATCTGCTCAACGCATCCGGCAGCTTTGACGAAGAGTAATCTTCTGCTGCAGTGATCGAAAAGGGCTCCTTCAAGGGGCCCTTTTTATTGGCTGTTTTCTCGTCAAAGCCAGTCGCCACGCGGATATTCGGATGATCCAGAGCAAGGTTGGAGAGTAAAAAATCAAAAAAAGTTGACTTTGCCCCCCCGCAATTGAAAACTCGGGAAAGTTGAATGGTTATTACAGAGGTAGAACATGACTGTCGGTATCGAGGAAGTGATGCTTCCCGAAGAGCAACTGATCGGTCGCACTTTTACAGACGAAGACAGGGAATTGTTGCGCTCCTATGGAGGGCTTATCGAAGGCTTGGCCGAACTGTTCGGCAAGCACTGTGAAGTGGTTCTTCACTCCCTGGAAAATCTGCACGAGTCAGTGATCAAGATTGCCAACGGGTTCAATACGGGACGGAACGAGGGGGCCCCCATTACCGATCTCGCGCTGCGTATGCTCAAGGACATAGAGAATACCGGCCAGGATTACACCCAGAGTTATTTTGCCCGCAGCCGTACCGGTGCCCTGATGAAGTCGAGTACCATCGCCATCAGGAACAGTGACAAGCAGGTGATCGGTCTTATCTGCATCAACTTGCACATCAATGCGCCTTTTCACGAGTTTGTCGCCGAGTTTTTTCCGACGCCGCAACAAGTTGAGCGCCAGTCACCGGAGACGTTTGCCAACAGTGTGGAAGAGCTGGTCGCCCAGACGGTGGATAACACTATCGATGAGATCAACCGTGATCCGACTGTTGCCAACAATGCTAAAAACAGGTTTATCGTGACCCAGCTGTTCGAGAAGGGCATATTTGATATCAAGGACTCGATCAATCTGGTCGCCGACAAACTGAATATTTCCAAACATACCGTTTATCTGTACATCCGACAGCGCAAGCAGGGTGAAGACGAGAACGAGTAAGCGCCATAGAAGGGGATAGACAAGAATGGCTAAAGAAGTTATTGCAACCGACAAGGCACCAGCCGCAATTGGTCCATATGTTCAGGCTACCAAACTGGGCGAGCTGGTCTTCACCTCCGGGCAGATCCCGCTTGATCCTGCCACCATGGAGATCGTGGCTGGCGGCGTCGAAGCGCAGGCCGAGCAGGTGATGAAGAACCTGGTTGCAGTATTGAAGGCGGCGGGTGCCGACACCAGCAAGGTGCTGAAGACCACCTGTTTCCTCAGCGACATGAACAACTTCGTTGCCTTTAACCAGGTTTATGCACGCTACTTTGGTGACTCGGCACCGGCCCGCTCTTGTGTGGAAGTGGCCCGTCTGCCCAAAGATGTGCTGGTTGAAGTCGAAGCCATCGCTTACGTCTGATCCACGGCTGAATGAAGAGCCCCTCCCTGGAGGGGCTTTTTTGTCTTTGGGGCGTAGAATGGACAGAGACCTGCACAGGAGTCCGGATATGAGTCTGAGTTTCGCCCTGTTGGTGACGGGGCCTGCCTATGGCACCCAGTCGGCCAGCACCGCCTACCGTTTTGCCTTGAGCCTCATCGAACAAGGGCATCGGCTATCACACCTCTTCTTCTATCAGGATGGGGTCTGCAATGGCAACGAACTGCACGCCCCCGCCTCCGATGAGAGCAACCTGGTGGCGCTGTGGCGTGAGTTGGCCATAGGGCAGGGGATACGTATCGATGTGTGCGTTGCCGCCGCCATGCGGCGTGGTGTGCTTGATGAGACTGAGGCGAAGGGGGCAGGCAAGGTGCAGTTCAACCTGCAGGCACCATTTTGCTTGAGTGGGCTGGGTCAGCTGGCCGAAGCCAGCCTGACCGCCGATCGCTTTGTCCAGTTCTAGGAGGGTGAGATGAACAAGATAGCTTTCATCTGCCGGCGTGGTCCCCATGGTACCGCCGCCGGACGGGAAGGACTGGATGCCTTGCTGGCGACCTCGGCGCTGACCGAGTCGCTCGCCATGTTCCTCATCGGTGACGGTGTCTTGCAGCTGGTCAAGGAGCAGCAGCCTCAAGCCATCTTGCAGCGCCACTATGCACCGACCTTCAAGCTGCTGGAGCTGTATGACATCGAGGAAGTCTATGTGTGTGCCGACTCGCTTGCCGAACGCAGTCTGACGATGGATGACCTGCTGATCCCTGCTGAGAGCCTCTCCCGTGCTGATATCTGCCGCCAGTGGGGCCAATGCGCTACCCATATCTGTTTTTGAGGTGACCATGATACAGCTGATACTGACGTCCCCCTTCCTGAGCCAGGATCTGGAACAGGCGCTCTGCTATCGCCAGCCGGATGATCTCTTGGTGCTGATGCAGGATGCCGTTATCGCGGCTACGGCCCCTCAATGGTGCGAGCAATTGGCAGATATTCCGCTCTATGTGATGCGAGAAGACTTGCAGGCGAGGGGATTGCAGCAGAGGATCGGGATGGATCTGGATATGGCCGGTCTGGTCGCGTTGATCGCGGAAAAAGGGTCACCACAGACCTGGGGCGGCTAGCATCCATTTTTATCGATGAGGTTCAGTCAGTTATGACTCTTTACAAGGGATCCATTGTGCCCTTTTGCGGCACGGATTGTATAAATCTTGACTCCCTTGACAACAGGGCATAAAATTTCGCGTCCCCGTATCTGCGGGGAGGATTTTTCACATGTTTATGAAGTCATTATCAGGAGCCTTTTGATGGCAACTATTAACCAGTTGGTTCGCAAGCCACGCATCAAGCTCGTTGTTAAAAGCAACGTGCCTGCGCTGGAAGCGTGCCCTCAGAAGCGTGGCGTGTGCACTCGTGTATATACCACCACCCCGAAGAAGCCTAACTCTGCACTGCGTAAAGTATGCCGTGTACGTCTGACCAACGGCTTCGAAGTCACCTCCTACATCGGTGGTGAAGGTCACAACCTGCAAGAGCACTCCGTTGTGCTGATCCGTGGCGGTCGTGTAAAAGACTTGCCAGGTGTTCGTTACCACACCGTTCGTGGTGCGTTGGACTGTGCCGGTGTTAAAGACCGTAAGCAGGCTCGCTCCAAGTATGGCGTGAAGCGTCCGAAAGCTTAATGGTTCTCCGTTAAGTAAGGCCAAACGTTAATTCGTTTCTAGTTAGATAACTTTCTAGTTTTGGGTAACCCCTGAAGTTACGGAGAATTTGAAATGCCAAGACGTCGTGTTGTTGGTCAGCGTAAAATCCTGCCGGATCCCAAGTTCGGATCAGAGCTGCTGGCTAAATTTGTCAACGTAGTAATGGTTGACGGTAAGAAATCTGTTTCCGAAGCCATCGTATATGGCGCGCTGGACATCATTGCCACCAAATCTGGCAAAGATCACCTGGCCGTATTCGAAGAAGCCCTGGACAACATTCGTCCGGCCGTCGAGGTTAAATCTCGTCGTGTCGGTGGTGCAACCTATCAGGTGCCGGTAGAAGTTCGTCCGGTCCGTCGCAATGCTCTGGCAATGCGCTGGTTGGTTGACGCCGCTCGTAAACGTGGTGAAAAATCAATGGCTCAGCGTTTGGCTGGCGAGCTGCTGGATGCCGCTGACAATAAGGGTTCGTCTGTCAAGAAACGTGAAGACGTTCACCGTATGGCTGAAGCGAACAAGGCCTTCGCTCACTTCCGCTGGTAATCCGCTTGCGCAGGGTCTTTTGGCTCTGCGCACCTTCAGTTATCTAGGGGTCCGCTCCTAGTAAGAGGATGACAATGGCTCGTACAACCCCCATTGAGCGTTATCGTAATATCGGTATCTCCGCTCACATCGACGCCGGTAAGACTACTACTACCGAGCGCGTTCTGTTTTACACCGGTGTAAGTCACAAGATCGGTGAAGTTCACGATGGCGCCGCCACCATGGACTGGATGGAACAGGAACAAGAGCGTGGTATCACCATCACCTCCGCCGCGACCACCGCTTTCTGGTCCGGTATGGGTAAACAGTTCCAACCGCACCGTATCAACATCATCGATACCCCCGGCCACGTTGACTTTACTATCGAAGTAGAGCGTTCAATGCGTGTTCTGGACGGCGCCGTGATGGTGTACTGTGCCGTAGGTGGCGTACAGCCACAGTCTGAGACCGTATGGCGTCAGGCTAACAAATACAAAGTTCCCCGTATTGCGTTCGTCAACAAGATGGACCGTACCGGTGCGAACTATCTGCGCTGCGTTGAGCACATCAAGACCCGTCTGAAAGGTACCCCGGTTCCTCTGCAACTGAACATCGGTTCAGAAGAGAACTTCAAGGGCGTTATCGACCTGGTCAAGATGAAAGCCATCAACTGGAGCGAAGCTGACCAGGGCGTATCCTTCGATTACGAAGAGATCCCGGCCGAGCTGCTGGAACAGGCGCAAGAAATGCGCATGTCCCTGGTTGAAGCCGCTGCTGAAGCGTCTGAAGACCTGATGGAAAAATACCTGGGTGGTGAAGAACTGACCGAGGAAGAGATCAAGAAAGCTCTTCGTCTGCGCGTTCTGAACAACGAAATCATCCTGGTTACCTGTGGCTCCGCGTTCAAGAACAAGGGCGTACAGGCCATGCTGGATGCCGTGGTTGACTATCTGCCGGCTCCGACCGACGTAGCTGCCATCGACGGCCTGAAGCTGGACGGCGTTACCAAAGACGAGCGTCATGCATCTGATGACGAGCCGTTCGCTGCTTTGGCGTTCAAGATTGCCACCGACCCGTTCGTAGGCAACCTGACCTTCTTCCGCGTTTACTCCGGTGTGGTTAACTCCGGTGACTCAGTGCTGAACTCTGTCAAAGAGAAGCGCGAGCGTTTTGGCCGTATCGTTCAGATGCACGCCAACAAGCGTGAAGAGATCAAAGAAGTTCGCGCAGGCGATATCGCTGCCGCCATCGGTCTGAAAGACGTGACCACTGGTGACACCCTGTGTGACGAAAAATCACCGATCATCCTCGAGCGTATGGAATTCCCGGAGCCGGTAATCTCCATCGCGGTTGAGCCGAAAACCAAGGCTGACCAAGAGAAGATGGGTCTGGCACTCGGCCGTCTGGCGCAGGAAGATCCGTCTTTCCGAGTATGGACTGACGAAGAATCTGGCCAAACCATCATCGCCGGTATGGGTGAGCTGCACTTGGACATCATCGTTGACCGTATGCGTCGCGAGTTCAAGGTTGAAGCGAACGTAGGTAAGCCTCAGGTTGCCTACCGTGAAACCATCCGCGAAACCGTCAAGGATGTCGAAGGCAAGCACGCCAAGCAGTCTGGTGGTCGTGGTCAGTACGGTCACGTCGTTATCGACATGTACCCGCTGGAAGCCGGCAAAGCCTACGAGTTCGTTAACGACATCAAAGGCGGCGTGATTCCTGGTGAATACATTCCGGGTGTTGACAAGGGTATCCGTGAGCAGCTGAAATCCGGCCCGCTGGCAGGCTATCCGGTAATGGATCTGGGCGTGCGTCTGCACTTCGGTTCTTACCATGATGTTGACTCCTCCGAACTGGCGTTCAAAATCGCTGCTTCCATGGCCTTCAAGTCTGGTTACATGAAAGCCAATCCGGTACTGCTCGAACCGATCATGAAGGTCGAAGTCGAGACTCCGGAAGATTACATGGGCGACGTTATCGGTGACCTGAACCGTCGTCGTGGCCTGATCGAAGGTATGGAAGACGGCCCGTCCGGCAAGATCGTACGTGCCCTGGTTCCGCTGGCCGAAATGTTCGGTTATGCGACCGCACTGCGTTCCGCTACCCAAGGTCGTGCTTCCTACGCAATGGAATTCGCTAAGTACTCCGACGCCCCGAACAACGTGGCTCAGGCAGTTATCGAAGAGCGCAAATCCAAGTAATTTATGATTCCCCGCCTACGACGGTAGGCGGGTTTAACCAAGAAGGACTACGTCGTGTCTAAAGAAAAATTTGAGCGTAACAAACCGCACGTTAACGTCGGCACCATCGGCCACGTTGACCACGGTAAAACCACCCTGACCGCCGCCATCACCAACGTGCTGGCCAAGCACTTCGGTGGTAAAGCTTTCGCCTTCGACCAGATCGACAAGGCACCGGAAGAGCGTGAGCGTGGAATCACCATCAACACCTCCCACGTAGAATACGACACAGCCATCCGTCACTACGCGCACGTAGATTGCCCTGGTCACGCCGACTACGTTAAAAACATGATCACCGGTGCTGCCCAGATGGACGGCGCGATCCTGGTAGTAGCCGCGACCGACGGCCCGATGCCGCAAACTCGTGAGCACATCCTGCTGGGTCGCCAGGTTGGTATCCCGTACATGATCGTGTTCATGAACAAGTGCGACATGGTAGATGACGAAGAGCTGCTCGAACTGGTCGAGATGGAAGTTCGTGAACTGCTGACCGAGTATGACTTCCCGGGTGATGACCTGCCGGTAGTTCGTGGTTCCGCGCTGAAAGCGCTGGAAGGCGACGCTGCATGGGAAGAGAAGATCATCGAGCTGGCTGGCCACCTGGATACCTATATCCCGGAGCCGGAGCGCGCAATTGACCTGCCGTTCCTGATGCCTATCGAAGACGTATTCTCCATCGCTGGCCGTGGTACCGTAGTTACCGGTCGTGTAGAGCGCGGTATCGTTAAAGTCGGTGAGACCGTAGAAATCGTGGGTATCAAAGATACCGTTTCTACCACCTGTACCGGTGTTGAAATGTTCCGTAAGCTGCTGGACGAAGGTCGTGCAGGCGAGAACATCGGCGCGCTGCTGCGTGGTGTTAAGCGTGAAGACGTAGAGCGTGGTCAGGTACTGGCCAAGCCGGGTTCTATCAAGCCGCACACCAAGTTCGAATCTGAAGTGTACGTACTGTCCAAAGAAGAAGGTGGTCGTCATACCCCGTTCTTCAAAGGCTACCGTCCGCAGTTCTACTTCCGTACAACCGACGTGACCGGTACCATCGAACTGCCGGAAGGCGTAGAGATGGTAATGCCAGGCGACAACATCAAAATGGTTGTTACCCTGATTGCGCCGATCGCAATGGACGACGGCCTGCGTTTCGCTATCCGTGAAGGTGGCCGTACCGTAGGTGCCGGTGTTGTAGCTAGCGTAATCGCTTAATCGATTCGTTATTACAAACATCAAAAGGGGTGGCTTCGGCTGCCCCTTTTTCTTTTTGGGCCTTATGCCCTATGAGATACTTTGCAAAATCATTTATTGAGGTAGTCCCCAGTGAGCAAGCCCGCCATTTTTCTGGACCGTGACGGTGTCATCAACGAAGACACTGGTTATGTCAGCCAAGTCGATGACTTCCATTTCCTGCCCGGTGTGATCGAAGCCCTGCAACTGTTAAAGAAGAAAGGCTATCTATTGATCGTCGTCACCAATCAGTCTGGTATTGCCCGCGGCTACTTCAGTGAAGATGACTTCATGAATCTGACCGAGTGGATGGATTGGTCACTGGCCGATCGGGATGTGGATCTCGACGGAATCTATTTCTGTCCACATCACCCGGATCACGGCGCCCCTTGTGATTGCCGCAAACCTGAACCCGGCATGCTGCTGTTGGCACAACAGGAGCTGGGCATCGACATGAGCCGTTCTTATATGGTTGGTGACAAACCTTCCGACCTGAAAGCGGCAGCCAGTGCCAATGTTGGTCATAACGTCATGGTGCGTACTGGCAAACCTGTGACTGACGCCGGCATCGCCTTGGCGGACGCCATCTACGACAACCTGCACGATTTCGCCGTTTCAGTGCCAGTCGCGGGCTGATTTCGTTCGCTTAACATGCATATTGGTGGCTTTATGAGCGAACGGTTGATGAAAGCCATCTTTTTGCAATTATCTGCTTGCCAGAAAGATTCAACTCCCTATAATGCGCCTCCATCGACAGGGCAAGCGGCAACGCAAACAACCTCGTCGATAACCTCGAAAAGCCTTTGAAAATAAGGCTTGACTCGAGAAGGCGGTTGAGTAGAATTCCACTCCCGCAGCAACACACTGTTGCGTCGCTCTTTAACAATTTGAATCAAGCAATCTGTGTGGGCACTCACAGCATCGAACATCAAACAATTTTGTTGATTTTCAATGTCTGGTGAAGTGACCAAGACGATTTCTTAGCAATAAGAAGTCGAACAGTTTATTTCAGCAATTCATTGAGCCGCTGAAGTTCATTGCCTCGGTGATGAATGAACGCAAACCAAACTTAAATTGAAGAGTTTGATCATGGCTCAGATTGAACGCTGGCGGCAGGCCTAACACATGCAAGTCGAGCGGCAGCGGGAAAGTAGCTTGCTACTTTTGCCGGCGAG